>JAFXPL010000160.1 GCA_017527945.1 Bacteroidales bacterium | reverse complement strand
GCCAAACACTGGTTCAAACCGTTCCCGTTCATCATCGTGGCCATCAACATCCTTATCGCCGTGGCTTCCGACTTCGAATCCGCATTTATGGGCTGGAACAAGTGGTGGCTCAGCAGCGAGGGCGTGTGGCTCTACGGTGGCTGGCACAACGTGATGAACGGCGTCGCCGGTCTGCTCAACATCCTCTGTATGACCGCTTGGTGGAACGTCTATCCCTCCAAGGACAAAAAAGACATGATCTGGGCCGACATGACGTGGGTCTATATCGTGATTTACGACATTTGGAACTTCGCATACACCTACAACTGCCTGCCGACGCACAGCTGGTACTGCGGTATTGCTTTGCTGCTCGCCCCGACGGTGGCCGCTCTGTTGTGGAACCGCGGCGGTTGGATCCAAAACCGCGCCAACACCTTGGCTATCTGGTGTATGTTCGCTCAAGTCTTCCCGCTCTTCCAAGAGACGTTCAAAGACGGTCAGCAATGGTTTAGCTGGGCTACGCTTCCCGTCCTCTATCCGGAAGGTGTCGCCACCATCGAGCAACTGTACGCTGCTGGCGGACAGGCTGCCGTTGACGGTGTCGTGGGCACTACGGTCGATCCTTCTGTCGTGGCTGCCAACCCGACGATGATGACCGTCATCAGTGCGCTGGCTCTCATCACCAATGCCATCGCCCTCTGCTACATCATCGCGCAGTCCAAGAAACGCCATATCAACCCGTACAAGGAAGACGTCTTCGTCAACCAGAAGTACTATAAGGATGCCATGGCGCGTGCAGATGTGAACTAAGTCCCATCGAGAACGAGACTTCGAGGCCGCGGGAATGCGATTTCCTGCGGCCTTTTTCATGTCTGCTTGTGGCGTTGACAAAAAAAAGCGCTTTCTCGTCACCTCCAATAAAAATCGTATATTTGCCGCCGAAAAAAAATTGGAAAATCATGACAAAGAGACATCTTGTTGCAGTAGGAATTTTGTGCGGGCTGACCTTGGTGCTCGCTGGTTGCAAAACCAAAATCGACACGCATGCGCTGAACTCACTCACCTCGCTGTCGCAAATCACCCCTGCGGACATCAAAACGCAGTCGGTGACTATCGAGGATTCCGTGGTGGTGAATGGCATCCCTGGCACCGTCAAAATCGAAGCCGATTTTCCGGAATCAGGCAACTTTTTTGTAATCAATAATATACGAGAATGGATGTCGGAGCAATTGGGCGGCACCTACGAGGGCGGAGCTGAAAACGCCTCCCGCATGTTCGATCATTACAAGAAGTCTATCCTCGCCGACTTCCAGCAGAATATTATCCCCGACATGCCCAAAATCGACGGGATGGAATGCCACAAGGCCATGAAGTTTGAAAAGTTGCGCGAGACCGACCGCTACGTGACGTACATCTACACCCAAGAGGGTTTCTCCGGCGGCGCGCACGGCTGGTATCTGCTTCAGGGACAAACGTTCCGCAAGTCTGACGGCCGGCGCATCGACTATGACATTTTCCGCACCGAATCGATGGACGAGCTGACCGACCTGGTCAGGGACAACATCTACACGCAATATTTCGATTCCGACAAGGAGCAGTTTGAAAGTAGTCTGACGATGGAGAACAACGACTATTTCCCGCTGCCGGAGACTGCGCCTATCTTCCGCGAGGATGGCGTGGAGTTCATCTATCAACAGTACGAGATTTCCTGCTATGCCGCGGGTCTTCCCGCCTGCGTGATTCCCTACGATATCATTGAGCCTTTCCTCACCCAGGCAGGCCGCTGGTTGGTCAATGCCGGGCCGGTGGCGGAGAATTAAAGATGTAACAATATGGTTCATAATGTCATAGCGGCAGAGTCCGAATTGCCCGAAGTGGCGCGGAAACTCTTGGAAGCTTATCCCGATGAGCGCGTGTTCGGTTTTTTCGGCGAGATGGGCACTGGCAAGACTACCCTTATCAAGGAGATTTGCCGGCAGCTCGGCGTGGCGGTTGACATGACCTCGCCCACGTTTGCCATCGTCAACGAGTATTGGACTTCTGACGGGCAACCGCTCTACCATTTCGACTTTTACCGCATCGACGAGCCCGACGACGCCACGCGCATCGGGTTCCAGGACTATCTCTACAGTGGAAACTACTGCTTCATCGAGTGGACTGAAAAGGTGGAGAGCCTGCTCCGAGGGGAATACACACCCGTGAGGATTGAACGTGTGGACGACCGTTTGCGGAGGTTTTCGTTCTGAACTTAGGCAAATGACTTAGACTTAGATAAATAACTATAACAAATAACTATAACTATAACTATAACTATGAGTTCAGAATATATTGTTCTTCAAGATGTGCCGCGTATGGAAACGCAGGCTTGGGAGGCTGTTGTGGAGGCACCTGTGCGCAAGCTCACGCTCGCATTGGCCAAGTCTGAGACTGCCCATCCCGACAGCGGTTTTCTCACTCCGAATGCCGTGCGCATCCTGACTGACCAGGGAGTCAAGGTGTTTGCGCAGTTCGGCTTTGGCAATCATAACCCTTTCTCCGATGCCGACTATGCCGATGCCGGCACGGAGTTCACCCATCACTACGCTGATTTGGCACATTTAAGTAACCTTGTCCTCAAATTCGACGTGTTCACCTTCGACCAGCTGGCGTTGTCAAAAGAGGGCCAGATGTTGTTTTCCGTGCTCTCTCCCGCTGAATTTTCGCGGGAATTTGTCGAGGCTGTCAACGAAAAGAAAATCACCATGATATGCCTGGATCTGCTGCAAAACGACGAGGGCATTTCTGTCATTGACAAGATTCGCAAGGAGACATTGTCCGAGGCGGGTTTTCAGATAACCCTCTCCAACTTCCTTTTCCCCCTCGTTGACACGCTTGTGCACGCTCCGTCGGTCGCCTACGCGCTGCAGCAATCGCCCGAGCTTATGTCCGCCATCCTTTGCCACGCCGGCCGACTCTGCCACCAGCCCACGGCGGAGCGGCTTCACCTTCCCTGGCAGGATATTGTCTCGCTCTGCTGGGACCTGAACTGAATCAGAAGTCGTAGCCGACACCTAAATAAATCCCCACTTTCTTGGTGTTGAAGCTGTTCCAATGTATGTTGGCTAAGATGGGACCGATTTTGGACTTGTAGCCGAACTGCAAGGCCGCCGCATAGACGAAGTTGTGCTCTTTCAAGTTCAGGGGACAGTTGTGCATGACGGCTCCCACCGCCGACAGGTAGCAGTTTTTCCACACTTTGAACCGGAAATCCACGTCTGCAATGGTCAGGATGTTGCGGCATGCCTTCTCTCCGTTGATTCCGATGAACGGCATCTGGTGCTCGTAGTACCGTCCTTCCATCACACCGCCGACATAGTTGTTCATTTCTCCATAGTTTTCATCTTTTCCTAATATATATCTTCCTCTAATAGAAGGAATTATGGCTAAAAAGCTGCATGCGGGAATAACGCCTCTCAAGCTCGCGGCCAAATAATGGGAGTTCTTGAAATTGTAGTCATAGCTTGTCGTGACACGGAAGCCTTTGTTTGGGAAATAGTGTACATCCTCGTCGTCGAACACGAAGCGCAGAAACAGGTAAGGGTGGAACGTCCTCCAGTTGAAAGCTTGGGACATGCCCGTTTCGGAGAAGATTCGGTAGAAGGGCTGATGCTCCAAGCGGGCGCCGAATTTCAGGTCCACGCGGCTCCAATGTGTGTCGGAAATGTAGAGTTTGAGGGTGTTGCGTAGCGACTGCTCGTAGTAGTTGCGGCTGAACAGCGCGTTGTCGGAGCCGTACAGTGTGCGGTAGATGGTCTGGAACTCGGCGCTCACCTTCGGTCCTTTCACGGGTCTGAACGTCCATCCGAGGCGCAGATAGGGGGATTTGGCCAGGCGGAGGGCGACGTGGAAAGAGTGCCCGTAGATTTTGTTCTGTCCGAAGCCGAAATCCACCAATGCGGCGAACCACTCCTCTGTGTCGGCCCGCAGGCCGATGTTGACGGAGTTCGGCGGGCGTTTGGTGCAGCGGAACTGCAGCTTGTAGCCGCCTTCCCCGTCGTCGAGAAGCCGGTAGGTGACATCGGTGAAGGCCATGGTGCCGTAGATGATCGATTGGACGATCTCCAGCTCCTTCCGGTCGCAGAGCTCGTTTTTCTCGATGCGGATCTTCTGGTTGATGTAGCGTTGCTCCTTCTCGCTGAGTCCGCCGACATACTCCACCGAGGAGATGCGCACGGCCGTGTCGGAGATGTTGATGGCCTTGGTGTTGTGCAGTTTGCGCCCTTTTCTCCCCACGAGCATTGCCACGCTGTCGATTTCCCGGGCATGCTTCTGCGCCTCCGTGTAGCCCCGCGTGATCAGGTCCGCGACTTCCTCCTTGCCGAAGCTGAGCATGCCGTAGCCCGAGATGTCCGGCGTGATGTAGATGGTCGCGTTCTGCACGTTCCGGTTGTGCGCCTCCAGGCCGCCGGAATACTGTGCCGTCTGCATCAGGATGTCGGCCACGTTGTTCACTTTCTTGTAGTCGCGAGGCATGGTCAGCTCCACGCCGATGATGATGTCCGCGCCGACCGCCTTGGCGATGTCGGTGGGGAAGTTGTTCTTGGTGCCGCCGTCCGCCAGAATCATCGAATCCACGCGCACCGGACGGAAATAGCCGGGAATGGACATGGTGGAGCGCATCGCGTCGATCATGGAGCCTTCGGTCCAGTGCTTCTCCGTCTGGGTCACGATCTCCGTGGCCACACAGCAATATGGGGTTGGCAGTTGCGTGAAGTCCGTCGCTTGCTGGTAACCCACCGACAAGGCGCTCATCAGGTTGTAGATGTTCAGCCCGTACATGAATCCCGATGGCAGACTTCGCATGAACTGCGTTCCCTCGAACGGGATGTCGATGACGTAGGTGCTCTTGTAGGACCTGCGGTTGAAGGAGTAGAATTCCCTCGGCACGTTGTCGCTCATCATCACGTTCCAGTCGATGGAGCGGACGATGGAGTCGATCTCCACAGCCGAGTATCCTAACGAGTAGATGCCGCCCATCAGGCCGCCCATGCTCGTGCCCGCCACGAAATCAACGGGGATGCCCTGCTCTTCGAGGTATTTCAGCACCCCGATGTGCGAGGCACCCTTCGCGCCTCCCCCTGCCAGCACCAATGCCACCGTGGGGCGCTTCTCCGTTTGGCGAATATGGTTCAACTGCTTTTTCATCTTCTTGATAAAAAGCGAGTCTGCCTTCCAGTCATAGCTGGTGTTCACCAATACATCGCCCTGCGACCAGCCACAGACGGCCAAACTTAGGGGTATGAACAATAGGATAATACGTAAATATTTGATAATCATTCTTCTATGAAACTTATTCCAAGAAAAAGAAAACACGTGCAAAAATAAAAAATCAGTTTCAAAAATAAAACAGCTGTTTTTGAAAAAAAAATGTATTTTTGCCGTGATATTAAAATGATATTGTTTTAATCACAAATAAAATCTGTAAAGTTATGAACAACAATGAATTTGAAAAGAAAATGAGTGCGGGAAACAATGGATTTCTGCACCTGTTGATCAATCTCGTGCTGTTAGTGTTCTCCATTTGGATAGTGGTGAAACTCGCTAAATTAGGATGCATAACGGATGCTGATGGCGAAGTCACCCCGTGGCTGCTGCTCCCGGTCTGCGTTGGTTTCCTGATGCTGGTCCTCTGGATTATACACTTGGCAGGCTTCATCGTCGTGCAACCCAACGAATCGCGGGTGCTCACCTTCTTCGGCAAGTATTCCGGCACGGTGAAACAGAACGGCTTTTTCTGGGTCAACCCCTTCTACAGCAAGGAGAAACTGTCGCTGCGTGCCAAAAACATGGACGTGGAGCCCATCAAGGTGAACGACAAGAACGGCAACCCCATCATGATCGGCTTGGTGCTGGTGTGGAAGATCAGCGACACCTACAAGGCCTGTTTCGAGGTCGATTCGGATGTCCGGGCCACCGTCACGGAGACGGCGATGAAGTCGGTCAAGAGCTTCGACTCGTTCGTGCGAGTGCAGAGCGACGCCGCGTTGCGCAAGGTGGCGGGGCTGTACGCCTACGACAACATGGACCGCGACGACCAGGGCGTGACACTGCGCTCCGGCGGCGAGGAAATCAACGAGCGTCTGGAGGGCGAGCTGCGCAAGCATTTGGAAATCGCCGGCATCGAAGTGGTGGAGGCCCGTATCAACTACCTGGCCTATGCCGCTGAAATCGCCAGCGTGATGCTGCGCCGCCAGCAGGCCGACGCCATCATCTCCGCCCGCGAGAAAATCGTGGAGGGCGCTGTCAGCATGGTCGATCTCGCCCTGAAGAAACTCTCCGCTGACAAAATCGTGGAGCTGGACGAGGAACGCAAGGCCGCCATGGTCTCCAATCTCTTGGTGGTGCTTTGCGCCGACGAGTCCGCTTCGCCGGTGATTAACACGGGGACGCTGTATCAGTGAGTTTAGTGAGTTTAGGAGGATTAGGAAGATTATGAAGAAGAATTTCGCTTTGCGGGTGGACAAAGAGATTTTCGATGCGGTGGAGAAGTGGGCGGCGGAGGAGTTCCGCAGTGCCAACGGCCAGATCGAATGGATTCTCCATGCTGCGTTGAAAAAGGCGGGGCGGTTGCCTGGGAAAGCCGGGACGCAAGCGGATGCCAAAAAAACAGCGCCACCTTCTCGTTGAGGGTGGCGCTACTTGTCTATAGATTCTCCAAGATGTATTTTCGTAGTTTGTTGTAGAGGTATGTTCGGGTGTTCCCGCCCATGATGAAGTGGTTCTTGTTGGGGAAGAAGAACTGGTCGTACTCGATGCCGGCCTCGTTCAAGCCCTTCACCAACTCCATGGCGTTCTGGAAGTGGACGTTGTCGTCGGCGGTGCCGTGAATCAGCAAATACTTGCCTTTGAGGTCTTTGGCGTATGTGGTCGGGGAGTTGAGGTCGTAGCCGTCGGGGTTTTCCTGCGGGGTGCGCATGAACCGTTCGGTGTAGATGTTGTCGTAGTAGCGCCAGTTGGTGACGGGAGCCACGGAGATGGCCATCTTGAAGGCGCCGTCGCCGCGGAACATGGAGAGCGCGGAGAGGTAGCCGCCGAAGCTCCAGCCCCAAATGCCGATGCGGTCGCCATCGACGTAGCTCAGGGTCTTGAGCCAGTTGGCCGCCGCAATCTGGTCGATGGCCTCGTACTTGCCCATCTGCTGGTAAATCACCTTCTTGAAGGCATCGCCGCGGGTGGCCGTGCCGCGCCCGTCAACGCAGACGCTGATGTAGCCGTGCTGCGCCAGCATCTGGTAGAAGGCGAGGTCCTGCGCACTGCTGTAGGCGTTCATCACCTGCTGCGAGCCGGGGCCGCCGTAGCAGTTCATCATCACCGGATACTTCTTGCTCGGGTCGAAATTTGCGGGCTTCATCATCCAGCCGTATAGCGTCACGCCGTCCTTCGTGGTGAAGCTGATGATTTCGCGCTTCACGAAGCCGTAGTCGTTCATGACGTTTTGGATGTTCTGGTTGTCGTTGAGCACGCGCAACTCCTTGCCCGTTTTGTCGTTGATGGTGTATTTCGGCAGGGTGTTCAGGTCGGAATACTGCAAGCGGTAGTAGTTGCCGTTCGGACAGAACTCCGTGCTCGCCCAACCGTTGCCGGCAGTCAAAAGCTGTTTCTTTTGCTTCTTGCCATCATAATTGATGACGTAGAGATCGCGGTTGAGCACGCCCGATTCATTCGAGAGGTAGTAAATCTGCTTTTTTGCTTCATTAACATATTGGATTTCATTGACTTCCCACTCTCCAGAGGTGAGTTGGACGAGAGCGCCGCCGAACATTAGTTTGTAGATGTGGTTGAAGCCGTTACGCTCGGAAGTGACGATCATGGAGTTGTTGTCGGCCAGGAAGTAGTAGTTGTCGGTCACGTCCAGCCACTTGTCGTTTTTGTCGGTGTAGATGATGTCCTGCGCCTTGGTGACCGTGTTGTAGCGGATGAAGTCGAGCTGGTTCTGGTGGCGGTTGAGTTTCAGCACGACGGCGTCTCGGCTGTTGGGCAGCCAATAGACGCGCGGGAAGTAACAGTTGGAGTTGTCGCCGAGGTCGAGTTTGGTGTCGATGCCGGTCGCGAGGTCGTAGATGTGGACCTCGACAAGGGAATTGTCCTCGCCGGCCTTCGGGTATTTGTACTTGAACTCGGTGGGGTAGAGGTTGTCGTACATCGGCATGGTGAACTCTTTCACGCGGCTCTCGTCGAAGCGCAGGTAGGCGATTTTGGATCCGTCGGGCGAGAACGAGGCGGCCTGCGACATGTCGAGCTCCTCCTCATAGACCCAGTCGGCGAAGCCGTTGAGGATGTGGTTGGGCTTGCCGTCCTTCGTGATGCGTACCACCTTGCCGGAGGCCAGGTCCTGGTAGTAGAGGTCGCAGTCGCGGGCGAAGACCACCTTGCTTCCGTCTTTGGAGAGTTCGGCGAAGCGCAGCAGGTGGGCGGTGTCAGAAACGGGCATAAGCCGCTTGTTTTCAATATCATAGACGTAATAGTGAGCTAACGAGGAACGGCGGTAGATGCTTTCTTGGTCGAAAGCGAGCACGATTTTCTTCTCATCGGAGGAGAAGGCGTAGTCGCTGATGCCGGCGATGGAGAGACGTCCCTTGGAGGCATCGCTCAAATCGCTGTGCGACAGGATGATGCCGGCCACGGAACCGTCGCTGAAATGGTGACGCTCGATGCCTGCACGCTTGAGGACGGTATAGTCGTCGCTCACGGGCATGGCGGTGTAGCCGGCCACGCCGCGGGGATAGAACGAGAAGTTGTCCCAGATGTCCTCCACGGTGATTTTCTTGGTCTGCGCGAACCCGCAAACACTTAATAGCAAAAGAATTAACGCTGACAATACATATTTTCTCATAATGCGGAATTTTAAGGGGCAAAGATAATAAATCCTTGGATATGTGTGACGGCTCCTGAATTGGGGAATGTCTGTCACGTTTTTTTTGTACTTTTGCACTCCTGAAAAATGCAGCGGAAAATGAGAAAACACCTCATAGTGCTTGTGCTCACGACAATGACACTCTGCACGAGTGTCGTTGCCCAGACGGACGTGCACACCGGCTGCCAGCCGTTCCAGATTGTCCTCGACTCCGCCCGTTGCTCGCACTTGCCCGTGCTGAATCCCGACGACGGTTACGGCTATATTGATCTTTGTCCCGGCGTGGAGGTCCACCTTGCGGTGAAAGGGGTGTACGGCGGAGGAGACTACACGCAGTGCGATGCCACGACGACGTTCTCCTGGCATTTGGAGAACTCGGTCACGCTGAGCGGCACGGGCCTCGACTCGGTGGCGCACATCTTCACGCCGGGCAACGGCTGCGAGGTGTCGGTGACGGCCGCCGACACGTTGGGCTGCCCTGCGCAACAGGTTGTCACCTTCCGGGTTCGCTCGTCGGCCAACCCGATTGCGGGTACGTTCAATATGCCAGAACTGTGTGAAGGCCAGGTGTTTGTGCCGAGTGTTGGCACCGACAGCAGCAGCAATGTCGTCCTTCGGACCGTGGGCTTCGTGCAGCCGGTGGCCTTGTCGGTGCGCGATACCGTCTTCCTGCCCGACGGCGAGAACTGCCCTCCCTACGGCTTGTACTATCGTTCCAACGTCACCTTCACGGAGTTCCCCGCGAACGCCACGCTCACTTCCGCCAATGACATCCTCTACGTGCGGCTCCGGATGGAGCACTCCGCCGTCGAAGACATCAAGATCCAGATTTTCTGCCCCAACGGAAGCTCCAGCACCATACTGCCTTACCCGAACTTCGTGTCCACGTACGACGAGAGCACCTATCCCCCGACACCGTATCACTTCCGCGTCAACCTCGGCAGCGCCTACCGCCCCGACGGCGGCAGCTGCAACGCCGCGCTCAACCCCATCGGCGAGCCGTGGAACTACGTCTGGTCCAACAACAACACTCTCGGCTACCAGTATGCTTCCGACAACGGCAACTTTTTCAGTTCCAGCAATTTCATCGGCCACTACAATCCCCATTGGGACACGGAGCTGTCGCCTTTTTTCGATGCTCTGCATTCCTACAGCGTCGATTCGACGAATGTGGCTCAGATGACGCAGGTCTATCATCCCTACCAAAGTTTCGGGTCGTTGGTGGGATGCCCGCTCAACGGCAACTGGTGCATCCAGGTACAGGACATGCTGGAGCATGACAACGGCTACATCACGGACTGGGAGCTGGCGTTGAACCCGCAGCTGATGCCCACAGCCTGGGGGTACAGCGTGGGAGTGGATACGTTCTTCCTGACCGGCAATGGCGTGGAAAACGGCCACAACATTACGGCGTTGGCTCCTGGTGTGCAATCTGTCGCGTTCACGGTCATCGACAGCTTCGGCTGCCAGTTCGACGCTTCGTTCCCCGTCACGGTGCACCCATATCCGGAAATATCGCTTGGGGAAGACACCACAGTTTGCCCAGGAACGAGCGTCAATCTTCACCCCGCGGCGGCTTGCGGCACTTGCCAATATCTTTGGAACACGGGCTCCACCGCCTCGGGATTCCACACTTCGGAACCGGGAATCTATTCGGTTATGGCCACTTCCGGCAACTCCAACTGCTCGGCTGCCGACACCATCGAGCTGCGCAACTATGTTCTTGCCGACACCACCTTTTTGCGAGACACCATCTGCCAAGGCTACGACTACACGGAATACGGTTTCTCCATGAGCGCGGAGTTTCTCAACCAGATGTTCACCTTACATCCAGGCTGGCCGGAGAGCTGGTTCACCGGTTTACAGAGAATCGAAGACAGGCACGGCTGTGACAGCGTCATTCTCTTGAATCTGGTCGTCGAACGCCACTGGCAGCAAGAGCAGACGGTTTTCGCGTGCGAGCAATATGTCTGGGCGGGCGACACGTTGACCGAAAGCGGCGACTATGTCAAGGATTTCGTGTCCCAGAACGGTTGCGACAGCACCGTCACGCTGCACCTCGACATCGGGCATCCGGCCGAGAGCGAGGTGTGGGAGACTGCGTGCGGGCAGTATGGCTGGAACGGGGAAACCTTCTTAGAGTCTGGTGATTACACGCGCTATTTCACTTCCGTGCACGACTGCGACAGTGCGGTCACGCTGCATCTTACGCTCCTCGACACGTTCCTGCGGACGGCCGTCTCCAACCCCGATTTCTGCAGCACGCGCGAGACGGAACTGTCGGTGGAAGGCAGTTTCGACGACTATTTGTGGAGCACCGGCGAGGTGGGCACGTCCATCCTCGTCACCGAGAGCGGACTCTACACCCTCACGGCCTCCAACGGCGTTTGCGAGCAGGTGGAGCAGTTCAACATCCCGTTCTGCCCGCTGAGCATCCTGCTACCCAATGTGATAACGCCAAGTAAAAGCGACGGTCTGAATGATTCGTTCCAGCTTTCCGAATTCGACAGGAACCAGATCGGAGACTTCAGCATCAGCATCTACGACCGTTGGGGCGAGCAGGTGTTCTACTCCGAGGACAAGCATTTCCGCTGGGACGGCCGCAACGACGGCAAGCTGATGGTCAATGTGGTCTATAACTACCTCATCCGCTGCACCGACCACAGGGGAAAACCCTACGTTTTCACCGGCAACATAACCGTTCTTTAACCCATAACCCATAACCCTTAAACCATCCCCCCCCCCATGCACCTCCTCCTCTTCAACCCCGAACACGATTATGCGCTGGCAGACAACCAGCCGCAGTTTGTGGCGCTGCGGTCGGCGGCGCAGTTCGCCTACGACTGTGCCCCGTTCATGCGGTATCTCACAGAGGATGAGGCGGTTGTACTGGATTCCTACCGTCCTTTCGGGAAGGAGTTCCAGAAGAATTTCGCCCCGATGGAGAATGCGGACCGTATCACGAAGGTGACGCCGTGGGGATGGGATGCGGCGGCGGTCTATCAGCTGCGGCGCATCGGGATTCCGGACACGCTGCTGCCCACGGATGTGCAGCTGTCGGAACTCCGTGAACTGGCGCACCGCAGGACCGCCATCGCGGCGATGGAGTTCTTGCACGACAAGCATCCTCACCCAGAAGGCCTACCCATGCCTCCTTTATTCTTGACAGAGCTCCAACAGGTTGAGGATTTCGTGAAACGGACTCCCGACGTCATCTTCAAGTCGCCGTATTCGGGCAACGGGCGCGGGCACCTGTACGCGCACGGGACGACGAACCCCACGCTGCTCCGGCAATGCGGCGGCGTGCTGAAACGGCAGGGCGGTCTCATCGCGGAACGGATGTACACGGTGGTCCAGGACTTTGCGATGGAGTTCGAATGCCGGAACGGGGAGGTCATCTTCCGGGGCTATTCGCTCTTCAAGACCGAGCATTACGGCTATGGTGGCAACCTGCTGATGCCGGATGAGGTTATCCTTTCCTTTTTGTCGCAATATGTTGACATTCAATATTTAATGGACATCCAGTCGCTCGTCAGCGATTTTCTGCGACAGGAGGTCGCCCCGCATTACAAGGGCGATGCCGGTGTGGATATGTTTGTCTATCAGGAAGATGGTGTGTATAAGCTGCATCCTTTCGTGGAGGTGAACCTGCGGAAGACGATGGGGTTGGCGGCGCACGACATCTACGCTAGATACTGCCATCCCGAGGCGCGGGGCACGTTCCGGATTGTCCGCGGAACTGTTGACACGCGCGACCGTGCGTGTTTGCGCACGGGAATGGAATCCCGCGACGGGTTGTGGTGGTCGGGCGTAATGGCACTGAACCCCATCACGGAGAGGACGCGGTATGCGGTGGTGGTGGAGTTGGGGGAAATGGCATAGGGCGGTTTTCGCCGGAGAGTCCTAACTCGTTTATGTTAGCACCATGTTTTTCCACAATATGTTTTAACCCAAACCCCCTGTTAGTTTTCGGATCATTCTCGCCCCAAACAATATCAATATAGCCAATATCCTCGCGGTATAAAGCTTTTGGGCACTCTCCGGACCATCTGCGGGACTGTTGTGACGCTCCCCGGCACGTTTTTATAACGTTTGACGAGTGCCCTGCCGTCACGGCCAAAAAAAACACAAAATAATAGTTGTAAGTCTCATTAAATTTGATATTTTTGCGCCGAATTGCAGAAGGAGAAGAACGAGGAATTAAGTCACTGCAAAACAAACTGTTGCTTGATTTTTCGTTTTGTCTTTTTGGCAGTTTGGGACTATTTTTTGACAACTAAAACATATAAAGCATAAAATACAGATTGTATGGCATCAACAGAGCAAATCACAAAAATTGACGACATTGTCGTCCGTTTTGCGGGTGACTCTGGCGACGGTATGCAGCTTTCCGGAACGTTGTTTTCGGATGCTTCAGCCCTGACAGGCAACGACATCGCCACTTTCCCCGATTATCCGGCGGAAATCCGCGCTCCTCACAACACCATCGCCGGCGTGTCCGGCTACCAGGTGCATGTGGGCAACCACATCTACAGCTCGGGCGACAAGTGCGACATCTTGGTCGCCATGAACCCGGCCTCCCTCAAGTCGAACCTCAAGTGGGCCAAGAAGGGCGCCACGGTCATCGTCGATATCGACACGTTCACCGACGAGGCCCTTGAGAAAGCAGGCTACACCGAGAGCGACAACCCTTTCACCGATGAGATGGAGCGCGCCTACACCATCATCAAGGCGCCGGTCACCTCGTTCACGGAACGCATCGGCAAAGACCAGGGTGCAGACAAGAAGACAGCCGACCGCTGCCGCAACATGTTCGCGTTGGGCATCATCTTCTACGCCACCCATAAGAAACTCGACCAGACCTACGCTTACTTGGAGCGCAAGTTCGCCAAGAAGCCCGAGGTCGTGAAGCTGAACAAGGCCGTGCTGACGGAAGGCTACGAATATGCCGACAAGTTGGAAGTCATGCACTCCCATATTTTCGAAATCGCCCATGCCGACCAGATGCCCAAGGGCCGTTACCGCAACATTACCGGTAATGTCGCCACCGCTTGGGGTCTCTTGGCCGCATCCGAGAAATCCGGTCGCAGACTCTTCCTTGGTTCCTATCCTATCACTCCCGCCACGGATGTCATGGTGGAGTTAGCCAAGCACAAATCCTTGGGTGCAAGAGTGTTCCAAGCTGAAGACGAGATCGCGGGTGTCTGTTCCGCTATCGGTGCCTCCTACGCCGGCGCTTTGGCCTGCACCTCCACTTCCGGCCCCGGCCTTTCGCTGAAGAGCGAGGCTCTCGGCTTGGCCGTCATGGTGGAACTTCCTTTGGTGGTGGTTGATGTGCAGCGCGGCGGTCCCTCCACGGGTCTGCCCACCAAGACGGAGCAGAGCGACCTGAACCAGGCTCTCTACGGCCGCAACGGCGAGGCTCCCCTCGTGGTCATGGCCGCCTCTTCCAGCGCCAACTGCTTCTACTGGGCCTTCAACGCCGCCAAGGTCGCCTTGGAGCACATGACCCCCGTCATCCTGCTCACCGACGGCTACCTCGGCAACGGCTCCCAGCTGTTCCGCATCCCCAAGATGGCGGACATGCCGGAAATCAAGCCGCGCCTTGCCACGCCCAATGACCCGAACTACAGACCTTTCCGCCGCGACCCCGTGACGTTCGCACGCGAATGGGCACTGCCCGGCATGGAAGGCCTCAGACACCGTGTGGGCGGCCTTGAGAAATGCCCCGACGGGCCTCTGAGCACCGATCCCGAAAACCACGCCCTGATGGTCTATAACCGCCAGGAGAAGGTGAACCGCGTGGCCAACGACATCCCCGACCAGGAAGTCACCGGCAACCCTGACGCCGATCTGCTCGTGGTAGGCTGGGGCGGCACCGCCGGTGCCCTCACCCTCGCCGTGGAAGAGATGAACAAAGAAGGCAAGAAGGTGGCCTACACCCACTTCAACTATATATGCCCGCTGCCGAAGAACACCGGCGACATCTTCAAGAAGTACAAGAAGATCGTTGTCTGTGAGCTCAACAACGGCCAGTTCGCCGGCTACCTCCGCACGAAGTTCCCCGAATGTCCGATGACCCAGTACAACAAGATTATGGGTCTCCCGTTCGAGGTGGGCGAGCTGAAAGCTGAGTTCGAAAGACTGCTTGCCAAATAATTCAAACAAGAACCATTTAATTCACAGATAATTATGGCAGAAAAACATTTTGTTCCCAGAGCGGACCGCGAATATACAAAAGCTGACTTCACCAGCGACCAAATGGTGAAATGGTGTCCCGGCTGCGGCGACCACGCCATCCTCGCCGCATTGTTGAACACCTTCCCGAAGACCAACCACAAGAAGGAGAACATCTGCATGGTGTCCGGTATCGGATGCTCGTCCCGTATCCCCTACTATGTCGATACTTACGGTTTCCACAGCATCCACGGGCGTGCCTGCGCCATCGCCACGGGCGTTAAACTGGCCAACCCGGCCCTTTCCGTGTGGGTGAGCATGGGCGACGGCGACTCCATGGCCATCGGCGGCAACCACCTGATCCATGCGGTGCGCCGTAACCAGGACTTCAACATCACCATCTTCAACAACGAGATCTACGGCCTCACCAAGGGCCAGTACAGTCCGACCACGAAGTTCGGCCAGGTCACCAAGACCTCGCCCTACGGCACCATCGACTACCCGTTCAACCCGGGCGAGCTGGTGATGGGCGCACAGGGCACGTTCTATGCCCGTGCCTTGGACTGCCTGCCGCAGCTCACCACCGACATCATGACGCGCGCCGCCCAGCACGACGGCACCAGTGTGGTGGAAGTGTTGCAGAACTGCATGATCTTCAACGACAAGGCCCACGCCGCCATCACCGACCGCGCCGTGCGTGACGACCGCACCATCATCCTCGAAAACGGCAAGCTCATGATCTTCGGTAAAGAGAAGAACAAGGGTATCCGCTTCAACGGCCGCGAACTCGAGGTGGTCACCATCGGCGAGAACGGCATCACCATCGACGATGTGCTGGTGCACCACGAGGACACCGAGGACACCGGCATCCACATGATGCTGGCCCGCATGAAGGGCGACCTGCCCGTGGCCATCGGCGTGATCCGTAACGTCAAGAAGACCTCCTACACGCAACTGTACGAAGACCAGATGGAAGAGCAAATGGCCAACGGCAAGTACAAATGCGTGGATGATTTGTTGAACAGCGGGGACACTTGGGAGATCTAACCTAGTTAGAAGTTAGTAGTTAGAAGTTAAGGGCGCTCGGAAGGGCGTCCTTTTTTAATGAAGAATGATGAATGAAGAATGATAAATGATGAATAAAGGGAATAACATTTGCAATTCACCGTGGGTTTACGTTTTGCGATGTCTGTAGGGGCGTATCGCATACGCCCGTATTGCATACGCCCGTATCGCATACGCCCGTATCGCATACGCCCGATATCGCATCCTTGTGATTGTCGTTGCCAATTCCTCCTCCGCGTGCGGAACGCACGCCATCTTAATAACCCCACATAAGGCCGTTAGGCCGCAGTGTGGGGTATGCGATGATGCGCGAGGGGCAGCGTGCCAGAGGCACGCAACAATTTTCTGATCTCAGCTTATCGCACAAAAAAAGGAGAGGCGTGGGGTGCGCACTCCATGCATTGAGTAGCCCCACTTCCCTCCTTTTTCCGTTGCTCGCGGGAGGACTTAACGCACCGCACGTATAGGGAAACCGTCGCGACGGGCTTGGGAGATCATGCCCATGCCGCCCTGATGAAAACAATTGAGCCACGCGTCTTCCGGGTAGTTCGTGTACAGTGAACTAGACCAGTAATAGCCGCGCTCTCTCGTGTAGCCGAAATCAGAATCGAAGCGGCCACCAGCGGCGGGAAGGAACACACTGTTGCCATTAGATGCGGTTAGCAAGCAGCCTGGTATCCCATTTTGGGTGGTCCAAGAACTGGTAGTGTTGTCCAGCAACTCCTGCCACTCGTCATTCGTCGGTGTGCGGGCACCTCCGCCAAGGTTGACCGTTGCAGCATCATCGGAAGCCTCCAAAGTGGTCAGGTTGTCTGTGTGACCAAAATTAGACATGGTACAGTATTTGGTAAGCGTGCGAGATGTTTTGCCGTATGCATAGGTACTCCAGTTATAGACCCCCTTCGGCGCGGTCTCGCCCCACGCATAGTAGTTGCCATAGACCTCGGGGCTACTGGCGCCCACATTACGGTCTGCCCACAGCAGGCCGCTCGGCAACCCGAGGTCCACCCACTGCACAGAAGACGTCGTGCCGTTTCCGTTGCCACCGCCATTGTTGTTGCCACCGTTATTATTTCCATTGTTGTCTTCTGTGTCACAAGACTGCATCGCCGCACCCAACAGGACAGCTGCCAAAATAAATAAAAATGTTCTTTTCATCGCAAATGATTTTTATGAGGACCTCGGATTACACTTTTATGACATACCACCATATCTTGCGAGGTCCTTTAATCAAGACATGGAAGAAACGTCGCTTCAAAAATAAGCATTTTTGGAATACGCATAGCACTCCATTTCATTATTTTTATTATACATGGGGGAGTGGTAATATTATGATTATCAATATTTTATAAATATCATAACACTTGGATTGCGACATTTTTCAATAACAGTGCAAGGGGCAAGCAAGTTTTTTTCGGTATAATTGAACTGTATTTTGCGCAAAACCGACTGTTTTATAACAGGCAGATGAATGATGAATAAAGGAAATAACATTTGCCGTTCACCTCACCCAGGTGTTGTTCGATAGGAAGCATTTTGCCGTCGCTCACTGGGATGCCGGGCATCAGCAGCGAACCTGCAATCGAGTCCATGTACTTGGGAAGATATACCACAGGCAATTGGTTGGCCAACGAGAGAAAGCCGAGGTATGTGGTCCTTCCTTCGGTGAACATAGGCCCGCATGGGGCCAGTCTCTTCCATAAGGCGATGCTGTGGCACATCCGTTGCTGTTGGATGAAATGTTTACGGCTGTTCTTGCGCCTCCTTTCCGAGGTGGAAACACGTGTGACCACTGAGCCGTATCAGACAGCGGGCAAGGTCAACATTTGTTCCATACTTCCTCGTTATTTCTTCGATAGTTCTTCGAAAAATTATCGAAGAACTATCGAAGAAGTATCGAACAACTATCGAAGAACTGATATGGCATCTTGCTTTCTGGTAGCTCTCAAGTAGCTTTCATCTCCTTTCCAAAGACTTGCCAAATCGTTTTGCAAAGATACAAAATGCTGAGAAGCTTTTTTTGTGGTGGCGACTGCGTCTTTTTAGCAAAACAAACAATTAGCTTATATGTGAATTGCATCAAAAAAAAGAGTATCTTTGCACCATCTTATAAAAACTATTATGATGAAAGAACTTACAGTAAAGAACATTGAGAATGAGGGCATTGTAAAAATGTACACCCTACAGTTTTCGGACGCAAACTTATCTGAATTTGAGAAATTTGTCCAACGATTCAAAGATTCCGGTGAGCTGAATCGGGATTATCAGATCATTATCTATGCCTTGTCTAAAATCTCAAACAATGGTGCTTTGGAACGCTATTTCCGCCCAGAAGGCAAGATGAATGACCGTGTTTGCGCATTACCCGCTGATTTGGGCAAGCTGAGACTATACTGCCTTCGGATCACCGACAAGATACTCATAATTGGCAACGGCGGCCTGAAAACAACTCAGACATACGAGGAGAGCGAAGAGCTTTTGGGTTACGTGATGGATTTGCAAAAATTCGATTCGTTAATCAAAAAGGAGGTGGCCAACGGCTCACTGACCATTAGCGAAACTGAAATCGAAGGTGTCACAGATAAAACTTTTGCGATATGAGTACAAAACTGAATCTTCAGGAGTATTTGAACGACATCTCCCCTGACGTGAAGAAAGAGGTGGACTGGTCGTTTGCCATTGCGGACAAAATAGAAGCCGCACTCCAAAAGGAGAACATTTCACACAAGGAATTTGCCAAACGGATGGGAAAGAGTGAATCTGAAATCTCCCGTTGGGTGGGTGGAACGCACAATTTCACCTTGCGAACCATTGCCAAAATATCCGCGAGCATTGGTGTGGATCTCATTAGCGTGTAGTTTGGATAAGCGAGTCGGAGTTTTCTGCGTGCGGGATGCATGCGACCTCGCCTCAGGAACCCGCATCGCACACATGAAGACCAATGCGGGGGAATCTTTGACGTGAAATTTGTGGTAGTAGCGAATGATTAACGGTTAGCAGTTGGAAAATCTGGGAATAATATTTCCAACTATGATGCCATGCGGAGAAAAATAGTATTTTTGCAAGTTGAAATAATAAAAAGAATCGGGTTTATACCCAACATTAAACAATCAAATAAGATTACCAAACCAAAAAATATGTAGGAATTGAAACAATAGACATCTAATCATATAATTGAGCTGACGCTCTTGTTTCCTTATCGCAAAGTCTGGAAAACTTGCCAAGTAAACGGAAATAAGCTAGCGGTTAGTTCACGCATAGGCGTGAACCTTTTCACACTTATTTGTTTACTAGGTTATTCCAGACACCTGCGATAAAAATAAGTGGCTTAACTCAGAAAGGATTTGCGCCTTTCTTTATGCCCCTTAATGAAACATCGGCTTTCAGCTCTATGGCTGGGAGCCGAATTTGTTTAATCAGTATAAAACTGAAGAGCCGACAGGATAAAACAGGCAGAAATTATATGAAGAAACCAGTTACGACAATGTCCATCAAACCAACCAAGAAATGGAACGTACTTAGCAATAAAGGACAACTTCAAGATATATGTGAAGCCAATAGCATCATTAATCTTAACGAAGTACGTAATATCCTTGAAAGCACAGAAACATATTATCTAAACAAACACGGTTTGTTCTTGCAACAAGATGGCAAGAGATATTAACCATCCTGGCCATTGGGAAGGATATACCAAACCAACAGGGAGTCTAACAATTCCATCAAATGTAACCTACAATGGAACGATATATACTGTTACTGAGATAGGTTCCCGTGCATTTGAGACGTGTGTCGGGTTGGCATCAGTAATCATTCCAAACACTGTAACCTCTGTTCATAGCCGGGCTTTTTATGAATGTACCAGTTTGGCATCAATCTATATTCCTAGTTCTGTTCAGTCAATTGCAAGTAATGCATTTCAGTCTTGCAGTGGTTTGATTTCAATTGCAGTCAGTAGCAACAATTCGTATTATGACAGCCGAAACAGCTGCAATGCCATTATTAGGACATCTACAAATGATTTAATTGTAGGATGTAAAAATACTGTAATTCCTAATACAGTAACTTCTATAGGCCCATACGCCTTTTATGGTTGTTCAGGATTGGAGTCTATTATTAGCCATGCGGCTGTTGCACCTTCTATTTCAGGGTTTTCTTTTGACGCTTTTACAGGAGTCTCGTCAACCATACCTGTGTTCATTCCATGTGGCAGTGCAGCATCTTATGCTTCTGAATGGAGTTACTTTCCCAATCGAATTGAAGTGCCAGAGTTATCTCTCATTGTTACTTCCGACAACAACACGATGGGTTTCACACAGATTCTCTCTGGCCCAAATTGTTCGGGTTCAATGGCGACGATTTTAGCGACAGCATATACATGTTACCGTTTTGCCTATTGGAGTGACGGAAGCACTGACAATCCTCGACAAATTGCCGTTACACAAGACACTGAACTCACAGCATATTTTGAAGCAGATAGCGGCACCGAGGTTGAAGAAATCACTCTCGACAACATTAGTCTACATACGCGAGGTAACCGCATTGTGATTGAGGGCACGACTGATGAGGTGCGAGTATTTGATATGACTGGCCGTAATGTCCGAAACGAAGAATTGCCTGCTGGTGTCTATTTAGTTAAAGTTGGCGACTATCTTACCCGCAAAGTGGTGGTGATACGGTAGGCTGACAAAAGATAATTATGGCAGAAAAACATTTTGTTCCGAAAGCTGATCGCGAATATACAAAAGCTAACTTTACCAGCGACCAAATGGTGAAATGGTGTCCCGGCTGCGTGACCAAGCTATCCTTGCCCGCATGAGCGGCGACCTGCCCGTGGCCATCGGCGTGATCCGCAACGTCAAGAAGACCTCCTACACGCAACTGTACGAAGACCAGATGGAAGAGCAAATGGCCAACGGCAAGTACAAATGCGTGGACGACCTGCTGAACAGCGGCGACACGTGGGAAATCTAATTAAGAATTAGCAATTAGGAATTAGGAATTACATTAAGGGCTCTCGGGAACGGGGGCCCTTTTTATTAAACTTTTGTCTCTTGAGCCGGCGGAATGCGCGTTCCATTCGACGTGTTCGGCGCCATTTGGACGGTGCCGTTAGGTCTGTTAAAGAACATGTTAGACCTGTTGTTGAAGTTAATATGTTGATTATCAATATTTTGGTAAGTGTTGAAAAATATTCGGGAAAGGGTTGCGGAAATGAAAAAAAAGTGTATTTTTGCAGCCTCAAAAAGAGTGGAAAAAACAGAAATTAACGAAGAAAAGATAAGGCAATGAAAAACGAGTTGATTCAATACGTAGAAGATAACTTCATAACGACCCAAGAGTTCCCGAAGTTCAAGGCTGGTGACTCTGTGAATGTTTCCTACAGAATCGTTGAGGGTTCCAAGGAGCGTATCCAGCAATTCCAGGGTGTGGTGCTGCAAATTAAGGGCAGCGGTGTGAACAAAACCTTCACCGTGAGAAAGATTTCCGGCGGCATCGGTGTGGAAAGAGTTTTCCCCTTCACCTCCCCGATGATTGCGGATATCAAGGTCGTGAAACGCGGTGTCGTGAGAAGAGCGAGAATTTACTATCTCCGTAATTTGACGGGTAAGAAGGCCCGCATCAAAGAGCGCAGAGGGTAATCATAATGTAAAGATTTTAATGGTTAATGAAAAGGGTGGTCTCGGCCGCCCTTTTTTTTGTGCGCGGTTGTCTCCATGGGCTTGAAAACTGTTTTGTAGCAGGACATTTCCCAGATTATTTTTGGTTGAAAAATTATAAAGCCGACCCGAACAAAAATTTGTGTACCTTTGCTTTTTCATGAAAGAATCGAATAATCATAAAATAAGACGTTGAAAATGAGTGAGTTCACGCATCTGCACGTACATACGCAATATTCCATCCTCGACGGCATGTCCGCTATACCCGCATTGGTTGACAAATGTCTCGCCAATGGCATGAACGCCCTGGCCATCACCGACCACGGCGTGATGTATGGCATCAAGGAGTTCTCCGACGTGGTGGCCAAGAAGAACGGCAAAGTGAAGGACGAAATCAAGGAGTTGGAGAAACAACTGCCGGAGCTGGCCGACGAGGCGGAAATTGCTGACTGCCAGGCCAAAATCGCCGCTTTGAAAACGCAGATCTTCAAGCCCATCTTCGGGTGCGAGGCCTACGTGGCGAGGGTGACCAACACCAACCCGACGGGCAGTCGTCTGGTGCACGAACACAAGGAGAACGGCAGCGGCTATCACCTGATTCTGTTGGCCAAGAACGAAATTGGTTACCATAATCTCTGCAAAATCATCTCCTTGGCCTGGATCGACGGCAAATACTACCGTCCCCGCATCGACCGCGCCTTGTTGGAGCAGTACCACGAGGGGCTGATTGTCTCCTCCGCCTGCCTTGCCGGCGAGGTGCCGCGCAACATCACCAACGGCCAGTACGAGAAGGCCAAAGAGGCGGTGTTGTGGTTCAAGCGTATCTTCGGGGATGATTATTACCTTGAAATACAGCGACATAAAACTGACAAACCGGGCGGCGACCGCACCGTCTTTGAGCAGCAGCAAATCGCCAACGAGGGCATCCTGCGCCTGGCTGCGGAAACGGGTACCAAGGTCATCGCCACCAACGACGTGCACTTCGTGAACGAGGAGGACGGTGAGGCCCACGACCGGCTGATCTGCCTGAGTACGGGCAAGAAAGTGAACGATACCGACCGTATGCACTACACCAAGCAGGAGTGGCTGAAGTCGCCCGAAGAGATGGAAGCCATCTTCTCCGACGTGCCCGAGGCGTTGGCCAACACGCAGGAAATCGTCGATAAAGTGGAGACCTACGCGCTGAAGCACGCGCCCATCATGCCGATGTTCGAGATTCCGGAGGAGTTCGGCACTGTGGAGAGCTACAAGCAGCGGTTCACCGAGGAGGACCTTCGCGCCGAGTTCGAGAGCGGCGAAGGCGGCGAGGGGCGCATCGAGAAGTTGGGCGGACTGGAGCGAGTCTATCGTATCAAGTTGGAGGCCGACTACCTGCACAAGCTCACGATGGAGGGTGCGGTGAAGCGCTACGGCGACCCCATCGACCCGGAGATTCTGGAGCGCATTGAGTTCGAGCTCAGCGTGATGCGCAACATGGGTTTCCCCGGCTACTTCCTCATCGTGCAGGACTTCATCGCGGCGGCGCGCGACATGGGCGTCTCCGTGGGCCCGGGCCGTGGCTCCGCTGCCGGCTCCGTGGTTGCCTACTGCCTGAAAATCACCGATGTCGATCCGCTCAAATACGACCTCCTGTTTGAGCGTTTCCTCAACCCCGACCGTATCTCCTTGCCCGATATCGACGTCGATTTCGACGACGAGGGGCGCTACAAGATCCTTGACTGGATCATCCAGAAATACGGCAAGGAGAAGGTGGCGCACATCATCACCTACGGCACCATGGCCACCAAGTCGAGCCTCAAGGACGTGGCCCGTGTGCACGACCTGCCCATCCCCGAATCGGACCGTCTCACCAAGATGATTCCCGTGAAGTTCCCGGAAGACCCGAAGACCCATAAGGCCCCGAAGGTGAACATCAAGAACTGCTTGGAGTATGTGCCCGAATTCAAGGAGGCCTACGACCGCAGTCCGCAGATTCACGACATCATCCATTATGCCAGCCAGTTGGAGGGCACCGTGCGGCAAGTCGGCATCCATGCCTGCGGCGTCATCATCGGCGCAGACGACCTCACCAAGTTCGCTCCGCTCTCCACCGTGGAGGACAAGGAGGCGAAAGAGGACATCATCGTCACGCAGTACGAAGGTTCCGTCATTGAGGACGTGGGCCTCATCAAGATGGACTTCCTCGGCCTCTCCACGCTCACCATTCTCAAGGAGGCACTCTCTAATATCAAGAAATCCAAAGGCATTGACATCGACCTTGACCACATCCCGCTCGACGACCCCGAGACCTACAAACTCTATTGCAACGGTGACACCGTGGGTACGTTCCAGTTCGAGTCGGGCGGCATGCAGAAGTACCTGCGCGAGCTGCAGCCTTCCACTTTCGAGGACCTCATCGCTATGAACGCCCTCTACCGTCCCGGCCCCATGGACTACATTCCGCAGTTCATCGACCGCAAGCAGGGCCGCGAGCCCATCGTCTATGACATTCCCGTGATGGAGAAGTACCTGAAGGACACCTACGGCATCACCGTCTATCAGGAGCAGGTGATGCTGCTGTCGCGCCTTTTGGCCAACTTCACACGCGGCGAGTCTGACACGTTGCGAAAGGCCATGGGCAAGAAACTGAAGGACAAGCTGGATGCGCTGAAGCCCAAGTTTATCTCCGGTGGGCAGGCCAACGGCCACGATCCCAAGGTGTTGGAGAAAATCTGGGCCGACTGGGAGAAGTTCGCTTCCTACGCTTTTAACAAGTCGCACGCCACCTGCTACTCGTGGGTCGCCTACCAGACCGCCTACCTCAAGGCGCACTACCGTGCCGAGTACATGGCTGCGAACCTTACCAACAATGTCACCGACATCAAGAAGATCACCACCTTCATCGACGACTGCCAGAAGAGCGGCATCGTGGTAAAGGGTCCCGACATCAACGAGTCGGACGAGACCTTCACGGTGAACAAGGACGGGGACATCCGTTTCGGCCTCGCGGCGTTGAAGGGGGTCGGGCTCAGTGCGGCAAGCAGCATCGTGGAAGAGCGCAATGCCAACGGCCCTTACACCAGTGTTCTAAACTTCTTCGAGCGGGTCAATCTGGCCAGCTGCAACAAACGCTGCTTGGAGTCGCTGGCCTACGCCGGCGCCTTCGACTGTTTCCCTGACATCCACCGGGCGCAGTACTTCATCACCAACGACAAAGGCCGCAACACCATCGACATGCTCATCTCCCGCGCCTCCGCCAAGGAGCAACACGCCTCGCAAATCGACATGTTCTCGGCCATGGCGGAAGAGACCGACACTGCCGCCGAGGATACTTTCACTTTCCCGCAGTGCGATCCGTGGAACTACTACGACCAGCTCAAATACGAGAAGGAGGTGGCCGGGTTCTTCATCTCCGGGCATCCGCTCAAGGAGTATCAGGTCATTATCGACAGTTTCACCAACGCCGACCTGTCGATGATGGAGGATCCCGACTTCTTGTCGCGGACGGTGCAGAGCGGAAAGGGCGTGCAGGTGGCCGGCATTGTGAGCAGCGTGATCAGCGGAACGATGAAGAACGGCAACCCTTACGGCAAGGTGGTTTTGGAGGACAACAGCGGCACCTGGACCTGGTTCCTGCGCGGCTCCAACTTCGAGAAGTACGCCTGGCTGCTGCAGGTGGGCAACCGTGTGTATGTGAACGCCTCCGTGAAGCAGAACTCCTGGGTCGATAAGAACACGCACGAGACGGTGGTCCGCAACGATGTGGAGCCCGTCTATATCTATCCTTTGAGCGAGGTCTATGAGAAGCTGTGCAAGGGCGTGCAACTCCAGCTCCAGCTGAGCGACATCAACGGGGCGTTGGCCCTCCAGATCAAGGAGCAACTCGACAAGCACAGCGGCAAGATCCCCTTCAATATCCGTATTTTTGAGCGCGACCGCAGTTTCTACTCCGACTTCTTCAACTTCGCCGCCAAGGTGGATCCGGAAAGTTTCGTGCATGATTTCAACCTGCCTGCCGAGTACAAGTTGGTGTTGGAAGGGTAAACGGGGGAGGACGGAAAGAGGCCCTTGGGGGCAGTGTTGAAATTTTTGGACGATTAGTATTAAAAAGGCCGCCTGTGTCTCCACGGGCGGCCTTTCGTTATGTATAGGTATAAAGGCTGTTAAGGGTTCACCTTTCTGACGCAGCGCACGCTTCTGAGGTCGCGTTTGCTGGCCGTTTCGGTAGCGATGGAGTCACAATAGTAGTTGACAGTTCCGGCGGAGGCGGTGCTGCTGCCCGGTGTGCTGTCGCTGTTCCAGAAGTGGAAGCCGGTCTTGAAGTCCTCGTAGCGGTTCAGGGCGCTGTTGAACCAGCCGCTGCCGCGAGCGTTAAATCCCGAGCCTCCGGGTGTGCCTTCGTAGCCGTTCAGCCAGTATTGCGTGCTCGGATCCTTGAGCAAGTTCACCGGAACGGCTGCGTTCAGGGTGGCGTAGTCGCTGGCGCTGCCCACGCTCCAGCCGTCGGGGCAGATGCCCTGCACGTAGTGCTGTCCGTCGGCGCCCACGGTGGTGTTGTCAGGTTCGGCATTGTCGTCGCCCTCCGTCACGCCCACGGTGGTGTACCAGCTGTAGAGATAGCCGTAGTCGGCCACGTTGGCGGCGTTGTCCTTGTAGGCATGGTGCTCGCCGGTCTCCTCGCGCAGGTTCTCGGTGAACCAGCACTGGTGGCCGATGCGCTTGTAGTGGTAGGTGCCGTTGGCCATCGTGATGGTGCCCTCGCACGGTTGGTAGCTCACCTCCACGGTCTGTGTGCAGGTGGTCATGGCGTTGCCGCAGGTGTCGCGCAGGGTCCAGGTGATGGTGTGCGTGCCTTCCGCCAGCGGGTTCTGCGCGGCGAGGTCGCTTGAGGCTGTCACGTAGTCCGGCAGTGCGCTGCCGTTCAGCGTGGGCGTGCCGAGCTGTGTAGTGGTGAGCGTGGTGTCGGCGGTGCCCTCGTTGAGGGTGATCGGCAGCGAGGCCGGGCAATCGAAGCCCGTAGTGATCGGGGTCACCGTGAGGGTGCCGTTGACGGTGGAGATGTCGTAGCTGGAGGTCACGTCCTCGGTGGCGGTCACGCCGTCCACAATGGAGGTGTGCATCACCTTGTAGCCGTCGGCCACTGTGTTGGCGTAGGTACCCACGCAGGTCTGCGATCCGACCGTCTCGGCTTGTACGGCGTCGCCCTCGCCTAAGATCGGGTCTGCCGTGGAGGAGAGTTCGTAACTTGCGGTCAGCGCGGTGCCGTCATACACCTTGGTGTCGGAGAGCGCCGTGATGGTGAGCGGACGTGCGGTGATGCGGAGGGTGATGTCGAAGGTGGGGGTGTAGTTGACAAGGGAACTTCCAGCAGAATAGCCATCTCCGTCACCATGCACGATGTCGAAGCCATGTTGTGAAGCTATGCCATCGCCAGCCATGAAGTTGCCGTCGGAGCAGACGTATTCACCCACAACAAAACCTTCTGTGATGACAAAGCCTGCTATTAATTGGTCACGGTCTGCAAGTTGATCAATCATAATGTTGTCAAACGTCACCTTGAGTGAATCACCATCATACATCTTGGAGGCATTTTCTGCATTTACTGTGATGGAAACATTGCGTTTGCTTATGCTTAGCGTGCCGTTTTCCGTAGTCACGTTCTCATAGTAGTTAGCGTTTTGCAGCACGTACTCGAATGTGTTGGTCACAGGAGTAGGGGTAAAATCGATCACGGAAGCTGTGGGTGTGATGGTCAGTTTGTCGCCTGTGACGGGAATGGTGAAGATTCTACCATTACTGTTGTCATCGGCTGTCAGTTCGTCGTCGCCATACCATACTGTGAAGGACTCACCAAGGTGTACATAGCCGTCATATGTCCAGCTTTGGTTGTTGGATATAATGGTGATCGGTTTCGTGGCGGGATTCACTGTCAAAGTGAAAGTGCAGACATCTTCCTCGCCGCAATCGTTGGTGACAGTGTAGGTGATTGTGTGGGTGCCGACGGTGTAATAATTGTCGGATGGGATGCCAGAAGTAGTTACAATAGGATTGTTGTCTGTGGGTGCGAACTGAGGCTGTGTAAGCATGATTTCGATACCGTCTTGGCCAATCTCTACATTATAAGTGAGGTCATCCGGACAGTTGGTGAAGTGTAACTCATCAGGTTGAGATATTGTAATTGTTTCTGATATTGAGCAGCCAAATCGATCTTTTACAGAAATCAAGTAGTTACCAGGAGACAGTTGCTCACGTCTGTCAATAGTCTCACCTTCCAGCGTCAAGGTGAAATCGAACGGGGTGATACCTCCGACCACGTTCTCATCTGAAATCGTTATAGATCCATCCATTGCATTCCTGCAACTCACATTTGTTGAGACGATTCCGTCCAGACCAAGTTCAACGACTTTGAGTTTTAACGAATATGTACTGTCGCAGCCCAAGTTTGTTTGATAGACGGAATCTATCTCATATTCGCCACCAGTAGAAATGTCGATATTCTGGAATCGGTCGATAGAGTAGGGAATGGAGCTGGCACATACGGTATCATAGATGACATGGTGGAAAGAAGAATTTACAGTTACATCTGTTCGTGCCAATACGTTCATATCTGCGTTCAATAGTTCATCCGTATAGACGGATGCTTTCCAACCGTTATGTGGCTCGTTGTAGTGAATGTGGTCGCTCATCCAAACCACTGTCAGCGTGTTACCAACAGACGTGATAAGAGAATCGTCAGCACCAATTTCATCTGCCGTGTAATATGCTACAATATTCTCTTCATCCAAATTTCCTTCTAAAACGGCAAGAAAAATGTCGTCACAGTCGGTCAAACTCATTTCCGAGAATTTAATTTTCACGTGACCAGAGTTTGCTTTGAAAGTGTGGTGAATCATTGTGTTCTCTGAAGAATAAGAATATGGCAAATTGGGGCCATTTTCATCATAAAAGAGTACACTGTCAACAGCTGTCAAGAGTGTGGTATCGCCGTTCACCGTCATGTCCAATCTTAATTCGCTGATATTGACTTTAGAAGAAAGTGGATATGCTGGACATACCTCATCAGTGCCTACAGCCACATAGATGGTGGTATCTTGAGTAAGGCCGGACACAGTTGTTGTGGCCGTGTTACCTGAAGTGATTGTTTCTGTAGCTAATACAGAGGAAAGATCGCTGTTGTACCACACGAAATGTTGAGGATTTTCCGACAATGAGGAGGTGGCTGATAAAGCGAGATCATTCCCCTCGCAGATGGTTGCTTCAGTCGGGTTTGCAGTCAGAGCCAGTGTGGACATCGGAAGTGAGGTTTTCATTGTCACCTCTGCTTTTGCCAATCTGGTTTCTTGTTGTAGGTTGGCGGTGGCAACAAGCTCGAAGCCTTCTAACGGAATCAATTCATCATCGTCTTCTGCCTGCCAGACCACGTAAGCCACATTGCCGAGAGTCGTGAACGAGATTTCTTCATCCAGGGAGCCCGTGAAAAATCGATTGAAGCTGGTTTCTCCTATTTGTCCATTTGCATCGGGTTCTGCAATGACCAACATATTTTCCTCATCGTCATAGCTTTCTTCATCGTATAAACGCAGCAGTGGTATTCTGAGATCTAAAGTTGCGCCAGGATAGGTTTTCAGAATAATAGCTCTAAAGAAGCCGTTGTCGGTGGTGTAGTTGCCATACTTGCCGCCGTTATCGTAAATAGCAACACTATCGTTGGCTGCCACAAATATCTCAAGACCGTTGTTTTCAGCATCGAGCAGATATTCGCGGACGTTGTCATGTTCGGTCACAAATGATACGGGACAGACGTTCTCGTTATGCATTTCCACGCGATAAACTTTGTTGCCTACGACACCAGGTATGTAGAACTGACTGATACCGGATTGTACGGTGTCTTGGAACACAATCTGACTCAAGTCGTTGTTGAACCATGTGTAAAATTGCGGATACGCGGCATCTGTAGAGGAAGCTGTGAGTGTGGCCGGACTACCGATGCAGACTGTATCGTTGGTTGTCACAACGGTGTTCACACTGTTGTTGGCATTGACAGAGACATTGGCTGAAGCCAAATGTGACAGAACTTGATTGTTGACCGCGCCAATATTGGAAATTTCACCTTTCCAATAGGCAAAAGAGTTGCTATTGCTTCTCAAATACACTCTCATACTTAAGCGATTGCTTAATGAGGTGATGGTAACGTCATGGTAAGCGTTGTTATAATACTCTCCAAAATATACTTCAAGGTTTCCGTCTTCAAAATCAACATCTGTTTCATGTCCAGCGACAAGAGTGTCGAAGTGAATCCTGATTCGGCCGTTTTCCGCTATAAAGTCATAATGAATATCTTGATTATTGTATCCGTTTCCGCGTAAGTTTTCGTCGCTGAAAAAGTTGATCGTTTCGCCGGGTTGTATAGTCTTCGAGCCTTCTGACATAGAAGCAGTCAGTGTAAGGTTACTTTGGGTAGATGGTATCGTATTGTTAAGCATAAGACAGCTCACCGTGTCGGAATACACGAGTGCATAATATGTGGCATCTTGGTATTGCGCAGGAAGACTGAGCACGGAAGCGGTTTCAGCAGATGTTTGCAACGTATCCTTAAGTAGGATGTTCATGTCGGTGTCGTACCAGACATAGTATTGCGGGAATTCAATGTTTGCGCTGGCTGACACTTCTGCATTTTGTCCGAGACAAACTTCAGTTGAGGTCGTTGTGATGGAAGATTCGGGCACAGAAGTGACTCGGATAGTAACTTCTGCTGTAGCCAGATCTTCGTGCAGGTTATAAGGCGTAATTACGGCATTCCAACCAGTCTCGCAATTGCCCTGAGACACAAATCTGAAAGTCAAGTATTTGCCGGAACTAACGAACGACAAGGTGTCATAATCAACTATGTAATTGCCGTCTTCATCTTTATAATAGGATATTTTGCCTAATAAATGGTCAGCGGATGCGTGCTCAGCATCATATATGTACAGTGTGTCTCCTCGTTGAATGCGCATGTTGTTATCAGTGAACTTGACCTTCAAACGACCCTGAGTGGCTTTGAACGTATGGGTGTAGTCGGAGTTGTGACTACAGTAGCTGCTGTTGCGTCCGCCGGCGTCATAGAAGTTCGCCTTGTCGAATGCTGTGAGGACTGTTGTCTGTTCATGTGATGAGGCATCGAGCAGGACTGTCATCGTGTTCACCGGGTTAGCCAAGGAGGCTGGACAATTGTCTGGATTGCCTACTGCAACATAATAGGTTTGATCTTGATAATGATAGTAGCCAGGTGCAGGGAACTCGGACTGCGTTTTAGCGATACCGTCCACGGTGTCGCGTTTTAGCAGTGTTTGAGCATCGGGAGCATACCAGCTGAAGTATTGCGGGAAGGAGATGGGTGAAGTGGCTGTGAGGAGAGCGTCACTTCCGTAGCAAACCTCATCCCCGATGGTTGTAATAGGCAGGTTATAAGTGGGTTGTTTCATGGTGACCGTGACGGGCGTGAATATCTCCGAATTGGATGTCATCGTTCCATTGTCATCCAAGACTCCCACCAAGGCATCCCAACCGGCATAATGATTATGATTCTGATCATTATAGTCGATTTTCCAACGAACAGTCAGTGCTCCATTAGTGGAAGTGAATGATTCATTAGAATAGTAGCCACACTCAAACGTACGCAATGCACTTCCAAAAGCAGATGTTCCGTCATAAATTGAGAGTCTGTTTCCGCAATCGGCTTGGAAGCTATTCAACTGCAAGGTGACTTGTTCGCCGACAGGTGCCTTGAACGTGTGCGTCCAGTCTGCGCCAGGGGTGTGGTAAATGTTGTTCGGACCGCCTGCGTCATAGAACGGGATGGCTTCCCCAACCGATGTGAATGTGGTTGTTTGACCATTGGCGGACTCGTCGAACCATAATTCACCATAGTGGGGCGGTAGGATGGGGCATTCGTCGGCATTGCTGACATTCACGTAATAGGTGGCATTGCCAAACACATCAACAGATAGCGTGCTGTTTTGGCCTTCGGGCACAGTCTCGTTCTTCAGAAGGTTCATGTCGCTGTCGTACCAGACGAAATTTTGTGTGCTAGTCAGGGAAGAAGTGGCAGACAAGGTGGTTACGTCGCCATAACATCCTTCTGCATTCTGTACAGAAATCAGGTTGTTGTTGATAGCGGGCTGCATGAATCTTACGGTTGCTTCCGCTAATTCGTCCTCGTTGTGTGGAGGAATAGCGTAAATGTAAGCTTCCCAACCAGGAACCGTTGTGTTACTCCAATTTGAGAAATTGATTTGCACCTGATTGTCTGGTATGATATAGTCCAAGTTGCCCTGAGTACCATAGATATACTGGTATTGGCTCTGGTATCCATTGGAAACGTTACCTCTTATGTAAAGTGAGAGTTGTGCGCTGCTATTGTTGCCTAACATCACGGTGTCAAAATGAACTCTGATATGGGAACCTTCTTCCGCATAGAATGTGTAGGAATTACTCCAATTGCTCCAAGAGTCTCCATTGCGTCCACCAGCATCGAAGAATCCGACACTGTCATTAGGAGCAAGAGTGTAGCTGCTGTTCGTTCCATCCAGCAGGTGTTCCACGTAGTGGTTGTGAATGGTTTCAACAATAGGACAATTGTTGTCGTTTGTTACGGCCACATAGTAGGAGGATTCCTCAGAAGGCTGTATGACCAGCTCACTGTGTCCTTCGTTTATGGTCTCCTGTTTGAGGATGGTCATTTTATCGGAGTCATACCAATAGTAAGTTTGTGGATAAATGAGATCCGAGGAGGCAGTCAGCGTGGCCTCGCTGCCGAAACACACTTCATCGTTTGTGGTGGTAATGGCAGTTGCGGCAACAGAAGGCCTGAGCGTTACCGTACCAAACGGCAGGTTGACAGCGGTGGCGGTCATTTCGCCATTGTTGTCCTTGACACCCACCAGTGCGCTCCAACCGTCGTAATTGAAATTGTTCCCTTCATTTTCGATAATCCAACGCACGGTCAACGCGCCCGTTGAGGAGGTGTAGGACCAGTTGTTGTAGCAACAACAAGAGAATGAATTCAAAAGGTAGTCGGTTGTTGTACCGTCGTAGATCTCGAGTCGGTGTCCGCAGTTGGAGTTGAAGTAGTCCAAGTGAAGCGTGACTTGTTCTCCTTCCGGAGCCACGAACGTGTGTGTCCAATCGGCTCCAGGGGTGTAGTATTGTGCGTCAGGGCCTCCAGCATCGTAGAAGTTCACAGCATCGCCTGTCGTGACGAATGTTGTGGTTTTCCCGTTCTCAGAGGCATCCAGCCAGACTTCACCGAAATGTGGCGGAAGTATTGGACATTCATTGACGGCGGAGGCATACACAAAGAACTTTGTTGATTCTGTCGCCAGTACATCCAGAGTGCTGGTGCCGCTGGTTTCCTCCACCTTGAGTAGGTTAAGGTCTTTGTCGTACCACGCGAAACGTTGCGGCGTAGAGACTGCGGAAGTCGCTGTCAACGTGATGTTTTCACCATAGCAAGCCTCGCGGCTTTCCACGGTCACATCTTGGCTCAGCTCGGGAACGATAAAATCAACTGTGGCAGGGTGTAGTTCGTCCTCGTTGTGTGGCGTCACGGCATATACATACCCTTCCCAACCGGCATCGGTGGTGGAACTGAAATTGCTGAAATAAACTTCCAAACTTCTTGCTTCAACAATGTAATCCAGATTTGCTTCATGCAGCGGCCCACTCAGGTTTGCAACGGGTCGATAGGGCGGTATATTCTCTCGGATGCGTAAATAGGCATTGCTGTTTGCGAGCGCGATTGTGTCGAAATGGATGCGAATTCGGTTGCCTTCTTCTGTTTGGAAATAGCTATATCCGCTCCAACTGTTGTTGTAGTCTGCGTTTTTGCCTCCAGCATCGAAGAAGCCGACACTATCGTTGGTGGCCAACACAATGTTCTGTGTATAATCGGTTGTACCCATATTCACCTCAACATAATGGTTGTGTACCGCATCTGCTATCGGGCAGTTGGTGTTGTTTGTCACGGCCACGTAGTAGGTTCGAAACTCGTCGCCAGGTACAGTAAGCGTGCTACTGCCAGCATTGATGGTCTCCTCTTTCAAGACAGTCATTCTATCAGGGGCAAACCATGTGTAGGATTGAGGGTATTGAATAGAGGACGTGGCTGTGAGGGTCGCTTCGCTGCCATAGCACACTAAGGCATCCTGCACGGAGATGTCGCTTTCTGCCACAGGTGCCTTGAATGTCACAGAAGCTTTCGCAAACTCTGAAGCTTCGCGTGGCATGATAGCATAGATGTATCCTTCCCAACCCATATAGGTGTTTGAAGACCAATTATAGAAATAAATTTGCATATAGTTGTCTTCCATAACAAAGTCATAGTCCTGTTTAGACCCTCTTAAAGAGGCCACAGGATGACCAGACCGATTATAGATTTCCATGCGTGCATTACCGTTGTTGTCGAGTTGCATGGTGTCAAGATGCATACGGATATGACTACCCTCTGGGGCACGGAAATAATAATGTCCACTCCAACTTTGATTGTAGTTCCCGTTTCGGCCGCCGGCATCGAAGAAGCCGATACTGTCGTTTGTCGAGAGCGTGTAGTCATTTGTAGTTGCTCCTTCCTCACCCATGTTGACTTCAATATAGTTGTCGTGGACAGGGGTGTAGAACGGGCAGGTGCTGTCATTAGTTACAGTTACGTAGTAGGTTTCTTCTTCATTGGGGAGAACGGTGAGGGAGCTGTTGCCAGAGGTGATGGTTTCCTGCTTGAGGAGCGTCATCCGGTCTGGACTGAACCAGTAGAATGTCTGCGGGTAGGCCATGTCAACTGAAGCCGTAAAAGTGGCTTCGCTACCGTAGCATACCTCGGCATTGGTGGTGGTGATTGATGAGGGAACGACCGTCTTTACGGAAGCAATGGCTTGTGCCATGTCGGATGCCACAGTGGAAATCGTGGCATTCCAGCCGCTACTCCACCAAAAGCCGCTATATGAGGGTGAGAGCTTAAAGGTCAAACTGTTGCCTGTTGAAATGAATGTAGGGTAGGAACAGTCTGAACTCCACGATCCAAGCAAGGAGGATTCGTCCGTTGTGGCACCGTCATAGACAGACAAAGTGCATCCGCCAACTTGTACACATTCATTGAATGAAACTTGAAGAACTCCTTGCATGGCCGTGAACGTATGGAGGAGCTCATTGCTGTAGTAACCAATGGATCCGTTTTTGCCACCTTCGTCATAAAAGCCGACTTCATCACCAGGCATCAGCAACGTGCTCTTTCCGTTTGTTGAGGGAGAGAGCAAGACGACGGAATTATCTTGTCGAGGTGTGGCGGTAACCAGCGCGCGCCATCCGTCGTAACAGCAGTTGCCTTGTTGTTCGAATTTTACAAAAAGACTTCCGTTGGATGATTGGAACGTCTGTGGCATGTCGCCGATGTTGTCGTTGTTAATAGCATACAGCATGATAGAAGATTCGGATGTGCCATCATAGACATAGAGAATATCATTGTATGCCAAGCGCATGTCGTCTGCAAACGACATATATACCTGTCCGTTAGGATTCGTAAACACATGGGTGAATGAACCGTTTCTTCCGTTGTAAGAGTTGTTCTTTCCACCGGCATCATAGAAACGGACTGGAGAGTGCTCTGTAACCATGGTGGTAAGACCATCGCTCTTTTCGTTTAAGACAATTTCCATAGGCACATAAACAGGGCACTCGTCATTGTTATATACGGATACATAGTATTGGGAAGTGTTCTTTACTTGGCTTACTTCGTATTGGCTCTTCTCACCCTCTGTCGCTACCATCTGCGTATAAAGGAAGTTATAGTTAGAATCGTACCAATTGTAATATTGTGGGTAATCAATTGCAGAGGAAGCGGACAAGGTTGTGCTTTCTCCGTAGCAGGCTGTACCGTTTTCTGTTGTGATTTGGGAGGCAGATACAGGTCGTTTGAAGCTGGTATGGACAGGTGTAAGTACAGAAATGTCGTGTGGAGTAACAGCACACACGTAGGCGTTCCATGTTGGTGCCACGTAGGTAGAGCATGTGAAGAACGAAACATACACATTGTTGCTGTTCACCACATAGTCCAAATCGGTATAATGGCCGCCTTCGACAACCGCTACAGTTGTTCCCGTGATGGCATCTCCAATGCTTACGGTAGAACCATAGTATTCATCGCCTGTAGGGATATCAATGCTGTTGAAATGGATATGAATGGAAGACCCCTCGTTAGATTGGAAATATTGTGTACCCCAGCACATGTTTTCATTAATGAATATCACACTGTCGTTGGAGGCTACGTTTTCATACGAAGTACCATCTGTCGTATAAACCGTGCGAGTGTTGGAGTGGGTGTTAAGGTCGAATACTGGGCATGTGGTATCGCAATAGACTGTTACGTAGTATGTTTCTTCTTGATTATTGGTCACGGTTAGAGTACTGTTTCCGCTGTCTATTGTTTCCGTTTTCAACACTGTTGTTCTGTCTGGTGCATACCATGTGTAATGTTGAGGGAATGCCAGTTGCGATGAGGCGGAGAGGGTTGCGTCGCTGCCGTAGCAGGCCTCGCCATCGGTCACGGTGATTGCGTCGGGCGACACGGGTGCTTTCACGTTGGCGTGGACGGAGGCGAAGTTTCCGTCATCGGTGCGAGCAGGGCATTCAGTACCGTTGCCGACCGTCACGTAGTAGGTGCTCTCGCCGGTCACGCTGGGCACAGTGAAGGTGCTGGCCTCGTCGGTCACCGTTTCGGTCTTCACCTGGTTCATGTTCTCGTCATACCAGAAGTAGGTCTTTTCGCCAGAGAGTTGCGATGAGGCGGAGAGGGTTGCGTCGCTGCCGTAGCAGGCCTCGCCGTCGGTCACGGTGATGGCGTCGGGCGACACGGGTGCTTTCACATCGGCGCGGACGGAGGTCAGTAGCTCCTCCAGTTCTTCAATGGTGATGGACATACGCCAACCGGTTCTGTTCTCTGTGGATTGCACACCGCTTCCTTTTAGAACAAATGTCAAACTGCCGCTTTGAGATGTGAAAGAATGATAACTATAATCTCTGCCAATCCATTTGTAGAGAAGAGGGGACATGCTGTCCGTTCCGTCATACACATAAAGTGTGTCTGTGTCGAAAAGTTGGACACCAGAGGATTTCTCTACGTGGATATTGCCGGATAGAGCAGTAAATGTGTGTTGATATGAGTTAAAGAGTCTGTTAAAGTATTCGTTCTCAGGTACGAAGAGTATGGAGTCAGAAGGTGTCACTGTTGTTGTCCGACCATCGGTTTCAGCATTCAAATGGACAACAGTAGGAATCATAGAGTGTTTGTGACGGGAGATGTCCACAGCACAAAGGTCATTTGTTCCAGCTGTTACATAATAAGTGGTGGCATTGTAGATGTTCTCTGTCAAGAAAGATGCTGTTGTTGTTGCATCTTGCACAGTGTCTTTCTCTAGAATATTTTTGTCCATGTCGTACCAGATAAAATACTGTGGATAAGAGTCTCCAGCATTTGCGGTCAGGATGGCCGGAGTGCCGTAACAGGTTTCCACATCGTTGGTGGATACGATGTCCTTGTTGGATGAAGGCTTAAAAGTCACCTGCGCTGTGGCTAGGGATTCGACGGCTTGCGGAGTCAAAGCCACGATGTATCCTTTGAAATAGGTGACAGGTGTGTTGTACCAGTCATCCAAATACAGGGTTAGATTGTTGCCAAACAGCAAGTAATCGAGATTGCTGTGAGATCCTGATAATTCAAACTCCGAATAGCTGTCATCATAAAGTTGTATGTAACGATCGAAGGTGTTTAATGTGTCGAAATGCACTTTGAAGAAAGTCTCGCGATCAGAAAAGAAATTGGCATTATATTCCATATAACCGTGATCGAAACCATCGAAGCTGGAAATTCTGATGCTGTCGTTCGGATTCAGTGTTATATCAATATAACCGAAAGCATCAAAATAGTATTCTTCACTATCGTCAAGCACCACAGAATGCAAGTGATCATGTGGAATTTGCACTATAGGACAAGTAGTGTCGCAGGAGACGGCCACATAATAGTCTCCAGCTGTGGTCGGGGTTACGTTAAGTGTACTGCTTTCTCCTTCAACAGTCACGGTATCGCGCTTGAGAATTGTGGTGCGATCTTGTGAGAACCAAGTGAACACTTGCGGGTACATTACGTTGGCAGTTGCGGTCAGAGTGGCCTCACTGCCATAGCAGATTTCGTTTCCTGTGGTGGTGATTACGCTTGGCGATAGAGTTTTGACAGAAGTGGAGGCTTTAGCCATGGAAATAAGTGGTGTATTGCTCCGTATTGCTGCTGACCAGCTAGGGTTGTTGGAATTTGGACCGCTTTTGAAAACAAATGTCATCGTTTTCGAGGAGGAAACCACATTCTCGTAGGTGTTGCCCGTTTTTGTGCCATACCATTTCCCTAAAAGGGCAGCGTTAGCGTCTGGACCGTCATAGGCGCAAAGGGTATCCCCTTCAGGCATATTGTAGCTGCGAATAGATGCGGATACGACACCTTGTTGTACGGCAAAGGTGTGAGAGAGTGTTCTGCCGAGGTAGTATTGGTATCTGTTTACACTGTTGAATGTCACTCCTTCGTAAGGATAGACGGTGGTTGTATTGCCGTCGTGATTGTATGTAAGATATGTGGATCGGTTGTTCGATGTGTAATATTGTTCGGGAACAACAATTTGGCATGAAGTGTCGCTGCTTACGGAAACGAAATAATCATAATTGCCCCACACTACTTCGATTGGAAGGATGCTTGTCGCACCTTGGTTGAGTGTGTCAGATTTCAAGAGATTACCGCCAGCATCATACCAAGAAAAATATTGTTTGGGTCCTACTTGCGATGTAGCAGTTAGTTCTGCGTTTGATCCATAGCAGACTTCGGCATTGGTCGTAGTGATATTGCTGCCATCCATTGGGGTTTTCACGGAAGCCATAACCTCTGCCATGTTGTTCAACGCGTTAACATTTGAAATCTGTGCATTCCATCCGTGCCAGCAACAGTTTTCGTTTCCGTGAAGGACAAACGTGAGGCTTTTGCCGGTTGAAGTCATCGTGTACGAGGAGTAGTCATATCCGCTCCATTTGGCCAATAATGGTGAGGCGTTATCATCGCCATCATAAACGTAGAGAGTGTCAGATTCATTAAGACCAATATAGTTGTAAAAGTGCACTTGGATATTGCCTTGTAGTGTTGTAAAGGTATGGGAATAGTTATGTGAGGTGAATGACGATTGACCGCCTTCGTCATAGAAGTCCACGACTTGATTCGGGGTCACCAGCGTGGTATTCCCGTCATTGCTTTCGTTCAACAATACGGTCTTCTTTTGGACAGGCATTTCATCTGCCAAAGATACCACCCCCTCGAATCCGGATCCAGAATTGTTTTGGGAGGGATCCCACACTACAGTTAAACTGCCACTTGTAGAGGTGTATATATCTCCAATAATGCCATTATAATAGATAGCGGCAATGTTGTTGTCAGTGCTCGTTCCGTCATAAATATTAATCCAGTCGTTTGATTTTGTGTCAAGAGAAGTTATGGCCAGTGAAACTTGTCCTTCTTCGGCCGTGAATGTGTGGCGATAGTAAGAGCTTCCGTAGGGGTAGTCATGTGCAGGTCCTCCGTTGTCGAAAATGGAGATGGGCTGGCCTGCTGCGACAATAGTTGTTCCCGAGGATGAACTTAATGATACGGACTTGTTATTGACGATTGTAGCACATTCGTCTGCTCCACTGATTGTTACATAGAAAGGGGTCTCTTTTGTTACATTCTGGCTGATTATAGTGCTAACACCAGTCGTCACATCTTGTTTCACGAGTGTCATGTTCTCGTCGTACCAGTAGTATGTCTTTTCGCCAGAGAGTTGCGAAGAGGCGGAGAGGGTTGCGTCGCTGCCGTAGCAAACCGCAGCTCCGGAAGTTGCAATTTGCTCTCCCGCAATTGGTTGCTTAAATGTTACAGATGCTTCCGCAACCTCTTCACGCGTGTTTGTGAAAATGTGTGCAGAAAAGCCTTCGCTACTATAGTCGCCAGAGGTGAAACGAACCAACATCTTGCCGGAATTAGAGGTGACGATTTGTCCATGCATGTTGCTCCAAGAGAAAGCCGCTATACAAGGAGAGTACAACACATCCTCACCTTCAAAAATTTCAATAAGACCATTACTCGATAAGGAGTTCTTCCCCGCATTGTCAAAACTCAAAATGATTTTTGAGCCATCGGCGGATTTGAACAGATAGCTAAGTTGTTGGTTGCTTTGATAATATCCGTCAGGACCGCCGTCGTCATAAAGCATGATGTGGTCTTGATTCGTAACGATGCGCATTCCGTTTTGCATCAGGATGGTGTCAGTCGGAGTTGTTCTCTGTTTCACAGTTACGTCCACGGTGTTGAAGGCTGGGCAGTATGCTTCATTCTGTACAGATACAAAACAGGGATGATTCCTTGTGATATTGTCCATTGTAAGTGTGGAGATAGCAATGGGTCCAGATGTGATGGTCTGTCTTTTTATGATTTGGGACAAGTTGTCGTCACCATACCATGTAAATGTGACGGGAGCTTGCAAAGAAGTGGTTACGGCGGCAAAAGTAGCTTCTGCACCATAGCAGATTTCTTGGCTGTTCACTGACACCACGTCGTTAATGTCCACAGATGGACGTGTCGTGATGGTCATTATGGCTTCGTCATCTTCTGTGGGCATTCCAAGCCAGTTCCAATTACGGTACATGGCATGAGCATCCCCTTGGTCACATGCCCAAATTTGAGCTTTTACTGTATCGGTTTGTGATTCGTCTGGATGGTTGGCATTGCGCACGTACACCTGCGTGGAAAGTGAACTTTTTGATGCTACATTACCGACGAAAATCAGAGTGTCCGCCTCATTAGAGAGCAACATGCCTGAAGGAAGATGGAGTTTTACTTTCACGTTGTTGGCGGCTTCTAGCCCGTCGTTGACCACTTTTACGTTTACAGGGAATTCGCCTTGGCACATGTCGGTCACGGTGCTGTTGATTTCTAAGGCAAGCGCAATGTCCGCAATCTCCAAGAAAACCGTTTTTTCGCCTGTGCCGTTGCAAGGTTCGGAGCCCACATCCGTAACTTTCACTTTCACGTATTGGGAACTAGTAAGGTTTAGAATTTCGTATTGGTCGATATCGGATAAGGTTTGGGTTCTTACTGGAGATTCAGTCCAGTTCTGGCCGTCCATTGAAGTGAACCATTCATACTTGTATAAAGATTCCTGACCACCCAACCCCTTGGCAGTGAGTGTGATGTCATGCCCATGTCTTGCGGGAAGCTCTGGAGAGGCTGTCAGTTCCACATCTACATCTTCCAAGACATAGATGTGCGCTTTGGCTGGTCCTGCAGAACAACTGACAACGGCATCCCAGCCTTCATATTCAATGGAACCGTTCGAGACAAAAACGATAGTCATGCTATTGCTGACAGAGGTTACAGTCTCTGGGATTTCATAGCCGCTGAAACTCGTTATGAAGTTGCTCTGTAAGGGTTCTGTACCTGAATATATGCGTAAAACGTCTCCATTTTCCTGTGTATAGAAACTATTAAACGAAATGGTGATGGTGTTTCCAATAGGAGCCGTGAATGTGTGGGTGATATATTCGTTGTTGCGATAGTCATCGTAAATGCCGCCTGCGTCAAAGAGACGGATGCTCTCTCCGCAGGTCATCTCTGTCGTTCCTTCGTTCATGTTGAACCATCGGCTAATCGTTCCTATGTGAGTCTCGCAGTGAGTCTCGTTTTGGACCGTGACGTACAAGGTGGTGTCCTCTATAAGATTGTTTAACGTGAATTGGGAAGTCCCAGTTTCACTGCTGATAATCTCTGTTTTGATTAAATACTGTTCGAGGGAGTCGGAATACCATTTGAGAGTATAAGGTGGATTCAAGGAGGAGGATGCATTCAGTGTTGCTCCTGTGCCGTAACATACGGTCGGATTGTTAACGGTCACATCGCAGGCGGATGCCGCGGGTCGAAGGTTGACGGTCACGGTGTCCTCTGGAAGTGTGTATGAACAGTTCACGTCGGACACGCGTTTCACCCATAAGTGCGCTTTGCTATTGGCCTCATACGTGAGTGTGCTTGGCCAATTCAACGAGGAAGAAAAATTGTAATCTTCTGTAATGGAGTTTTCCTCTTTGGTAATCGTATAGTATATGTAGCCTTGTCCGGCAGTGGGTGTGAAGTTGAGAGTCACTGCTTCTCCCGGACATACTGTCTGGTTTTCCGATACGGTTATCCTCGGAGCTTGGAGAACTGTGAGTTCTACACTGTCAACTATCGTTGCAGCACAGCCAGAGTTTCCAATCTCCACGTTGTAGAATCCGGAAGAATAGCCGCGCTCAACTACAATATGTCCGGTCTTTGTGGTTGCTTCGAATCCGTTAGGACCCGTCCAGTGGTAGGTGAAGTCCTCGTCGAAGGCACTGACATAGATATCTATGGAATTGCCTTCGCAAACGGAAGCTGTTCGGGTGTCGCCTTCAATGCCGTCGAACCAAGCGAGTTGACTTTGGGTAAGAGTAGATACTATGATGGGGATGTTGAAGCTGCGGCCGCAGGCATCACCTACACTAATGGATAACTCCATGCCAGCACGGAAGTTCTCCAGATTCTTGAAAATGCCATTGCTGTTTGTTGCAATGGGGTCTCCCTCCAAGTCGGTTCCTGAATACAATGAATAAGTATATGGTGCTGTGCCGTTTTCTGCAAGACAGAAGAAGTCTCCTTGTGTGGCATCGGCATCGCAAACGTATGCTGTGGCATATTTGAAGGTCACGTTACCGCCTGTGTAGGTGATCGTGGTGTCATAGTATACTTCATTGTCACAGAACCAACTTTCATCCGGGTTTTCCATTCGTAGCGTATAAGTCCCTGGAATGGACAATTGGATTGTCTCTCCCAATTGGTAGTAGTCTGTCGGATATCCGCCTTCAGGGCCGGATATTATCCGGAAACGGGTGAATTGCACTTCCTCAGGATGAAGCTTTTCAGGCTGGTCCGTCAGAGAGGTGTCGGAACCTATAATCTGTTTTTTGATGGCACCTGCTTCAAGTGTTATGTCTAAATTGTCGCATACTTGAGAAAGTTCAAATACAGGTTTGTCGTACTTTATCTGATAGCCCCCGCTAATGTAAACACTTGTGCTGAATGTGTCGCAGTGGGTCAGGTATTGGATGTCGTAGTATCCTTCGGGAAGGCAATAGTCTTTGAAGTCGAGGCCCCATTCAAATTGGTTTGTGTTTCGTTCAAAATAAGGGACGACTTCTGCATTGTTTGTTATCGAGTCTTTGACAATCTCCCAGCTATCGGTGGCATAATGATAGGTCGCGGTGAAATTGTATTTGTTACCGCGAGGACTTCTTGTGATTTTGTATTGAGTTCCATCGTGTAACTGCTTATAAAGCTCCGGGAGAGGATTGCAAGAAATGCCTTGTTCTGTGGATAAATATTCTCTCATTCGAATGCCATTTTGGCTATTACAACACTCGCTACCCCACGCATGCCAAGCGCCCCAATTGTTCCAAGTATAATGATGGTCAGTAGTGTCGTTATGAATATAAACACCGTAGCTTGTAGATGTCGTCGTGCATCCGTTTTCATCTAATATTTTAATCTTCAAATTCAGACTCGTGTCCCGTAATATGCCGTAGTATGCCTGTAAATCATCCATCGATATTCTCCATTCTCCATAATTGCTCACTACAGCTTCTTTCACTACTTGCTGTGTCTCTCCATCGGTTAGCGACCAGTATAGTGGTGTTGTGACTAAAGGAATATTCCAATAATAGTTTTGGGGAGTATCGTACATTGTGTAACTACCATTGTTGCCAATATACCCATATATATATGGTGTGTAGGAGTGTACATAGGGTATCGTGTATCCGCATGAATCGTATTGTACCCCAGTGTAGTCGAGTACTTCGTTGGTTGTGTAATAGGACAAATTTGCGTTCGATTTGATTATAGGTGAATAATAATTTATAATGGAGGTGTCGCCGCATATAGGGGCATAACGATACTGGAACGTGAGGTATTTGTCTTGTAACTCACAGAGTTTGCTGATGCCGTAAGCTGTGTCTCGTAGGTTGCTGTAGGTATGATAACTGTCATCCTGTTCTGTGGTATAGAAATACAGCTCTTGCATAGGGAAAGGTTTCCAGTCGGAAGTGTCCAAGTCTCCGTAGCAGACCCTGTATTGAAGCAACTTGCTATATTCCTCGTACAAATAGTCTTCGATATTTCCTTTGGTGATATTGATGTCTGAGAAATAGAAGTAATCATGGTTCGCATTGGAGTTGGGGTTTCGGTAGCAGGAAAGATTTGTCAACATCGGCACATTAACTTCTTCAATAGTTTGCACTAAAGAGGGTGCGGTGTCAATCGTTGAACAACCGTCGCGGAAGAATAATCGGTAAGTGCCCGCAGCAAGGCTGTCGATGGTGTAATGGTATCGATAGTCGAATCGGTTGATGTTGTTGCCTTGATACTGAAAGTTATAGAAGGTATCCACTCTGACGGTGTCGTGATTGTTTATGTCGTAAACAGAAATATAATAGGGGAAAGAATTTCCAGTGATTCGGAGTTGGATTCGACCTGTCGCTTGGCATGGAAGTGAAGGCCTCCAACCAGATGAATAAGAGTATGAGGCTCGAACACCTAACCTTTCAACAACGGGTGTACTATATAAGGATTGTATGGTGATGGTTGTCTCATACACTTTTTTTTCAAAAGCAGATTCTCCACTACCTCCTACATGGCATTGTGCTTGAACACCGACAATGTAAGTGCCTGGGCTTAAGTTCTTGATTTTCGCATCTCTGGTGGTGTGTTTCACGGTGTCGTACTCATTGTCAACATTTTTCCAATAAAAGCGAATTACGGAAAGATCCGTTCCAATTGCCTTGTCGGTCACCGTGTCGATTGCTATGTGAGATCCGTTTTCGTCCAACAGGTCGAACTCCACGCTGCCGTTTTTTTGGCATGTTGCGTCATGTTTGGTCATGTTGACTGTGAAGGGGCAGTTCCCCTGAGCGGCCGCATTCAAAGTGACGGCCAGCATCACTATGATGCATTCAGTGAGTTGTAAAATTCTTTTCATATTTTTATTTGGTTTTAATTTATTACTTCCGTTCTGTGTCTGCTGCCTTTCTCTTCCCCGCTTCAGGCCGTCGGGTCCTCGCCGGTGAGGGTGGCGATCATCTCCTCCAAGAGGGCGACCTGGTGGCGCGCCCGGCTGAGCTTGCGGGTGAGCTGCCGGAGCAGCTTCTCCTTCTCGGTGTTGAGACTCACCGCATCCTCGTTGACCTTGCCTCCCATCTCGACCCGTAGGACCTTGCGGCTCTTGCCGTGCGTTCTCGCGTATTCCGACACCCAGCGGTTCACCGTGGTGTGCCCGATCTGCAGCAGTCCCGCTATGCGCTCCTCACTGCAGCCTTCCTGATAGTAAAGACGCGTCACTTCGTTATAAAATGTGTTTCTCAGCTTTGAGTTGTTTTTCATAACCTATATATTATATATACTAAATTTTATTTAATCTGCATCTTATAATTTAGATTGCATCGCTACAATGTATGCTGTATGAGGTCGGCCGTTCGGTTCGTGTTGCCGTAGTGCAAATTCCATCGTGTCATCAAAAAAAAGTCGTGTATAACAAGGCTCAGTACACTTTTTTAGTGCGCAAATTTACGACTAAAATCGAAAATGCAGCCCTGCGAAATGGTTCTGTTCATAACTCCCCGCCCCCCTTTTTTGCCCTTTCCCCTAACCTTTGGTTAACGGCTTTTCATAGACGGTAACATATTTGTATATCAGTGTTTTAATGCGCTCAAACCATTCTGTGAAAATTTCGTGGGAACGGTGTCGGCAGGTAATAATTATTAAAAACGGGGGAGGGTTTTATATAAATAATTTATATCATTCCCCTTTTATTTTGTTAACTTTGGAAGAAAATCGGTGCGGGTGTGCCATTTTCGGTGTTGGCTTTGCCATTAGGGCGAAAAAAATTTTACGCACAACTGCAACCTTTCGTATTTGTTGTATCCTAACCATCAGAAACGGGTCGCGAGTAATGTGCGTTTTTGCTATCTTTGCACCCGAATGAAAAAACAGAAAAGTGACGATGAACGCAACGACATCCTTTTGGACCAGAGCCTACCGGAGGCACATCTCCCGACTGATCGGGGTCTGCTATCGCTATGTCCCCGACCGCGCGGTGGCGGAGGACTTGGCGCACGATGCGTTCCTGCAGGCTATGGAGAAGGCCGACACCCTGCGGAGCTTCGAAAACTTCGGCAACTGGCTCACCCGCATCGCCGTGAACATCGCCCTGCACTACCTCCGCGACAACCATCTGCTGATGCGCACCGACCATTCGGTTGATGTGGAGGGTGTTTTGGACGATGACCCCGTCGATGATGCGGAGATGTCGGCCGAAGACATGATGGCAGCTATTCGCAAGGCGGATTTTACCCAAGCGGAAATCTTGGATGCTATATCGCAAATACCTGAAAGCCATCGTGTTGTATTGAATCTATTCGTCTTCGAGCACTACTCGCACCAAAAAATCGCTGAACTGCGAGGCATCTCCGTGAATACTTCGAAATCGCATCTTTTGCGGGCCCGCAAGAGACTTCAACAAATCCTGTTCTCCAAATCCAAACAAAAAAAATTGCCTGTCATGTTTATTTTCCCCTTTTTCATTCGACAAGAGTCGGCCCTCGACCATTACTGCCGCCGACAGCTCTCCGGCTTTTGCATTCCGCCGGAGCATCCGTTGTCACCCAACACGATTGCCAACACCGCGTCCATTAGCCCGACCGTCAGCGTGTGGCACCGGAGTCCTGTTCCTTTCGCGGCTGGTGCGGCCTCCGTCGCAGCCGGTGCTTTCCTGCTCACCGCAGTCCCGCGTCCTGAAACACCGCCCGCCCCGTCTCCGGCTCCCGCGCACAGCGAGGTGAGCATTGCGGTGGACAGCGTCGCCGACGCGGCCGAGGAACCCGTGTCAGCTGTGGAACCGCCGACAGCGGCCGTCCCGAAACGGACATCCACGCTCCCCAAAGACCATATTGAAGCCGCCGTCGATGACGAGTTGGCTGCTGAAGCGCTCTTTCCCGCCGACTCGGCACTGTCGCCTACGGTGGTGGTGAAGAAAACCGTGCGGCGACAACACACGGTCATCGTGAAAGACACGTCCAATCATTAACATAACGGATTATGAAAAAGCAGATCATTCGAATCTTCGCCGGACTTTTCCTCCTCTCCCTCTTCGGGGTTGCCTCCGGCCAGGTGGACGGCTCGAAAAGCGCGTCCGACACCTTGTATCTCTATGAAGAGGAGGTGGTTTACGACACCCTTTACCTCTACGACACGCTGCCGCAGACGCTGCTCACTAAGGAGGAGCTGATTGCGGCTTTCCGCCAGAACCGCGGAGTCGGCCGTCTCTATCGCGAGAAGGGCGGACTCTACCTTACCGGTGACGAGGAGACCTTCCGGCTCAGTAACGCCGACCTCCGGGAGCTCTTCTCCCCGGCGGAATACGCGGAGTGGCAGAAGTCGCGAAGGGCCCTCTACGGCAGCATCCCGCTTTATGTGGTCGGGGCTGGCGGTGTGGCGGTGGCGGGCCTCGGGCTCTACCAGTTCGCCGCCTCGTTCGTCGCGACGGCCAAGTACCGGGACCAACTTCTCGACAGCGATGACCTCGGCGTGCAGCTTTGGCGATGCGCGATGGGCGGGATGTTCCTCTTTGCCGGCGGCATGGTGGCGGCCATCGCCTGTTTCGCGCCGGCGGTGGTGCTCACCGTCAAGGGGAATGTTCGCGCCAACCACGTGATTCGGGACTTTAACCAATCAACCACCGCCGCCCTGCGGCTCAATATCGCTCCTGTGCCCTGCGGGGTAGGAGTAAGTGTTTTATTCTGAAATATTTACAAAAGGAGTCTGTCAGTCTTTCGGTGTAATGGACTTCCGCAGGAAGCATTGCCGGACTCCCTGAATAATCATCACCAGAAGTCCAATGGAAAAAAATTATGAAAAAAATGCTGGTTTTAGTGTCGGCCGTTTTGCTTTTGGCCGGAATCTCCACCTCGTGCAGCAAGGGCTGCCATTGTTACTACAAAACCGATGTCGCGCACATGGTGCCGCTTTTCGAGGATGAGAGCATGGGCAAGTCTGAATGCCAGGCCAAACAGGACGAAATGAATGCCGAAGAGGGCATCGATATCGTCCGCTGCAAGTAGTCGCGGATTTTGCGATGGTTTCCTTGCGTCGG
>JAFXPL010000159.1 GCA_017527945.1 Bacteroidales bacterium | reverse complement strand
ATGAGAAAATATAATTCAAGTAATAGTTTGAACGATTATCAAGAGGAGCTTGCAACTTTGCGTGATAAACTTTGGGCCTTTGCCGAAACATACTAATATCCTAAATATGAAGGCGTTATTAATCGAAAACCAATTTCTGGCAGATCAAATCGCCAGAGACCTTTCAAATATCGAGGTGTTTCTTGCTGATGAATGCAATTCCTTGGAAGCTTTGGCGGATGCTATTCCCGACAACTACGACATTTATATCATTCATGCGAATGTACGGATTGGGAATGGGTCATGTGTGGCCAATTCAGGAATCAAATTGTTGAAACTGCTGCGATTGCGCCATATCAACAGCCATGTCATGATTTATTCGTGGCTCAACAAAGAGGCGCTGATGAAGCAGGATGTCCGAAACGCCATATTGTTTACGCAAGGCGTGTCGTTCTACAGGTTGCCCGATTTCTTGGATGTTCTCCAAAGCATTAATCTGGAGAAGCTTTCGAAAATCACGGCAGACAGACAGGAATTGATTCAACTTTTCAGAGCCGAGTACAATCCGGACAATCGGCATTTCAACGCTAATATTATCGGAGCATGGCAACTGATGAGAGTGCAAGACGCATACGAGGAGATTAGCGGAATTCAATCAGGAACGTCAAATTCGGAGAATCAGGATACCGACTACGACAAGTCGCGCGGGCAGATACTCAACTACTTGAACTCTTATAATGGCAGATTAGTGCAATATCTCGGCAATTATTGTTCAGTGGAATCAATGAAAGCCATTCTTCGTGATGAGATCAACGCTCACGACAGGAAAGCCATTCTTGATGCAGGGAAGCAGGCCGTCGAAGCCATTGAGGGTGTTGATCGAACCATAAGCGAGCTTGATATCCAAATCAAGAGTCTTCAAAGTCTTTTGATTTCGGATCAAAAAGCACCGGAGCAGCAAGGTCTCTTTGACACAATTCTGCGTAAGTTTGACATCATCAGCGACCGTGCGGAACGAAAAATGAATGAACGTGTGCATGATGCGATTGACAAATTAAAAGAGCAAAAGGCGAGACATGAACGAGAAAGAAGGCAGTGGAGCTGGAAGAAAGTACGTTCAGAGCAACTGAGTGGAGATTCCAACATTGTCAGAGACAACCACGAGGATGTCAATGATCTTGACGCGGATTTGCTGAAAGAAAAATTATCCGCATTGAGAACCAACAAACCACGCATCATCTATGTTGACGATATGGCAGAAGAAGGGTGGGCCTGCATTTTGCGACGCATAGTATATGGGGACAATACGGATTGTTATAATCGTTTGACTCCCATCATTCCTCAAAAGGAAGATACCCCTGAGTCAATCGTGAAGAAAATACAAGAGGCGAATCTCTTTGAAGCCGACATGCTTATCCTTGATCTCCGGCTGAAAGATGAAAGAGGGTTTGTTGATCCTTCAGAACTTTCAGGTTTTCGTGTGCTGGAACTGCTCCGTGAAAAATACCTCTCATGTCCGATTATGATCATCACTGCCTCCAACAAAGTGTGGTCCCTCAAGGAAGCTTTCAACGAAAACGTTGTTTCCTTCTGGATTAAAGCGGGCATGGAGCAATATGACAACGAAAACGCTTTCGTGAAAAGCTATATTAATCTAGTTGATCTGATATATTCTTTAACCACTAACAAATGGATTTTTGACGCTTTGTCTACAGTGAAGAAAATGACTGTTGCGATAGAAAACGCGGAGACGTCCGGCTTCTGGTGGGAATCAAAAAGAGTGGAATTCCAAGCCGGTACCGTTCACAGAAAGTTAACTGACAGACAGGATGTCATTCGAATACTAAATAGGGCCGCATCAATAACACAGAATAATCTGAGGCAATGTTACTTCGGCATGGGTAATATGGCGTTTTCAGATGTATGCCGATTGTTTGTGACAGAAATCCATTTTGTTATGGAAGAAATCACTCATCTCGATACGGAACATATAGATTTCTCACTCTCAAAGAAGTTAGAGGTCTGTGGTAAACAATGCGATATTGTCGCAGGCCATAACTTCTTAGGTGCTCGAAACCAGATTATCCATCAAGGACTCATCCCTGGCAAGAATGAGGTGAACACATACCTGAAAGGTGTATTAATGTGGATTTTAGAGACTCCTTCCAATAAAATAGCAGGAAAATTGAGCAGAAAACAACCTGTTGTTGTGCCAGTGAATGGCATTGACATAACGCCTGATGAGAAAGTTGCGATTACATATTATGGTGGTCGAGAAATGCAAGAAATTATTATGGACAAAAACACTGAAATATCTCAAAAAGTTGAGAAAGGTGATTATATCATGGTTTCCCAATATAAAGCCAACAATTCACAGTTTTTAAACCGCGAAATTCTTGAATATTTTAAGGTTCAATAGTTTATGACTTTGACGATGAGGCGCCCTACACAAAATCAGGGTCAATCAGCGGCCTAATGACCTCCTGATGCGGGGTCGTGTAGAGCGTCTCGGTATACAGCTCGCCGTTGGGGAGGTGCAGGGGGATGGTCGTGATGGTCTTTGCTACGGTGGGAACCTTGTCAACACTCATCGGCATGCCCAGTTGGCGTATGTTGCGTTCCAGCTCTTTGTTGGATGGATATTTCAGTGATAACCACCCAGGCATTTCGGCGATAACCACCCACTTGAGTTAACGATTCAAGCCTGGCGCGGCAAAAATAAAATTATTTTCTCATACTGTCACCTTTTAGTTCAAAACGATGTGCGGTTTTCGCAAGCCTGTCGAGCACGGCATCGGCCACGGTGGTGTTTTTGGCGAGCACATCGTACCAGTTCTTCACCGGCAGCTGGCTGGTAATGACGGTCGATTTCCGGGCATGCCGGTCTTCGATTAGTTCCATGAAGTCAAGCAGCTGATGGCCGTCGAGCACCTTCATCCCGAAGTCTTCGATGATGAGGAGTTCCACGTCGGCCATGCGGTCGAAGAACTTTGCCGTCTTGGCCTCGATGCGGGCCATCTGGGTGTCTTCAAGGAGCTTGCTCATGTTGTAGTAACGGACTCTGAAGCCGGAGAGGCAGGCCTGGTAGCCCAAGGCCGTGGCGAGGTAGCTTTTCCCCACACCGGCAGGACCGGTGATGAGGACGGAAGCCCCCTGCCGGATGTACTCGCAGGAGGCGAGCTGCATGATGCGGCCCTGCTCGCGGCCTCGCGCGGGGTCGAAGATGATCTGTTCGATGCTTGCGTCATAACGGAACCGGGCTTTCTTGATCAGTCTGGCCGTTCTGTTCGCGGAACGCTGGTCGTGTTCGGCCTGGATAAGCGTCAGGAGCCCGTCCTGCAGGGCTATCTCCTGGTGCTTGCGTGTTTCTTGCAGACGCTGCCAGCATTCGGCCATGCCTGACAGCCGCAGACCCTTGAGGTCTTGATAGATTTGGTTTTCCATATTATTGGGGTTTTAGTGGGTTATTGGAAGTATTCTTTCCCTCGGATGTTGTCGTGTGTGGCTGGGAAGAGCATGGGGTTCTCGTCCCCCGCAGGGAGACCTGCGCACTTGCTCTCGATCAGGTTCTTGATGAACCCGTAGTTGCAGCGGTCTCGCTCCAGTGCCGCCATGCACGCCCTCTCGAACAGCTTCGGTTCCGTGCTCCTCTGGAGGCTGAACAGCCCGTCGCAGGACTTGTAGTAGGTCTCCGGCGGCACCGACGTGTTCTGCCTGAACACCCCGCGTATCACTTCGCCGAACAGTGGTGAGACACTGTCGGCGCGGTGGATGTACCTGTCGGGGGAGAGCTGGACGTAGTCGTTGTAATAGGAGGGCATGTGTGTCTTGTCGCAGACGTACTCCCCGATCCTGCGGGAGCGGTTGTGCGTGGCGACCCTCTCGCCCTGCTGGGAGTAGATGAAGACCATCGTCCTGGTGTAGATCACCTTGACCTTCTGCCCGATGAGCCGGTACGGGACGGAGTAGTAGCTCTTCTCGCGGCCCAGATAGACGAAGCTGTTGGGGTTGACCTGCAGCTCGCAGCGGTACTTGATCTCGAAGCGCTCTGCCCGCAGGGGCTTCAGGGCGGGCTTGTCTATGGAGATGAAGCGTTCCTCGCGGGTGAAGGGCAGGCGCTGCATGCGCCGCTGGTTGTGGAGCCTCATCTGCGCGGCTATGGCCTGGTTGAGCCCGTCAAGCGAGAAGAACTGTCTGTTGCGCAGCGGGGCGTACACATCGTGATAGGTGAGCTTGACGTGGTTCTCGACCAGTGCCTTGTCCTTCGGCTTGCCCGACCTGGCGGGTATGGCGACACAGCCGAAGTGCTCGGCGAAGTCCTCAAGCGACCGGTTAATCTCCGGCGCGTAGCGGTCGGCCTTTACGACCGCCGCCTTGAGATTGTCCGTCACGATGATCTTCGGGACGCCGCCGATGTGCCTGAGGCAGCATTCCAGGGCGTGGAGGAAGTCGTCGATTTTCTGGGAGTGGACCGCCATTGCGAAGCCGTAGTCCGGCGCGGGCAGCGTGGCCACGAAGACCTGGCACCTCACCTCCTCCCCCGTGTCGAGGTCGACGTAGGAGAGCGTGTCTCCGGCGAAGTCCACGAACAGGTACTGTCCGCCCTCGCGGTCGTCGGAAAGAACGAAGGAGGGCTTCTGCGCCTCCGTGAACTGGTTGACATGGAAGCAGAACTGCGTGTAGCCGTAGCCGTCGGGGTTCTCCCCACGGTATTCCCGCCACAGCAGGTACATCGTCACATGCTTCCGTTGCAACTCCGATATGATGTATGGCAGCCTCTCCTTGAGAGCCTGGAAGCGGTTGTCGCTGTAGGCCGGGTTACCGTTTGTCAGCACGCGCTCTATCTCGGGCTCCTCCATCGCCAGCAGCGCAGGGATGGGGATGCCGCAGGCCTTGGCCATTTTGACATATTTGTTGACCGTGCCCTTGTAGATGCCCAGTTTCCGGCCTATCTCCCGGTTCGATTCTCCGTCTATATGAAGACGTAACGCTTGTTTGATCTTGTTCATTTCTTTGCATTTTCCTGCCATAGCTTGCTCTTTTTGAGTTCGAGCTGCAAAGTTAACAAACAAGTGGGTGGCAATGCTCCGAAAAGCCTTGATTGCCAACGGTGTCCTTTTCAAAAATGGGTGGCGATGCTCCGAAATGGGGCGGCTTTTTGCGCCTTTCCACCCTCCTCGTCTGCGGCTGGGTGGCAATGCTCCGAAAAACATGGCCCCGGACAGCCTCGCAAACGCATTTTTTAAGGTTTTAGCACCGTTTTTGGGTGGTCATGCTCCGAAAAACTACTGGCTTTTCGGCCGTGAAACTGGGTGGTCATGCTCCGAATTATCCAGGTGTGGGTATATATATATATGAATGACTCTTTCTTTCTTGCATTATATATATAAGGGGGAGGAAAAGGGCAAGATGTTGAAAACCAGCAAGTTACAAGTGTTTCTTTTTGACCGTGGGCAAGATATTGACAATCAGTGAGTTGGACTTGTTTTGAGGGGCTTGTTTTGGCGGTTGGAAGAATGGCAATGGACAGCGCAACCATCTGCATCCATGGCAAGGAGATGGAGGCCTCCGTCAGGCAGATACATTCCGATTGGAAGGGGTTACCTCTCTTCCATTTTTATGTGTGATGTTGGTGATTTTTGAGTCCCATTTCTTTCTTTTTTCAGGGCGCCCGGGCACGCTATCCATTCAAACTTCGCGGCAAGCCGCTCGTAACCATTCCTATCGTTGTCGCGGTATTAAAGACGGGGAAAACACATTCGACCAGCATGAATGCGTTTTCCCCGTTTATAAACCCTGTCAACACCGCCCT
>JAFXPL010000158.1 GCA_017527945.1 Bacteroidales bacterium | reverse complement strand
GTGGAGATGCCCGACACCACCTACGTCCTCGAACTCAAGGCGAACGGCACGGCGCAGGAGGCCTTGGACCAGATCAACAGCAAAGGCTATGCCCTTCCTTACGAGACCGACGGCCGCCAGGTCGTGAAGGTCGGCGTGGCGTTCGAGCGGGAAACGATGACCGTGGGAGAATACAAGGTAGCGTCGGAATGTTGACCTATTAACCCACTAACCCATTAACCCACTAACCCGAATACCCATTAACCGAAAAAAATGTACTTTTGCGCCGTGTAATGATTTTGTGCGCAGAAGCCCATGCCCAGCATCCAGGAATACCTGAACCGAATACGCCATTCTTTCTCGCAATCGGCGGGAAAGAGCCGCGTTGTCGCCTTTATTGACACCGAAGTCTCCTTGGACGGGCGTAAAGTGCATGATTTCGGGGCGTTCGTTGAGCCGGAGGGGAAACTGCACACGGCTTCGAGGGACGAGTTCGCGAAGTTCATCCGCGATGCCGAATACCTCTGCGGCCACAACATCCTGCACCACGACCTCAAGTTTCTCGCCGACATTCCCGGCCTCAAACGCAAGAAAACCCTCGACACGTTGTATTTTTCACCGCTCCTCTTTCCCCGCCGACCATACCATAAACTCCTGAAAGACGATAAGTTACAGACTGATGAGATGAACAATCCGCTCAACGACAGTCTGAAAGCACGCGACCTGCTTTACGATGAAATCTCCGCCTTCAACGCCTTGCCGGAGGAGTTGCGGTCCATCTACTACAAACTGCTGCACCGCTTTGAGGAGTTCAAGGGGTTTTTTGACTATCTCGGCGTTGAGGAGACGCAAGAGGACTTGGTCGGACTTATCCAAGCGCAATTCAAGGGGCTGGTCTGCGACCATGCGGATGTCGCCGGGCTCGTCAAGGCGCACCCGATTGAGCTGGCCTACGCTCTCGCCCTCATCCACAGCGGCGACGCCTTTTCCATCACACCGCCGTGGGTGCTCCACCAGTTCCCAGTCGTCGAGCATGTCTTGAAAGTGCTTTGCAGTACCCCGTGCCACCAATCATGCACCTATTGCGACGAACGATTAGACATCCACAAGAACCTGCAATCCGTCTTCGGCTACAAGGAGTTCCGCACTTTCGATGGCGAGCCGATGCAGGCGCGGGCGGTGCAGGCGGCGGTCGATGGCAAGTCGCTGCTCACCATCTTCCCCACTGGCGGCGGCAAGTCGCTGACCTTCCAGCTCCCGGCCATCATGGCGGGGCGGAACGAGCACGGGCTCACGGTGGTCGTCTCGCCGCTGCAGTCGCTGATGAAGGACCAGGTCGATAACCTCGCGGAAAAAGGAATCACCGAGGCGGTCTCCATCAACGGGCTGCTGGATCCCATCACGCGCGCAAACGCCTTCGAGCGGGTCGCCGACGGCAGCGTGTCGCTCCTCTACATCGCACCGGAGATGCTGCGCTCCAAAACCATCGAAAAGCTGCTCCTTTCCCGCAACGTGGTGCGTTTTGTCATTGACGAGGCGCACTGTTTCTCCGCTTGGGGCCACGATTTCCGCGTCGATTACCTCTACATCGGCGACTTCATCCGGAAATTGCAGGACTCGAAGGGGAACCACGTGGCCATCCCGGTCTCCTGCTTCACCGCCACCGCCAAGCAGAAGGTCATTTCCGACATTCGCGACTATTTCCAGCGGAAATTGGGACTGGAGCTCGAACTGTTCGCCTCCACCGCGACAAGAACAAATCTTCGCTACGCCGTCATCCATGCCGAAACGGAGGAGGACAAATACAACCATCTGCGCAACCTGCTGACCACCAACGAGTCGCCGACCATCATCTATGTTTCCCGCACGCGCAAGACAAAGGAGATTGCCGAAAAGCTGACCAGCGACGGCTTTCCCGCCCTGCCCATCAACGGCAAAATGGATTCCAACGACAAAATCGCCAACCAGAACGCCTTCATCACCAACCAGGTACGGGCGATCGTGGCGACATCCGCGTTCGGGATGGGGGTCGATAAGAAAGACGTGGGCATGGTGATCCACTATGACATCTCCGACTCGCTGGAAAACTACGTGCAGGAGGCGGGACGCGCCGGAAGAGACCCGCAACTCAACGCCCAATGCTACATTCTGTTCAGCGACTACGACTTGGACAAGCATTTCATTTTATTGAATCAGACAAAACTGAGTATCAGTGAGATACAACAGGTTTGGAAAGCCATTAAAGACCTCACGCGGCAGCGGAAGTCGGTGAGTTGCTCCGCGCTGGAGATTGCGAGGCAAGCCGGTTGGAACGACGAGGTGGCGGACATCGAGACCCGTGTGCGCACGGCGGTGGCGGCGTTAGAGGAAGCCGGCTACGTCAGTCGCGGCAACAACGTGCCCCGCGTGTTCGCCACAGGCATCTTGGTCAAAAACATGGAGGAGGCCCGCCTGCGCATTGACCACTCCTCGTTCTTCTCCCACGATGAACGGGAGCAGGCTATTCGCATCATCAAATCCTTGATTTCCAGTAAATACAAGGCGAATGCTGGCTCTATGGAATCCGGAGCTCGCGTGGACTATCTGGCCGACATGCTGGGCATGACCAAAGCCGAGGTCATTCAAGCCGTGAACCTGATGCGGCAGGAGGGAATCCTGGCCGACTCCCGCGACATGTCCGCCCTGATCCATAAAACCGACAACGAGAAGAAATCCTAGAAACGGTTCGAGTCGTTCGCCAGGCTCGAACAGTTCCTTTTGGCGATGGCTGCATCCCGGGACAATGAAATCGAAATCTCCTATAAAGAACTGAATGAAAGTGCCTTAAAGGCCGAAATCCACGATTCGAGCATTCGGAATATCCGGACCATCCTCTTTTTCCTGAGCATCAAATCCTACATCAAGAAAAAGGAGAACATCGAAAAAGGCTTGGTGCGTTTTTCCTTGAACAAAGACATCGCCACCGTTTCGCGAAAAAACAGCCTTCGTATTGAACTTTGCCGGTTCATCATCGAAAATCTCTACGCGCTGCCGGCGAAGGAGGCTGAAAACTCGTCCGACGAGTTCAAAATGGTGCAGTTCTCGGTCACGGAACTTCAGAAGCAGTTCGCCGGACAAATCCGGATGGACGCTTCGGGAAAACCGTGCACCATCGGCGATGTGGAAGAGGCGCTGCTCTACCTCGGCAAAATCGGGGCGTTGAAGTTGGAAGGCGGGTTCATGGTGGTTTACAACGCCATGCAGATCCGCCGCCTGATCGACATGAAGTACAAATACAAAAAGGAGGACTACCGGCTGTTGGACGAGTTTTACAAACAGAAAATCAGGCAGATACACATTGTCGGCGAGTACGCCAACCTGATGGTCAAGGACTACGGCGCGGCGTTGCAGTTTGTGCAGGACTATTTTCTGTTAGACCACAAGCAGTTTGTCAGCCAATACTTCAAGGGGGACAGAGCAAAAGAAATCGAGAAGAACATCACGACGGCGAAATGCCGGCAGCTTTTTGGCGAACTGTCTGAAAAACAGCGGGAAATCATCCAAGACAAACAGTCGAAGTGCATTGTGGTGGCGGCCGGGCCGGGAAGCGGAAAGACGAGGGTGCTCGTACACAAATTGGCCTCCTTGCTGCTGATGGAAGACGTGAAACACGAACAGTTGCTGATGCTGACCTTCTCCCGCGCCGCAGCCATCGAGTTCAAACAACGGTTAATCAAGCTGATTGGAGGCGCCGCCCATTTCGTGGACATCAAGACCTTCCACTCCTATAGCTTTGATTTGATAGGAAAAATGGGGAATCTGGAAGACATGAACCAGGTGGTTCGTATGGCTGCTGACATGATTGAGAATGGCGAGGTGGAGCCCACCAAGATCGGGAAAACCGTTTTGGTGATTGACGAAGCCCAGGACATGGATGCCGACGAATACGCGCTTGTGAGCGCCCTGATGCGGCACAACGAAGAGATGCGCGTGATCGCCGTCGGCGACGACGACCAAAACATCTACCAGTTTCGCGGATCGGATTCCAAATACATGCGGTCGTTCATCACTGATTTCCAGGCTGTTCAGTACGAGATGAACGACAATTACCGCAGTTGCCAAAATATCGTACGCTTTACCGGCCGTTTCATCCAGCGTTTAGGCAATCGGATGAAAAAGGGGGATTGCACAGCAATCAGCCAGGAGGCGGGACTGGTTCATCTGACCAGACACCTGAGTACAAACTTATACACACCTATTATCAATCAACTGAGACACAATGGGATAGAAGGAACTGTCTGTGTGATGACCAACACCAACGACGAGGCGGTGCAGATGGCGGGGCTTTTGCTCAAGGAGGGATTCCGTACCAAGCTGATACAGTCAGGCGGCTCGTTCCGGCTGGCCGACCTGGCGGAAATCCGCTATTTCCTGAAGCAGGTTGACAGGCGGACTTCCACGCCGGTCATTTCGGACACCGCCTGGAAGGAGGCGAAGGAGAAAACTTTCAGCACGTACGCGCAAAGCGACCTGCAAGAGTACTTGAAAGGCTTCTTTCACGCTTTTGAAAGCACTAACCGGGTGAAATATCGCAGCGACTTGGGCGATTTCGTGTTCGAGTCCAACATCGAGGACTTCTGTTTCGCTGATAAGCAGACCGTGTTGGTCTCCACCATTCACAAGACCAAAGGCCGCGAGTTCGACACGGTGTACATGATGCTGGCGCGGAATGAAGAGGAGTCGGCGGAGAACATCCGGAAGCTGTATGTGGGCATGACCCGCGCCCGGAAAGCGCTGTACCTCCACACCTGCACGCCGCTTTTCGATGGGATTTCGCATCAAGATATGGACTATGAGGAAGACCGCACGTTGTACAGCGCGCCGAACGACATCTCCGTGCAGCTGACCCATAGAGATGTCTATCTGGACTACTTCAAGGATAAGAAGGCGGAGATTCTGTCGTTGCGCAGCGGGCAGCCGCTATGGTTCAAGGACAACGGTTTCTATTCGGCGGCGGGCGACTGCGTGGCGGTTCTTTCCGCGAAGAAGCGCCACGAGCTGCAGGAACTTTTCCGGCAAGGATTCACGGTCTATGCGGCCGAGGTGGCCTTTGTGGCGGCCTGGCGCGGCGAGAACGACCTCGTGGAGTCGGCGGTGATGCTGCCGAGGATGCATCTTCGGCGGTGACCGTTTTCTTTGTGGATCATTCGGAACTCACGGAGAAAGACTTACCATTGCTAATTGCTAATTCCTTTATCTTCAGGCTGTTGCTACGCATAGCTGTGCATGCCGCCCAACAGGAAGTTCACCCCGAAGTAGGTGATCACGACGCTCAGGAACGCCAGGATGCCGTAGATGTGGAAGAACATCGGCTTTTGGAAGTTTTTCCAGAGGGTGTTATGCAAGGGGGCGGCATAGATCAACAGTGTGATAAGCGCCCACACCTCCTTGGGGTCCCACGACCAGTAGTTGCCCCACGAGATGTTGGCCCATATCGCGCCGATGAAGATGCCCGCCGCCAACAGCGCCACCGCTGGGTAGAGCAGGATCATGCTGATGTCGCGAAGCCGCTCCAGATAGGCCGTGTTGGCGGGCTGCACGAGGCGCACGACCACTGCGCTGATGCCGTTGAGCATGACGAAGAACAGCAGCGCGTAGGCAATCATGATGACGGTGACGTGAAGGCTGAGCAGCGGGGAGGTCAGCACGGGCATCAGATGGGTGACGGGAGGGTTGGAACCGCCCATCATCTGCACCAGTAGCACGAAACCGGCCATCAGCAGTCCCGCAGGCAGGGCCATTTCGTATTTCCGAAGCAGAATCAGCGTGAGGATGCAGATGCTCAACGCCAGCAGGTTCATGGAGTCGAAGCTGCCCGCCATCGGCACGTGGCCGCCGGCAATCCAGCGCAGGATGAAGACTGTGGCCAGGAAAAGGCATAGCAGCGACACCCAAAGCACAGACATCCCATAGACCGGCTTGTAGAGCTTGCGGTTCCTCCCGAGGCATATCAAGGCCGCCGCAAAACAGACCAGCCCGATGGTGATGGTCACCATGGCGAGCCAGCGGCCGGCTGTGAGCCTGTTGTAGAGCCGTTCGGCGCGGAACTGTGCCTTGGGCTGCACTTGTCCGAGGGAGTACTTCTCCTGATAGAGCCTGGTCTTCTCAAAGATTTTGTCCAACGCCTCGAAATCGCCCGTCACGGCATATTCCTGGCAAAGGCTCAGCTGTTTGCGGATGAAGAGGTATTCGTCGTCGGAGATGCTTAAGGGCAGCTCGTCGTTCTGCGAATACCACGTGACCTCCTTGGTGCTGTCGGCGTGGGGAAACATCTTGAGCAACTTGCCGTTGTTGAGCATGTTGATGAGTTGGTATTTCTCATCGGCGGCGCGGAAGTTCTTGCGTTTGGGATCGCCCATCGGCAGCGATTTGACCACGCCGTCGAGTTTGTACTGCCCGTATCGGTCGCCGAAATCAGACAGGCGGGCATATTTTCCGTCAATGCCGAGTTTTTCGCGCACATAGTCGCCTTTGATCTTGAACATCGGCTCGTCTTTCCATTCATCGAAGTAGAAGAGCCAACCGCTGAAGACCTGTTCCGGCGTGTAGCCACGATAGTGGGCCTCGCCGCACAGTTTGGTGGTGAAGTCCTTGGCGAGGGTCTGCAGCGGACAGACACGCCCCTTGTACATCACGTACATTTGGCCCATCTTGTCGGCACTCTCGCGCGGCAGGGCGCGGGGCTTGTCGGCGGCCTGCGCGGGAAGGGCGGCGGCAAAGGTCAGCAGGGCAAACACGACAGCAACTTTTCCGGCCGTCTTCTGCAAAAGCCGGCGGAATTGTCCGTTGCGCTCGAAGAACAGTCCGATGAGGGCGGCGAACAGCAGGAAGTATCCCGCGTAGGTCACGCCGACACCCCAGGGGTCGTGGGCCACGGCCAGCACGGAGTTGCCCTCCTCGTCGTAGTCGCTCTGGTAGAAGCGGTAGTGCCGGTACTTCAGGATGTGGTTCATGGAGATTTTGGCATCGGTGATTTTGCCGTTGTCGCTGACCTTGAGGTAGCTCACGAAGTCCATCGGCGAATGCGTGCCGGGATAGGTCTCCACCTCGAAGCGGTCGAGGGTCAGCGAGAAGGGTAGGCTGGCTTCGCTGCTTTCGCCATGGTGCTCCACCGTGAAGCGGTTGATGGCTTTGCCGGGGTTCAGCGTCATCTCGCCGTGCTGCCCGGTGAGCATCGTCAGCAGGGCGCCGAGGAGGATCAGCAGGACGGAGGAGTGCAGGGCGCAGACCACGGGGCGTTGCCAGCTTTTGCGGGTCACCATCATCGCAATCATGCCGACGGCGAGCAGTGCCCACAGCCCGACAAACCACCACGAGCCATAGACGTGGCTTAGCGCATAGTCGGAACCGTGGAACTTTTCCACAAACGTGCCCGCCGCCATGGCGACAATCAAGGCGATGAGGAAGGAGGAGAGGAGGTGACGGAGGAGTTTCATTTAATTATGAATTATGAATTATGAATGAAAAAAGAAAGAGGGTACAAAAATACTAAAAAAACTTTTTCCTTAAACAGCCTCGAAGAGGCAAGATGCACGAAGTGTTAATGCCTCCCACACAAGCGACGGGGGAGCGCAGTGTGGGGTTGGAAATCAAATCGCATTAATGAACTTCACCACAGCGTCGCGCTCCTCCTTGCTGAGGTTGCGGAATTTTTCCACAGACTTGCGGGCGTCGCTTTGGGAGCTGCCATGCCACATGATGGCTTCGATGACGTTGCGGGCGCGGCAGTCATGCAGGCGGTCGCTGGCGCCGGTGCAGACGGCGGAGAGGCCGCGGCCCCACAGCGGGGTGGTCCTGCACCAGCCCGTGCGGATGTCGTTCTTCATGCAGAGACGGTGCTGCACCATGTCGGTGTAGGGCCATATCTTCTGGTTGGGATAGCGCGGCAGGCGGTTGTCGCCGGTGGTGAAGAAGCCGTTGGGGTCGGTAAAACGGTCTGAACCGGTGGTCCAGCTGGGACGGTGACAGGTGGCGCAGCCGATTTCGCGGAAGATTTTGCGTCCCTTCTGCACCTCCTCGTCTTTGAGGTTACGTGCGGCGGGTACGGCCAAGCCGCGGTGCCACACCATCAGGTTTACATAGTCATCGTTGCTCATCTCGGCTGGTAACTCCTTGCTCATTAGGTAGTTGTAGATGTCTGTCTCGGGATTTCCGGTGATGTTATATTCCGGGAAATAGGCGTAGAAGCTGGCCTGCACCTCCGGGTCGCGGGAGGCCACGCGGGCGTAGGTCTCGGTCATGTAGTGATAACGTCGGTCGCCTCGGGTCACGTTGGTGATGTTCCAGATGGCGTTCGCGCCGGGTCCGTCCTGCAGAGGGCCGCGTGAACAGGCGTAGGTGAACCGTTTCGGATGGTTGGTCTTGCCGTAGAGTCCCGTCGGTGCCCAGTCATTGCCTGCCCACATGGCAGGGTTGAGCTGTGCGCCGGCGTTGTACTCGCGCTGGTATTGCGCCTTCAGCGAGTCGTCGGGGATGGCGTCCAACAGCCCCGACCCGTAGATGCCGATGGTGCTCTCCAAACGCACGATTTCCGTACCGTAGGGTACTGGCATGCCGTTGACCTCCAAAGGCACGTAGTAGGCGGAGGCGGGGATGGTGACCTCAGGGTAGATCAGACTGTAGGTCTCGCCGTCCGGGAAGCGGTTGCCCCATTCGTCGGTGTAATCTAACCAGCTGATCTGGATCTGGCTCTCGTCGATTGGGGCCTTGAATGGTGTCACTGCCTTTGTCTGCGGCATGCCCGTGAGCGAGGTCACGTAGTTGTCGTTTTGGTCGGTGACCACCAGCAGGTAGCCGTTGCCCCAGTCGCCGGCGGCATAGCGGTCCATGCGCTTGCCGTGGCCGTAGCCGGGATGGCACGCGATGCAGGAACTGCGGATGTAGAGCGGGCCGAGACCGTTGAACGGCGGCGTGTTGATGTTGAAGTCGCGCTCGAACAGGTACTCGCCGTACTTGAAGGCGGCAATGTCGGTGACCGCCGGGGCAGGGTCCTCGAAGGCCGACGAGGAGCTGTTGAACGTGGTGCCTAACTTGCCGCCGGCATAGGTTTCCTCCTCGATCCATGACATTTCGCTGTTCTCGGGTTTGTTGCAGCTCGCGAAAAGGGCGGCCGCTATGATGAGGATTAGGATTTTTTTCATATTCTTTCTTTTTTGTTATCTCTACACTGCGCTGTGCTTGTTCATGGGGTTAATCTTCGTAGTTGCGGAGCGCGTCGGTCACCTTGGAGAGCACGTCGTCGAGGTTTTGGCAAGCCTCGATGGCATCGCCGTTGGCCGAGTTGGTGTAATTTTGCACGAAGGGGGCGGGCATGGCCTGGATCTTGGCCAGGGCGTTGCTGATGGCCTCCTCCACCTCGTTGTCGAGCTTGGAGTCCATCTTCTTGACGTAGGTGTGCAGGGAGAGCTTGTCGTTGCGCTGTCCCTCAATGCCGCCGTAGTAGGCGTTCTGGATGCTGATGATGTTGTTGTAGAAGTCCTCGATGGAGCACTGGCTGTAGGGCGACTCGATGTAGTCGGGGTCTTCGCCGTTGTGGGGCTTGCCGATCTTGGAGGTGCCCACCTCGTCGGCGATGGTCTTGCAGCCGTCGATAATGGCCATGAGGCCGCTTACGGTGCTGGCGTAGGTGCTGCCCGGGTTGCCGGAGTTCTTCAGGTTGTCGCCGTAGCTGCTGCCGCTGCTGTTGACCGTGGTGTTCAGCTCCAGCTCGTCCACCTTGTCGCGGTGCGATTTCGGGGCGGCGTCGCCCACCCAGCTCACTTCCAACTGGAAGCAGCGGTTGCGGAGGTCGCCAGCCACCGCCACGGCATAGATCATCTCCAATTCCGAGATTTCCGAGGCGTTCTTCGCATGGCCGTCCTTGAACAGGATGTATTCGATGCCGTGGAACCCGAGCAGGGAGTTGCCCAGCTTCTCGCCGGCATACACATCGCCGTCCTCGGCATCCATGGCCTGGATTTGGGCGGTGTTGCTCATCATGGTGTTGAAGGCGGCCACGTCTAACGGCCAGGAGTCGATGTGCGGGTCGATGCCGAAGTCGTTGGCGGCGCCGAACAGGAAGGCCTCGCTCTTCTCCCACCAGGCACGGGCGGTCAGGAAGGTCTCGCACGCCTTGTTGAGGTCAGCCTGCGAGCCGGAGGACTTGAAGGCCTTCAGCTCATCAACCAACCGTTCGGTGTAGCTCGCCAGATTGCTGTACGTGGGAGCGACAGTGTGTTCTACATACTGCTCGATGACGGCGGCCTGTTTCTCGTTGACCAGCTCGCCGCTGCCGTGGTTGCACCCCACGGCGAACATTGACATTGCCACTATGGTGGCTACGATAGTCTTTTTCATATCTTTACGTTTTTTGTTTGTTTCATCTTTAAATGGCCTGCTTATTGCCATTTATCTCTTGCTAC
>JAFXPL010000157.1 GCA_017527945.1 Bacteroidales bacterium | reverse complement strand
TCAGCATATAAACTCCTGTTTTATACGCTGAAAGATCTATGGTTATCGTTGTTCCTGTAATCCACGCCTCTGAAAGCAGCTGTCCTGCCAGATTGGAAAGCCGGTAATAGCTGCCGGCAACAGGCTGCCCGAACTGCAACGTGACCAAACCATGCGTGGGATTGGGGAAGACTTTCACATTGATTTCCCCGATGAGTTCTTCATAATAGCGGTCTGAAGTTGATTCACTGGCACTCATGACAGATTGCCCAGACTGCAACGATTTGGCATCGACCTCAACCGTGGCTCGCAGAATGCGGTTGCCTGCGGCATCGTAGTCGTAGGTGCGGGGAAGGTTTTCCTGGGCGAGGCACGACATGGCTATAAATAGTAGGAATACTGATGTGATAATCTGTTGCATCGTTTTTGCGCTTTGGAGGCTTCATTTGTTCTATTTCAACGCCATGCCTTCAGCTTTTGCGAACCATGCCAGGCCAAGTCTGAAAATATGACGCCGCAAAGTTACAAAATAATTCTTTCGTTCGGTCTGCTCTATGATATTTTATTTTATTGACTCAAATTTTTGCAGGCCAAGAGGAACTAGTTGACAAAAGCGTAAACAATCCGGTTTCCCTAAATACCACAAAAAAGTATGCTGAGCCCTTGGCAACGTACTGATTTTGTTGTATCTTTGCCAACTGAAATGAAAAGGAAAAATATTTGTCACGAAGAAGAGAACCATGAGTGATCAAAACTTTGTAAATCAAAAACTTAAGTTTGTTGAAGAGTTGGTGGTATATACCAACTCCCACATTTTCCTGACCGGCAAGGCAGGTACGGGGAAGACCACTTTCCTGAAAAGTCTGCCGCAAAAGACCAGCAAGCGGATGGCCGTGGTGGCGCCCACGGGTGTGGCGGCCATCAATGCGGGCGGGCAGACCATCCACTCCTTTTTCCAGCTTCCCTTCGGACCGCAAATCCCGGAGGACGCTCCGTTGCAGGAAGGACGTGGACGCATGCTTTCGCAATCGCTGAATGTGCAGTTCCAGAAGATCCGGAAGACGAAGCTGAAGCTCCTGCGCGGCCTCGAACTGCTCATCATCGATGAAATCAGCATGGTGCGTGCCGATGTGCTGGATGCCGTGGACGCCGTGCTCCGTCGCGCCCGCCGCTCGTTGCAGCCCTTCGGAGGCGTGCAGCTGCTGATGATCGGGGATGTGCACCAGCTCGCGCCCGTGGCCAAGCCCGAAGAGTGGGAAATCCTCGCCCCCTATTACGACACCACCTATTTCTTCGGTAGCCACGTGCTTCGCAAAACCCCGTATGTGTGTGTCGAACTGGACCATATCTACCGCCAGCACGACACGGATTTTATCAATATCCTGAACAAAGTGCGTGACAACCAGATGGATGAGGCCTGTGTCCGAATCCTGAACTCGCGCTATCAACCGGAGTTTGAGCCGAAAGACGGGGACGGCTACATCACGCTGACTACCCACAATTACCAGGCGGACCATATCAATGAAACGAAACTGAATGCGCTGAAGGGAAGAAAGCTGGTCTTCGAAGCGGAAATAGAGGGAATTTTCCCGGAAAGCATGTACCCGACCAAGGAAACCTTGGAATTGAAAGTCGGGGCGCAGGTGATGTTCATCCGCAACGACCCGGATCCGGAGAAAATGTACTTTAACGGGAAACTCGGTGTTTTGGTTGACTATGATGCCAAAGAAGGGACGGTGGAGGTGCTTTGCGGGGAGGAGCGTATAAGCGTCGGGAAAACCCTTTGGGCGAAGAATGAGTACCGCCTGAACGAAGAAACCCAGAAGGTGGAAGAGGTAGAGATAGGGAGTTTCGTGCAGATTCCGCTGCGTTTGGCATGGGCGGTCACCATCCATAAAAGCCAGGGTTTGACTTTTGACAAGCTGATTGTGGATGCTGGCAGGGCTTTCGCGCACGGGCAAGTGTATGTGGCCTTGAGCCGTTGCACTTCGTTGGCCGGGCTGGTGTTGAAGACCCGCTTGTCGGCCAGCGCGTTGGTGAGCGACTACAAAGTAGATAGTTTTGTGGGCCAGATGCCCGAAAGGGAGCCGTCGAGGGAGAAAGTGGATCTGCTCCGTCATCAGTATGAGCTGGAGAATATGCTGGATTTGACTGATTTTCAGCAGATATACCGGGACTTGGGTCGAATTGCCGGACTCGTGGTCGCGCATCGAAAACTCTTCGAGGATGCGTTGGTGCAGGATTTGACCCTTCGGATGGAACGGCTTCGGGATGAGGTGGTTGAGATAGGAGTCCGGTTCTCCAAGCAGATACGTCGCCAGCACCAAGGAACGGTGTTATGTGAGCAGAATGAACAACTCCAGGAACGGATAAGGAAGGGGGCCGCTTATTTTCTTGACCAATTGGATTCGATAGTCAATGGAGTCGCCGACCTCCCTTTTAAAACCGACAACCAGGCTCTGAACGAGCAGATTACGGAAAGTTTGAAGACTTTGAATGAGGATGTTTCCATCAAAAGAAGTTGCTTGGAGATTTGCAAGACGGGATTCGATGTGGGGGAGTACCAAAAGACGAAGTCGGCGGCGGTGCTGAATGCGGAGAAAGCTGAAGGGAAGCCTGTGGCCATCAAAGCCGATACGATGGGGAAGAACCCGCTGTATGCGGCATTGGCGGCTTGGCGAAGCGAAAAGGCGGATGAGGAAGGGGTGGAGTTGTATCGGATTCTGCCCAATCAGACGCTGCGATCCATAGCGAAGGAAAAGCCGACCACGTTGCGTGCATTGAAGACTGCGGACGGCATGGGGCCGAAACGTGTGAAGCGCTATGGCGAGGAACTCATCGCGATTGTGCGCAAGTATGCCGGACCGGTGAGGGAGGAAGAGCCGGAGGTGGCGACGAACATCAAGAAAGGCAGTACGTACCGTCAGACTCGTGATATGGTGGAGAAGGGGATGACCGTCGAGGAGATTGCGCGGGAACGCAATTTTGCGGTCAGCACCATCTACGGCCATTTCGCACGTCTGGTCGCCGAGCGCGAATTTGATGCCGACCGTTTCGTGAGTCCGGAGAAAATAGCGACCATCCGGGATTATTTCGAATCCACCGGCGATTCCTCCCTTGGAAAAGCCCGTGAGGTCTTGGGGGAGGAGGTTGAGTTTTGGGAATTGCGGATTGTGCTTGCTGAGTTTCAGCGGGACAGGGCAATGGGTGTTTAATGTCTTTGCCTGTCGTTGGAAATGGCGAGTGAATATCGGGTCGGTAAAAATGTTACTTTTGCCGCGTTAAATTATAAAAACCGTCAATATGAAGAAAAGTACAAAGATTTGGTTAGCGATTGCTGGTATCGCACTCATTGTATTAGGTGTGGTTTGCCTGTGCAAACCTATGGAAACTTTGTTCGCAAGTGCTTGGCTGTTAGGCTGTATTATTTTGATGTCGGGTCTGTTTACCTTGATTTTTACTTTTAGGACACAGATGTTTCTCCCGAATAGCGGAACCCGTATGCTTTCAGGCCTCTTGCAGATTTTTTTAGGCATTTTCTTCCTCGCCACCACTCCGGCTGTTGCGGCTTCCTTGCCGTTCGTGTTCGCTTTTTGGGTCATGGTGGAAGGCATCACCTTGATTATTGAGGCCTTCGACTTCAAGAAGGTGGGCTTCTCCTACTGGTGGTGCATTTGTCTTCTCGGCCTTGTGGCAGCTGGTTTGGGCATCCTCGGCTTTGTTTACCCAAAGGCCGCTGGTACAACCCTTTCCGTTCTCATCGGCATTGGTATCATTCTTAACGGTGTGGCTTATCTCGTGGCACTCTTCGGAATCAAGAAGTTCGAGAACCGCTTGAACGAGTTCAGAGGTCAGATTCAGGGATAGTCTTGGAGATTTGATTTGAAGACAACTTTTTGGTTGTCAATATAATACAATGATTTTTGCTGGATGTGGAACTGTACTGCATCCGGCATTTTTATATTTAAAGGCTGAATGGTCATAGGTGTGCTGTCGGTGGGCAAGTTATATATCCACAAGATATTGTCTTTTAGATAGATAATGCTGTTTTTCATCAGTTGCATAGCTGTTATCCCGGGAATCGGGATTTCCCGCTCGAAGGTGCCGTAGAAGTCGAAAAGGCAGATGCCGTGCGCGGTGTCCAGCAGGGCGATGCGGTGTTCGGGCACCACTTGCATATCGGTTGGATGGAACTCTCCGGGGAATGTGACTTGTGAGCGAGACAGTGCATTAAGGCTTAGGTCAGTGATAATCAGTTCCTGGTTGGCATCGTCGTAAAGCACAATCTGGTTCGGGTTGCCCATGGCTGCGAGACTGATGGTCATCCACGATTTGTCGAAAAGGTTCATCGGCTTGTCGATAGGAGCTAATTCATTGTTTAGAAGCATGATAATGCCGTTTTCCCGAAAAAAAATCAGAATTTTGGATGCGATACCTGCATCCACCCGTGTGATTTCGCCATAGGAGGGGTTGCTGTAGTTCCATCGTTTGTTGCCGTCAACGGTGAACTTGTCGAGGCTTGCGCCGTTTGTGACGAAAAGGTTCCCTTGAAGGTCGGTGGTCACACTTTCACAAGGGGAGGGCATGAAAAAAAGTCGCTCCTGGGCATTGGTGCAGCCCAGGGCGACTATAAAAGTTATGATGATGATGATTTGTCTCAAGGGTTAGTAGGTTAGTAGGTTAGTAGGTTAGGGACGCAAGGTTTGCGACCCCACGCTTAGAATTTGCAACCGATGGTGGCAACGACGTTGTGGGTTTTAGATTTGTAGTTGCAGGGGGTGCCGTAGGCATCGTAGAGCCAGTAGGCGTCTTTGTTCATGCGATAGACGTAGGCAAGGTCAGCGAAGAAGACTTTGCCGCGGAAGCCCAGTCCGGCGGAAATGTAGTGCGTGGTGTTGTTGTAGGGGTTGTCGGACAACTTGTAGGGAGATGTTTTCAGACGGTAGCCGGCGCGGAGCGCGAATCCTTGGGTGAGATTGACTTCACCGCCCACGCGAACGCTGTGGGCAACGCCGTATTTGTTGCGGATATTGTCATTCTCCTTGATATAGTCGTAATTGTCATCGTAAAGCGAGGCCATTCCGTAGTTCTGGAACTCGTATTCGGCGGCGAGGAAAGCGCGCTTGGCGATGAGGAACGAGGCGTTGACGTTGAACTTCAGCGGGGTGGTCAGCGTGAAGGAGTTGATGTTGGTGTAGGCGAGGGGTTGGTTGTTGGGGAAATGGTCCAAAATGGTTCCATTTGAGAGGCGTGAGACGAATTCGCGGCTGAAGTTGTCCTTGACTCTCCAAAAGTAGGTGGGCGTGTGGAAGGCGGCACCGATGCGCACGAAGTCGGCAGGCTGGTAGATGAAACCCAGTTTCAGGTTGACGCCCGCACCCGAGTTGCGCTGGTCGGAATAGACCGTGTAGTCGCGGATACCCAGGATGTTGTCAGCATCTGCGGGCGACTCGGTGTAGGTGGTCCGCTCCCGGAAGGAGAGGAAGGGGAATCCGAGGGTGGCCCCGATGTAGAGTTTGTCGTTATAGTTGCCACCGAAAGAGAACACCATCTCGTCGATGGAACCGCTCCGTGTCACAACGGCCTGGTGGTTGAGGTTTTCGCCGGTGAAGTAACTGTAGTATTGGTCATGCAGGCCAGGGAGCGTGTCGATGACGAAGGTGTACCAAGCCAGCTGAGCATCACCCCGGAGGTTGTTGTAGTCGGTGCCGTTGGCATGGGGCACAATCATGTCCGCCAATGTGTTGGTCGCTTGAGCGTTGGCGCGGAAAGTCTGGTTGAAGTCCATGAGACGGTTGTACCCGAAGCCGAACTGCCAGAATTTCCAATCGCTGACAGGGTTAAGACCTTTGGCCAACACGATGCCGGCTTGCGGGACCGTGTATTTGAACTTTTGGGCGGAGCTTTTCTCGTTGTGGTAGTAGGTGTCGGTGTATCCGAAGGCGAGACCCATCGGGGTGATGGTGACCTCATGGCGTTTGTAGAGGCCGATGGAGGCGGGGTTGGTGCTCAACGCGGAGAAGTCGCCGCCCGTGGCCCCGAAGGCCCCGCCGGCACCCATGAACCGCGCCGTTCCCAGATAATCGGTCTGAGAGAAAGTGAACGCTTCATAGTCTCCCTGGGCATTTGCCAAACCGAAGATGCCCATGATTACGATGATGTATGTCGCTATTCTTTTCATTTTCTTGTGAATTGTGATTGGTGAATTGTGATTGGGAAATTGTGAAACTTGAAACTGTCTTATCTTCTGCCGCCGCTGTGGGAACCGCCGCCGCTGGAGTGGGAACCGCCGCTGTAGGAACCGCCTCCGCGCGAAGAGCTGCCGCTGTACGAGGATCCGCTGCTGTAACTTGAACGACTGCTCGATGAAGAGCTGTAGCTGGAACGGCTGCTTGACGGGGAACTGTAGTTAGAACGGCTGCTGCTTGACGGGGAGCTGTAGTTGGAGCGGCTGCTTCTTGACGGGGAGCTGTAGTTGGAGCGGCTGCTGCTTGACGGAGAACTGTAGTTGGAGCGGCTGCTTGAAGGGGTGTTGTAGTTGGAGCGGCTGCTGCTCGAAGGAGTGTTGTAGTTGGAACGGTTGCTCGAAGGAGTATTGTAGTTTCTTGAAGATGAGGAGGTTGCAGGTCTGCTTGTAGAGGGGACGGTGCGGGTGACGGTTCTGCTGTTGCCGCTGGCATTAGCAGGTCTGTCCGTTGTGGAAGAGGGAGTTACGACGGTGCGAGTCACGGTTCTTGACGGACGAGTGCCCGTAGTGTTGTTCGTGGCAGGTCTGCTGATGGTGTTCGTGTTTGTCCGGGAAGTGGTGACCGTGTTGGTTGAGGCAGGTCTGGTGACCGTGTTGGTTGAAGCCGGTCTGGTGATCGTGGTGGTGCCATTCGTGACGGGCACGTTGGTGCGTGCAGTGGAGGTGGAGGGACTCACGGTTTTGCTATCGCTCGTAGCGGGTCTTACCGTGGAACTGCCCGTGTTCGCGGGTTGTGCGGAAATGTTGGTTGTGGGTCTCACGTTGTTGTTGACATCGGCGCGGGCACCGGTGACCATTTTCCCAGCAGTGGTGGGCGTGGTGGAGGTGGCGCTGTTGTTGCTGATGTTGTTGGAAGAGCTTCCGGCTCCGGTGGTGCCTGCGACAAGATTGTCGTAACGTTGGTTGAAGGCCACCGGTGAAGACGTTACCGAGTAGTGGTTGTTGGTTTCGCCATTGCCGTAGCCGTGTGCGCCAGCTATGGCGTCAGGGCGCTCGCCCCGGTCGTTGCCATTGTTGGGGTTGCCCACGGACGGTCCGATATTGTTGCGGTGACCATAGTAATAGCTGTTGTTGTGGTCGTGGTGGTTGTGGTAGTAGTCGATGGGGGCATAGCCGTGGTGATGGTGGTGCCACGGGCCATGACAGGCGTAGTGAGGACCGCACCAGCCCCAGCCGTAGCGCCAGCCGTAGTCATACCAGCAAGGGGAGTAGTAGTAAGGACGGTAGTAGCCGGGCCACCACCAGTTATAGCCCATGTAAATGCTTATCCCCCAGCTGGCCGGTTGATAGTCATACCAGTACATGTTGGTGAAGAAAGGGTCGTAGTAGCCCCAGCCGACATAGACGTTGGTGTGGAACCGGCGGATGCGCGAGGCGTAGGCATAGTCGTAATAATCGTCGGGATCATAGTTGCCGGAGGTAGCGACAGGGGCGGACGTCGAGTCATCGACAACCTCCATGTAGGTGGTAACCACCGGCTCTGTGCTGCCTGGATAGTAGGTCAGCGTGCGGAGCAGGTTGCCATTTTCATCGGTCTCGTAAATGATGGAATCGGCCTCCACGGCAGGATTTGCAGCTGTCGTCTGTGTGGGAACAGACTTCGCGGTTTGTGCCACTTTTTCGCCCGAGGATGAATAAATGTCATCGTAGTAGGCGAAGTTTGCTGTTGAACAGGCTGATAACAAGCCGGTTACTACGCTTAGAACGATTAAAATTTGTTTCTTCATAATGTCCTCCTTATTTCTTATTTTTTTATTTTTGCACCTTAATTTTCAAATAGACGGCAAAAGTACTAAAAAGTTAATTTATATAAGAGTTTATGGCAAAAAATTTTTGTTCAAGAGCAGAGAATTATTCGCAATGGTATAACGACATTGTGAAGAAAGCGGACCTGGCGGAGAACTCCTCCGTGCGCGGTTGTATGGTGATCAAGCCCTACGGATATGCGATTTGGGAGAAAATGCAGCGTCAGCTGGACCAAATGTTCAAAGATACAGGGCATTCCAATGCCTATTTTCCGATTTTTATTCCGAAATCTTTCTTCAGCCGTGAGGCCAGTCATGTGGAGGGCTTCGCTAAGGAGTGTGCGGTGGTGACCCATTACCGCCTGAAGAATGATCCCAACGGTGGTGGCGTGGTCGTGGATCCCGAGGCCAAGTTGGAGGAGGAACTCATCGTTCGCCCCACTTCCGAGACCATCATTTGGGACACTTACAAGAATTGGATTCAATCGTACCGCGACCTGCCGATTCTCTGCAACCAGTGGGCCAATGTGGTTCGTTGGGAGATGCGCACCCGCCTCTTCCTCCGCACGGCCGAATTCCTTTGGCAGGAGGGACATACCGCCCACGCCACTCGCGAGGAGGCACTCGAAGAGACCGACAAGATGATTCATGTGTATGCCGATTTTGCGGAGAAGCACATGGCCATCCCTGTCGTCATGGGTGTAAAATCCCCGAACGAGCGTTTCGGCGGCGCCCTCGACACCTACTGCATCGAGGCACTCATGCAGGATGGCAAGGCTCTTCAGGCCGGCACCTCCCATTTCCTCGGCCAGAACTTCGCCAAGGCTTTCGACGTGAAGTTCCTCAATCAGAAAAACGAGCAAGAATACGTCTGGGCCACCTCTTGGGGCGTCTCCACTCGTCTCATCGGAGCCCTCATCATGACCCACTCTGATGACAACGGCCTTGTGCTGCCGCCTGTCCTGGCCCCTATACAAGTGGTGATTGTTCCGATTTATAAGACGGATGAACAACGTCAACAGATTGCAGATAAGGTGGATACGCTTGTTCAGAAGCTGAAGGCTCTCGGTATCGCCGTGAAATTCGACAACGATGACACCAAGCGTTCCGGCTGGAAGTTCAACGAGTATGAACTGAAAGGCGTGCCCGTGCGCGTGGCCATCGGACCCAAGGATATGGAGAACAACGAAGCCGAAGTGGTTCGTCGCGACACGATGGAGAAATACAATGTCTCCTTCGACACGCTGGTGGAACACATCCAACAACTTTTGGAGGAAATTCAACAGAATTTGTACAATAAAGCCCTTAAGTTCCGTGAAGAACATACTTATAAGGCTGACACTTGGGACGAATTCATCGATTTGCTCGACAACAAGCCCGGTTTTGTGTATGCGCATTGGGACGGTACGCCGGAGACCGAAGAGAAAATCAAGGATCTGTGTAAGGCGACCATCCGCTGCATCCCGTTCAACAATCCGCAAGAGGAAGGAAAGTGCATCCTCACGGGCAAACCTTCGCACCAGAGGGTTCTGTTCGCAAGGGCGTACTGATAATTTATGACTATGACAGTAACTAATAACTATAACAAGTGACTATAACTATAACAATAACTAATAACTATGACAATAACTAATAACTATGACAATAACTAATAACTATAACGTAAGTGACAACAGAAAATAGTCATAGTCAATGGTCATAGTCAATAGTCATAGTCATAGTCAATAGTCATAGTCAATAGTCATAGTCATAGTCAATAGTCATAGTCATAGTCAATGGTCATAGTCAATGGTCATAGTCAATAGCTAACAACCAATAACCAAAATGGAAAAACCAGACAAATACGCAGACGCGCTTGCGGGGTTCCGGCATCTGTTGGAAATCATGGACGAGTTGCGCGAAAAGTGCCCGTGGGACCGGGAGCAGACGTTCGATTCGTTGCGGAATCTTACGGTCGAGGAGACGTTTGAACTCGCTGACGCCATCATGGACAAGGACTATCCGGATATGTGCAAGGAGCTCGGCGACCTGATGCTGCACATCGTGTTTTACTCGAAAATCGCGTCTGAACAGAAACTATTTGAGATAAAGGATGTTCTTAACCAACTGTGCAACAAGCTGATACGGCGTCATCCGCATATATATGGCGACGTGAAAGCCGATTCTGCCAACGCGGTGCATGAGAACTGGGAGAAAATTAAGCTGCAGACCGAAGGGAACCGCTCTGTGCTGGGCGGTATCCCTTCCGGAATGCCGGCGCTCACCAAAGCCTACCGCATTCAGGACAAGGTGAGCGGAGTCGGTTTCGACTGGGACAACAAGGAGGATGTATGGGGAAAGGTTCAGGAAGAACTCGGCGAACTCCAGGAGGAGGTCTGCCACGACCGCCACGAACGGGTGGAGGAGGAGTTCGGCGACGTGCTCTTCTCCCTCATCAATTATGCCCGTTTCCTTAATATCCATCCCGAAGATGCCCTCGAAAAGACTAACCGTAAGTTCATGAAACGCTTCCAGTTACTCGAAAAGTTGGTCAAAGAAGATGGCCGCAATCTTACGGAGATGTCCTTGCAGGAGATGGATGTCTATTGGGAAAAGGCAAAACGACTGGCTGTTGATAGTATGTAGTCGGTGATTTTTGAGCTTAGAACTTAGAGCTTAGAACTTAGAAATCTGAATCTTTCTGATGTGTATTCCTAAGGTAAATTGCAAAAACATTCTGCTATGTGTAATAAATTAAATATAGTATATATTATATTAATGTCTGTTTTCGTGGGTTTGATGCCATGCGGAATGGTGGCACAGAAGCCGTCGAAAGCGGCCGCTTTGTGTGAGAAGGCCAAGCAGTGTATGCAGGCAAACGATTTTGCCAAAGCCATGACCTACCTGAACCAGGCGCAGCAGAAAGACCCCAACTATTCGGATATCTATGTCATGAAGGGGGACATCTATAATTTCAACCTGCGTTCCGACTCGGCGATGCGTTGCTATCAGCGAGCCATCGAACTTATCGGTGAACCCGATCCGATGCTGTACTACATCGCAGGGAATGAGGGCGCCAAGTGCGGTGCATACGAGTATGCGCTCAACACGTTGCAGCTGTTTCTGCAGAAAGGGCTCCAGTATTCTGACGTGCATCCGGATGCCCAGAAGACCATAGCCAATTGCAAGTTTGCGATTGAGGAGATGAAAAATCCGAAACGGTTTGAGCTTCAGAATCTTGGGTCGAACATCAATTCCGATTGGGACGAATATCTGGCGGCCATCACGGCCGATGACGGCGAGATTGTTTTCACAGTGAAACGTCCGCGCGACCAGCAGACGGTGTGCGCGTTCTGTTTGAACGAGGAAGATTTGTATGCGAGTCGTAAAGATGCTGGCGGGGAGTGGCTCTCGCGTGAAGCTTTGGGAAGCCCTGTGAAATCGGGCTACAACGAAGGGGCGCAGTGCCTCTCGCCCGATGGCAAGTACCTGCTCTACACGATGTGCGATGCCGACTTCGGCATGGGCAGTTGCGATCTCTATTGGGCGAAACGCATCGGGGATCGTTGGTCGCGGCCCCGGAATTTCGGTGCTCCGGTGAACACGAATGCGTGGGAGAGTCAGCCAACGATGGCCGCCGACGGCATGACGGTCTATTTCGCCTCATCGCGTTCGGGCGGTTTCGGCGGAATGGACATCTGGAAAACCACGATGACGGCCGAGGGCGAGTTCTCCATTCCGGAAAACCTCGGTCCCGCCATCAACACGCCTGGCGACGATGCGGCACCATTCATCCACAGTGACGGGCGCACGCTCTACTTCGCTTCCAACGGACGGGTCGGCATGGGCGGCTACGACCTCTACTATGCGACACTGCAGCCCGATGGGTCATGGAGTGAACCGCGCAACATGGGCTATCCCATCAACTCGCCCGCCGACGAAATCAACATTTTCATCAATGCGTCAGGAACGATGGCCTACATCTCCTCCGACAAGGACGGCGGCTATGGCGGTTTGGATCTTTACAGCTTCGTTTTGGACGATGCCCTCCGCCCGAACCCTGTCACGTACATAAAAGGCTATGTGCGTGATGCTTTCACGGGCGATCCTTTGGCGGCCCGTCTCGAAATGGTTGACTTGAACACCAAGCAGCTGCTCGCCTCGACCACTTCTGACGCGCAGACCGGTAGCTACCTCGCCTGTGTGCATACGGGCAGCAATGTACTGCTCAATGTTTCCCATCCCGATTATCCGTTCTACTCCGAAAACTTCCAGGTGGAGAAATCCTACGACGAACTCTCTCCCTACATGAAGGACATTTTGCTGCAACCTACGGATGTGGGCACAGTGGTGACGCTGAAAAATGTCTTTTTCGATTTTGATCGCACGGAGCTGAAACCCGAATCGTTTGTGGAGTTGGACAAGTTGGTGGAGTACTTGCGGAAGAATGCCGGGCTGCGGATCGAGATTGGCGGACACACTGACGACCAGGGTACCGATGAGTACAACGACCGTTTGTCTGAAAACCGTGCCAAGTCGGTGTATGACTATCTTGTGGGCAAGGGTATTCCGGCCGACCGACTGCAGTACAAGGGATATGGCAAGCGGATGCCGGTGGCCGGGAACGACACTGAGGAAGGCCGGGCGGCGAACCGCAGGACGGAGTTTAAGATTATTCGATAGTTTAGTAGTTTAGTAGTTTAGTAGGTTAGTAAGATTAGTAAGATTAGAGGTTAATTTGGTGAAAATGAATGAGATATAGGATAACGCGCTGACAATGGTGTGTATCGTGCACTAAATCGAATCGCGCTGGAATTTTTGATTCTCGGCGCGATATTGTTTGTCGGGGCGAGGTAGGCAGGGCGGGGGTGTCGTATAGAGTGTAACCAAAGGGGATTGATGGTCGTATAAAAGTGTAGGAATCGTAATAGGCGGCGAAGGCTGTGGAAGGGCGAAGTGGGGGGCCGTTTATGGGGTGTATAGAAGTGTTGATAAATATTGATAACGTGTGTTTTTATTGTAAAACATTGATTACAAGAGATATAGACAATAAATCAAAAAAAATCGAAAAAAATAAGATAGAAGGATAAACAATGAAAAAAAAATGTATTTTTGCAGGTTAAAAATTATGTATAATGTAAAGTAATGTATAGTGTTGACATAAAGGCTAAAAACGAATCGAGTAGAGAAAAATAAATAATATAAATTACAAATTAAACAAAAACAGTATGAAAAAACTATTATCAATTTGCTTTCTAAGCATTCTGCTGGGGCTTTTGAGCTTCAGCACGCGGGCGCAAGTCGGTGGTAGCAGTAGCTGTGCAAGCGGGTTCTGGATCGAGAACCTGCAGCCGGACACCATTTCGGGCATAGTGAACCTTCCTGCTGACATGCCGAACACGGGCAAATTACCGTTGAGTCATACCCTGGGTAGCGCTTACTACAGCGCCAACTCTGGTGCGTACCTCGGTAACGCCCATCCGCAGGTGACGGAGCTGTATGAGTTGCATTTCTGCAATCTGTGCGGCCTGGATCCCAAAACCAAGCTGTCCATTGACTGGCTGCTCTATCGTGACGGCCAATTGGTCAATGACAACCTGTCCGACTATGTTGATCTCGGCATCTATACGCTGTATAGCAAGCTGAACCAATATGGTCAGTGTCAGTCGATTTCTTGGTTGGGCGGCATGGTTCCGAACGGATTCGGCTATTGCGACCAGGTTTCGGGCAACTACACCCTGTACGATTCCATTCACGGTTTGAATGGTCCCTGCAACGACCCGGCCAACTACCCGGGTGCCATGCAGGTGGAGCAGGGTACTCCCATGGCTGTGATGACCCAGCTCGGCGAGATTGTGCCAGCCGGCGGTCAGTTCACCCTGTACAGTCAGCATTTTGACTATATGTACTTGGATTTCTTCCAGCAGACTCGGACGATTGTCCAAATCAAATGGAAACAAGTTGGTAACTACAAACTCGTCATGCGCGTCCGCGAACGCCTTGGCGGTACTGATTGGAACAACGCTACTTGGAAAGACAACGGCAACGGCGGTCTCTCTGAGACTGACTACATCGGCGGTCACCAGTCCTGCTGCGGCAGAATCCTCGCCGAGGACTCCATTGCATTCCCCTTCTTGGGTGAATTCTCCAAAGAGGTTTGTGAAAACGAACACTACATCTTCGGTCGTCCCGAGTATGACTTCCATGTGACGATGCCCGACACCAACGTGGTGTTCGGCCAATATGTTTTTGACAATACGGATTGCAAATATTTCGAAACCGATAGCATCTACAGATTCCACTTCTTCGTGCGCAACACGCCTGAGGTGGTTGTCCTGAAAGACAAAGACACGCTCTGCAAATGCTCCTCTTTCGGCCCTGAGCAACTGCTCAGCATGATCACGTATGATTCTTTGGATCTGCAATACACTTCCGACCATAAGTTCATGTGGTACTATAACAATGCTTGGCATGATGCCATGCCGAACATCGACACCGTGGTGGGCACCTATACATACGTTGTCCGCCAGGTGAACACCTACACCAACTTCAACCAGTTCTATTCCAACGACCGTGACACTATCGTCTGCGCCGGCGAGCCCGTGACGCTGACCGTCACGTTCCTCGAAATGGATCCTCCGGCACTTCCTGAGAATATCGACGTTTGTTTGGAGACCATTGACGAGAACACGGTGTTGAAGCTTGTCTCTGTTCCGGATGCAAAATGTGCGAATACTACGAAGTGGTATAGCAATGCTCGCTATGTCATTCCTGGCAAACCGGGTTACACTTCTTGGTATGATGATTATTTCACCGCACATCTTTACACGAACAGCTATATTGGCAAGACCAACGAGTTGAATGTCAACTTGATTGACTATGTCCCGTCCATCAATAAGGACACGGTGCTGTATTTCTTCGCCACCTCCTACAATGATGACAGAGACTGTGAGTCGAAGCAGTATAGTTTCCTGACGGTGACCATTCACCAGACTCCCGAACTGGCTCAGGTCGCTCCCATCCCGAGCGTGATTTGCCCGGGCAGCGAGGCTACCATGAAGGTGAAGATCAACAACAACCCCGACAACACCGATGCCGCTTATACCTATCATTGGGGCGGTGACGTGACCGAGGTGCTGGTCAACGGTACGCGCGAGACGGTTGCTCCCGACCAGAACAATGTTGTGGGCACCGGCAACTCCGGTAACGCTTATTTCCCGTTCTATACGAACGCGAAGTATTCCTTCACCCAACAGATTTTCACCCCGGCCGAGGTTGGCACTGGTGAAATCACCAAGATTTCCTTCGATTGGAACTCCACGACTTCTCTGACGAAGAATGTGGTCATCTACCTTAACACGACGAATCAATCTGCCTTCAACACTTCCACAAGAGCTTGGTTCTTGGACAACCTGACTCCTGTCTATGAGGGCACGCTTGTTTGCAACGAGAAAGGCTTGGTTGAGATTGAGCTTCAAACGCCGTATCTCTACAATTCTACCGAAAACCTCGTGTTGACGGTTGCTGCCGCTTCTGACAATACGATTGCTTATGGCAATAATTTCAAGACTTCTCAATGTTCTGGTAATAAGGGCATGGCCTATTATGGTAGCACTCAATATACCAATCCTAATAATATTCCGAGCAACAGCTCAAATAGAAGAACAACTGCTAACCGTAACAATGTCGTTTTCCACGTTCAGGCTCCTGGTTTCACCACTAACGTCAAGAACCAGACCGCTTACAACCAGACCTCTGCCCTCGACAGCTGTCGTACCGCTTATGAGACGACGGTCTATGTGGTGGATGGCAACGGCTGTAAGTCTGAACCCGTTGTGTTCAACTATGTCGCTAACGACACCATCAATCCTACGGTGAACAAGAGCACGGTGACGACGGAGATTTTCGCCTGCCATCTCGACTCTGTCAACGCTCCTGTCTATACGACCATTGCCGCTCTTGAGGCTGCCGCTAACATTGAGTTCAATGACAACTGCGACAAGGATCTCCTTTACATTGATAATGTGACCACCGTGGTGAGCAGCGTTTCCGACACCACCTGTGTCGAGTCTCTGACCAGAACCTACACGGTGAAGGATCACTGCGGTAACGCCGTGACGTTCGCTCACGTTTTCGTGACCCGCGACACCACGAAGCCTACCTTCGTGTTCGCCGAGGGTGAGTTCCCGTTGATTCGCCTGTTCCCGGTCGAAGGTGGCAACTGCACCTTCAACTCTCCCGACAGCATGACCTTCGTGAACGCCGTCGCTTCCCATGTTTTCGACAACTGCACCGACAGCGCTTACCTGATGAGCACGCTCAAGTTCTTCTGGGAGAACACGACCGAGTCCCCGATTAACGGTGTTGATATCTTCAGATCGAAGAACCACCTCTCTGTGGTGGCTCAGATCACCGACAGATGCGGTAATGTCTTCGCACAAGACATCATCTTCCTCGATCGTCCTGAGCACATCGCTATCCAGCCGAATGCTGTCACCAGCAGCGGCAACCAGTGCTTCGGCGACACCGCCAACCTGCATTTCGATGTCACCTATATCACGGATGACACCATCATGGGACCTTTCGTTCCTTATACCTATGAGTGGAGAGAAGTGAACGGCAGAGCTGTCACTTTCACCGCTGTTAACGACACTACGACCCAAATCGTCTTCCCGGGCACCGGCGACTACACCTTCGTGATGAGAGTTACCGATCGTAACGGCTGCTACGCCGAAACTGAGCCCGTTGTCATCAACGTGCGTCCTCTGCCGCAGGTGGTCATCAACCACATTGTGGAGAACGGCCAGGTTGAGCCTTACTGCCCGACCTACGGCAACCTCACCATCGAGGCTGAGATTGTCAATGCTATCGAAGGCCAGACAGTTGCTGAAAATGCCTACACTTGGAGTGGCGAGAGTGTGAACATTGTTCCGACTACGAACCGCACTTGGGTGACCATCGTTCCGGAATGGTGCGACACGCTGTACTATCCTACGGTGTATGTGGTTGACGATCGTGGATGTGTGGGTTCCGTTACCGACACCATCGAGGTGAAGGCCAATGGCCCGCAATTCATCGATGTTATTCCGGATACCACTGTTGTGAAGCAAGAGGGTTGTATCTTCCTCATCCCCGACTTCAAGAATCTGATTGACGAATACCTCGTTGCTGACGATTGCTATGAGTTCTTCAGAATTAAATACTCCGACGATTACGCTACCGTTGAGCGCACCGACTGGTATTCCCAGAGCCCTGCCGCCGGCACGGAGCTGACGACCGATTCCCAGGTGGTGACCATCACCGTGAAGAACCCGTGCGGCAAGGCCAACACGCTCAATGTGAACGTCTTGAAGCCCGCTGAAGTTCTGACTGTCCGTGTTGTTCCTGCTGACACTGCTGATTGTCAAACTTTCATCGAAAACAATGGTGTTGATTTCACCAGCGTCGTGGAGAATGCTGTGGGTGATGTCACCTACGAGTGGACTCTTGTTGACGGCGACGACCTCGACAACAACACTGACGCTTCTTATCACGCTCAGGGCGCTATGGAGCCCGGTACCTATACCTATCAGGTGGCAGTTGAGGATGCGCTCGGTTGTACCGCTACCGCTACCGCTGACCTGACGGTCTATTTCCAGGGTGCCGACCCGATTCTCCGCAAATACCCCAACACGTTGTGTGAGCGTTTCAACGGTGCTTTGATTGTTGATCAAGCTCCTACGGGCTATGCTTACGAATTGCAGCACAACGATTTCGATTTCTTCCATTTCTTCAAGATTTCCGACAATCCTGACCACCAGCCCACGGAATGGAACACCATCGCGTTCGATTCCCTGAGACCCGGTTTGTACACCCTCACGGTTTATACGGACCACGATTGCGAGCGTTCTTACCCGGTTGAGATTCTGAACAACAGCAATGCGCCTATCAATCCTCAGTTCACTACGACTGATGTCACGGTCTGTACCAATGACAACGGTGTCTTGAACATCAATGCACAGAATGGTTTCAGATATGAACTCTATCGTTCTACGGAAGAAGGCCTTGGCGAACTGATCGGCACGGCTGCCTCCTACAATAACCTGTCTGTTGGCAACTATGTCATCCGTACGATCCAGCTCTCTACGCTCTGCATGAACGACACTGCTTTCACGCTTGCAGATTCCGCTCCGAGACCTGTTCCTACGTTCACGGTTACGCCGAACAACAACTGTGTCAACGATGCCAATATCTATAATGGTACGATTAAGATCACCTCTAATGCTGCTTGGCAATATACGGTCTATACCGCAGAAGACACGGTCATCAACAACGCTGTCTTGACCGCTGCCAACAACCCGATCACGGGTGTGAAGGACAATGTGAAATACTACATTGAGGCCTTCAATCCCGCTAACGGTTGTGCCACGATCACTCCTGTTGAAGCTATGGTTGGCTACGATGCTATTGGTACTCAATTGCAGGTCAGCACGACCTCCAACTTCTTCTGCCTTATTGATACTGCCAATGGTACAATTAAGATTACCTCTCCGCTGAGCAACTATCTTGATTATAACCTTATTAAAGGCACCGACACCATTGGTAAGAAGGCTGATTACACTTCTAATGGTTGGGTAAGCTTGTATAATGGCTCTTACGACATTGTTGGTACGAACAAGTATTACTGCTATGTCGCTAAGAATAACATCCTTGTTACTCACATGACCATCGATCCTGCTATCACGGCTACCTCCACGATGAACATGAATTGTGCTATCGGTAAGGAGAATGGTACCATCACGCTGAAGAACACCAATGCTTCTGCAATGAACAAACCTCTTTATGGTAATGCCAAGATGGCTTCCTACAAGATCGAGTCTGGTGACTACGTGAAGGAGACTGCCACGACGGCTTCTCAGATTACGTTCAGCAACCTGCAGAGCGGTACCTACACCTACACGGCCACGACCAACTATGGTTGCGTGAAGACCGACACGATTATGGTGCAGCAATACGAACTCCCCGCTATGCAGCTTATCTCTACGCCGAACCACATGTGTGCTCCTACGTTTGAGAAGCCCGGTGATGGTACTGTGACGGTGGTTGTCCCGACCACGGAGACGGTTCCTGGCGCTCACTTCTTCGAATATTACTTCTACAACGCTGAGGATTCTGCGATGACAGTTCCTTACGAACTCCCGCTGACCAACACGAAGTACTGGCTCGCTGCCAGAGAGTATCATGTTGTGGCAGTTGATACGGTGACGGGTTGTAGTGTTTCTGGTAACATTATGGTTACCGATTCCCTCTATCAAGTGATTATCGACAGCATGGCCACCACTCCGACCACCTACTGCAGCACGGTTGACGGCGACGGTACGCTCACGATTTTCGCCCACAGCACGAATCCGGGTAAAGACCTGAGATACAGCCTTGATGGTGAAAACTGGCAGGTTAGCAATGTTTTCGAGAACCTTGCGAACAGAAGCTACACCTTCTATGTGAAGGATGTCAATGAACACTCCAACTGCTGGACCGAGGGTTCCGCATCTATCCCCTACAGCGACTGTGTTCCTACGATCACGATTGTGGACAATGAGGGTAATAACGCTCCGTTCACCTATTGTATCGGTGACGAACCCAGACAACTCATTGGTAATGCTTACTACGAGGAAGGCAGCGAGTGCGCCGGTACGTTCACCTATGAATGGAACGCTCCTTGCTCCGACCCGAGCTACTCCAACACGAACACGATTGATGTGATTGTTGACCACGTCATGCCTGCCGGTTGTTTGTATGTCCTCACGGTTCACAATGAACTGACGGGCTGCAGCTACGACACCACGGTGCGTGTGATCGTCAACTCCAAGCCGGTTATTGGCTTCGTTGTCAATGATGTCCATTACACGCAAGCTGATCTCGAAGAGGCTATCGAGTTCTGCGAGAACGAGCCGATTCACATCCAGGCTTACGCCGTTAACGGCAAGGTTCTTGTTGATACGAACTGGACGCTCGGCTATGTTGGCCAACGTTATCAGATCGATACCGTCGGTACCACGATGGCTGACACGAACACCTTCTGTGTCTGGTCCACCAGCGACCAAGGTTGTGTCTCCAACATCGCTTCTCTGCCTATCGTCATCAAACGCCTCTCCTACGAGACGGTTACGGCTATTGCTTGCGAGTCCTACGAAATCAATCCGAATGATGTCATCACGAAACCTGCTGACGCCACCTATCCTTACACCACCTCTGTGGAGAGAACCTACAAGAGCGTGCTGACGGGTTGTGACAGCATCGTGACCTACAACATTACGCTGAACGCTGCTCCTGAGATTAAGCCTGCAAGAGTGGTTGTGGATCCGTTCTGCGAGACCGAGAACTACACCTTGGCTGACTTCATGGATTCGCTTACCATCAACTGGAACGGTATTACTGGCATCGGCAAGTGGATGGCCTTAGATACTGAAAACTCTGGTTACACTAAAGTTACTTCTATGTCTGAGCTTACCGATGGTGATTATATGATTACCAATGCTACTACCCATCCTGCTTCTTTAAGAGCTATGACAAACACTGCTTCGGGTTCTGCTTTGGGTTATGCACCTGTTGTCGGCTTTGATTACGTTGCTCCTTTCTGTGTTTGGACGATCACTAAGAATGAGGACAATACTTATTCTATCTACAATGCAGAAATTGGCAAGTATGCCGCTGGTTTAACCTCTAACGGCATCCAGCTGACTGATGACCAGAATGCGCCCAACGCCAAGTGGAACATTTCGATGAACGGCTCCAACATTCAGGTCAGAAATGCCCAGCACACGGATCGTTATTTGAAGTACAATTCTGCTTCTCCGCGTTTTGCTTCTTACGATTTCAACACCAATAACACTGCTTGGCTGTCTCTGTACAAGTCTAACAATACTTTTGCAGAGGTTCCCGCCACTACGGTTGTTGACTATGAGTTCGCTTCCACGCACAATGTGAAGTATGTGGCTGAGAATTCCTGCGGTACGGACGAGAGCAATGTCCACTTCGACGTGAGCAAGGCTCCGGCTATCGACTCCTTCGCACTGGCTACCTCTTACTGTAACAACGAGGCTGCTTCTGTTACGTTCAAAGTCTCCACGTTCGGTCATCCGGCTACCGCTACCCTGACCTTCAAGGGTGCTACGGTCGGTACCTATAACGTGACGGCTGAGAATCAGGAGTTCACCTACACGTTCACTCCGAGATACTACACGCACAACGGTGAGACCCTCACGTTGACGGTTGCCAATAATAATGGTCTCTGCGCTAATGCCACGGCTACGCGCACCATCGTCGTTGACACTACGATCTACAACATTGCTGCGAGAACTTATTGTGAGGGTGACACCCTGCATTTCAGCGATTTCGTGACGGGTAACTTTACGAATGTTACCATTCACGCCACTGGTTCTGTGCCTGGTGGTATGAGTGATGGTATGGTGCTGCCTTACGACGCGAATAATGCAAATATTTTCTTCACGATGCTTGACCATTGCGGTAACGTGGTGACGACGAACACGGTGAATGTGACGGTGAATCCGAAACCGAGACTCGCGGCTGTTAACATTCCTGCTAACCTCTGTGTTAATGACGCCGCTGCAGCACTTACCAGCTGTATCCGTAACGTTGAGTTTGCAACTACTGAAGGTTGGATGTACAAGGCCAACGCTGACGCTACGACCTACACGTCTGTGGCTGATGTGAATGCTTTGGTGAATGCTATCAAGGATCTGCCTTCTGCTTCTGCAATTGTTGCTTATCATGTTGAGAACGCTTGTGGTGAGATCACTCAAGAATTGGGTACTGTCCGTCTCCTCCACAAGATTGATGTCACTGCTTCCAATGTGACGGTTTGTCCGAACGTCACGGCTGACGAGATTATTACTGGTGTTCATGCTGTGATTAACGACTATGGCAACTATGCCGCTTCTGAGGTGAGTGTGAACTATGCTGTTGTTCGCGGTTCTGACGTGTTGGCTCTCAACGCCGCTCTTCCGATCCAAGCAGGCGACAGAATCAGAGTGATCGCCACTCCGAACATCACTCCGGATTGCGGTGCTGACACGGCATTCGCTCAGGTTACAGTGAAGACCAACGACCGTACGGCTCCTGTTTATCAAGAGGCTTGTAGCGGCGATGCACTGAGCGCGTTCGTTGCCACGCAACCCACTTGGACGGGTACTGCAAATGTCACGGCTCAAGGCTGGAAGATTGCCAACAATGCCGACGGCGATGCAGCCACTGCCGCTACCTTGGCTACGGTTATCACCGATGCTGCTGATGTCTATGTCAGCTACACGTGGACGACCGAGTGTGACCAAACCTTCAACACCGCCTGGACGAAACTGACGGTCAATAACGTTCCTGAAATTACCATGAACGATCAGATCAGAGTTTGCGAAGGCAACAAGGTTACGCTTGCCCAAACTGGCTTGATTGTCAACTACCACGGCAATGCTGACAAGTATGACACTGTCTGGACTATCAATGACGTTGCTTTCGACTTCAACACAGTTCTGACTGCTGCTGAGTACAACGGTAAGAAGCTTGTTGTCACGCTCGATGATAATGACCAAGCTTGCGGTAGTGTTACCAAGATGCTGACGCTTGTCATCGACACGTTGCCTGTTCCTACGATCACGGGTCCTGCCAAAGCTTGTGACGGTGAGAATGTCACCTTCACGGCTACTCCTGGCTATGTTGATTACAGCTACAGCTTCACTGGCAACTTCGACAATGTGGTTCCTGCCACCATGCCGACCAATAGCAACACGGTTTCTGTCGATGTCTATGCTGACGGTGTTGAATTCACCACGGCTACTGTCACGGTTACCGACGGCAACGGCTGTAAGGGTACTACTGAGACGGGTGCTTCTGTGAGAGTGACGAATATGCCTGAGTTCATCTTCACGAATACCGCAGGCGAGGAGACGCATGAGTATGAATCCACCACGGGTACGGGTCTGACCTACACCTGGATGGTTGGCAACGAGTGCTACGATCCCGACAAGTTGGTCTATGTTGAGTATGACATCTACTACAAGGGTGAGGATGCCACCGACTACACGTTGATTTCTAACGATCATATTGGTGAGTACCTTATGACTCAGAACTATACCAATGTTTATGGTCATGTCTTCCCGTATGTCACTTCCAATGCTTTCAACTGGCAAAATGGTGACGGTTCTGCCAATGGCAACACTTCTTACTACAACTATGCTATTGCCAACCCGTCTGTCGCTACTGCCGGTAACCACTTCCCGAACACGAACCTCGGTTTGTCGAACACGAACGTTTACGACGATTTGTGGATGCACTTCCTCGCTAACCGTCCTGTGACGAAGACCATCGTTCCGTTCAGACTGCATGGTGACTACAAGATTGTCTATAGACTGTATGCTACTGACCATCCCGATGACTTCGAACATCTGTATCTCGCTGAAGGTGCTGCTTCTGACGGTTCCGACACGACGATGCACCTCGGTGGCCAGAACGCTTTCATGGGTAATCTGACTCTCCTTGCCAAGGATTCTGTCCATATCGCTGTTACGGGTACAGATATCCCGAACACTACTCCTAACGAGTTTGTTACTCCTGAGGTTGCTCCTGCCCTCGTTGTTGACGAGACCACGGTTGCTCCTGACATGGAAGTTTGGCCGAACCCGGCTCCCGCTGTCACCACGACCCTCAAGGCTCGCGTCCACAACATGGCCGGTGAGGCTACGGTCACGCTGACCAACCTGAATGGTAAGAACGTCTATACTGGCAAGACCTTCGTTGACAATGATAACTACTACTTCGAGTTTGATGTGAACAGCCTGTCCGTCGGTTCCTACATCTTGACGGTCCGCACGAACGACGCTGTCGTCACGAAGAAGGTTATCGTCACTGTCTTAGCCCGATAGTCAGATAACTGAATAAAGCAAAGGAGTTGTGCGCACACAGCGTGCAACTCCTTTTTTGTTTAGTTCAGAGTTCAAAGTTATAGTTATTTGTTATAGTTATTTGTTATTGTCTAAGTAACGATGCGTCGGGGTTTTGTACGGGATTTCATGAAGCAGTATGCGGGGCGTTTGGCAGGGATGTTTCTGTTGAACGGGCTGTATGTTGTGCTCACGATCTTCACTTTCTTGATGATTGAGCCGTTTGTGAAGCTCTTGTTCAGAGGGACGTTGGAGGGGTTGAGCACCTTGTCGGCCTATATGGTGGGCGTGCTTTCCAAAGTGCTGCCGCTCGACAGTGCCGGGCATTCCGTTGTGGCGCTCATTTTGGCCGCTGCGGGGCTCTTTCTGCTGCGTAATCTGTCGTATTATGCTTCGCAGTGGATTATGGGGCATGTGCGCAGCGATTTTCTCTATTCGTTGCGCAACCGGTTGTACGACAAGATGATTTCGCTGCCGTTGGGCTATTTCACGAAGGAGAGTCGCGGCGATGCAGTGACCCGTGCCGTGAACGATGCCCAAGAGGTGGAGTACACGGTTTTGGCTTCGATCCAGAAATTCCTTACCGACCCGATTGCGTTGCTTTGTTACTTGGGCTTTCTTTTCTATATTGACTACCAGCTGTCCCTTTGGGCTGTTCTGCTGATGCCGGTCTCGTTTTTGGTTATCGGTTTTCTTTCCCACCTGTTGAAGCGCTCCTCCAAAACTTACCGTCAGCGGTTGGGGGTGCTGCTTTCGCATGTGGAGGAGACGTTGTCGGGTCTTCGGGTGATTTACGGCTTTAACGCGCAGGAACACGCCTATCAGCGTTTTTCAGAGTTGAACCGGCAGTTCCACAGCCATCAGAAGCGAGTCTATCGGCAGAGCTATTTGGCTAATCCGTTGAGCGAGTTCCTCGGAGTGGCGTCCGTGATGGTGGTTTTGGTGATTGGCGGCACGCTGGTGTTGTCGGACCGTTCGGGTTTGTCGGCGGAGTTGTTCATCACCTACATTGCCCTTTTCACGCAGATCATCACGCCGGTGTCGAACATCTCCTCCGCTTTCGCCGACTACAAGCGCGGCGAGGCGGCCCTTGACCGTATCCATGCCTTCCTTGCTGTCGAGGACAACGTGGAGGAGGCGGACGGAGCGCAGGCATTGTCGGATTTCCGGGAGAGCGTCGTGTTCGAGGATGTCTCGTTTGCATACGATGAAACGGCGGTCTTGCAGCATGTCGATCTGACGATTCGGAAAGGGGAGACGGTGGCGTTTGTGGGGGCTTCGGGAGCGGGGAAGACGACGCTCGCCGACCTGCTGATGCGCTTTTACGAGCCCACTTCCGGCAGAATCCTTTTGGATGGGGTGGATGTTCGTGGCTACCGCACGCGCGACTACAGGAGCCTCTTTGCGCTCGTTTCGCAGGATGTGATGCTGTTCCACGACACCATCTACCGGAATATCACGTTGGGTTGCGATGCCACGATGGAGGAGGTGGTGGCGGCGGCGAAAGCGGCCAACATCTACGATTTCGTTATGTCGCTGCCGGACGGTTTCCAGTATATGGTGGGCGACCGTGGGCTTTCGCTCTCCGGCGGTCAGCGGCAGCGTGTGAGCATCGCGCGGGCGGTACTGCGGAACGCGCCGGTGTTAGTGTTGGACGAGGCCACCTCCGCCATGGACACGGAGTCGGAGCGGTTGGTGCAGCAGTCCGTCGAGGTGTTGTCGAAGCAGCGTACGGTGGTGGTGATTGCGCACCGCTTATCGACTGTGCGCCATGCCGACCGCATCTGCGTGATGGACGGCGGCCGGATTGTGGAGCAGGGCACGCATGAGGAGTTGATGGCGAAGGAGGGGGTGTATTTTCGGTTAGTGGGGTTAGTGGGTTAGTGGTTTAGTAGGTTTAGTAGGTTTAGTGGTTTAGTGGGTTTAGTGGTTTAGTGGTTTAGTGGGTTTAGTAAGTTTAGTGGATTAATTTTCAACTTTCAATTAAAAAAGATGGCAAAGCATAAGTTAGAGAGGTTCGCGGAGAATGCGACATTTGGGAATTTGTTCCAGCATACGGAGTATGACAGGATAGGGGAGGCGTTCCCGTTGCGGGGGCGTTGGCGGGAGGATTATTTCCACAATGACCGGCCGATTGTGCTGGAGTTGGGTTGTGGCAAGGGGGAATATACGGTTGCGATGGCGAAGCGATTCCCGGAGCGCAACTATATCGGCATCGACCGGAAGGGGGCGCGTTTGTGGCGGGGCTGCAAGGACGCGCTGGAGCAGGGGTTGTCGAACGTGGCGTTCCTGCGCATCACCATCGACCACATCGGGCTCTATTTCGGGCCGGGCGAGGTGGATGAGATTTGGGTGACGTTCCCGGACCCGCAGATCAAGAAGGAACGGAAGCGCTTGGTGGGACCTCATTTCGTGAACGACTACTACCGCCCGATTTGGCCCGCAAACGGCGGTCTTTTGCATCTGAAGTCCGACAGCGACTTCTTGTATGAATATCTCCTTGAAACGGCGGAAAAGGAGCGTTGGAACGTTTTGGAGAACATCCCCGACGTGTATGCCGGCGGCGCGGACCCGCTGCTCACGGAGGTGCAGACGTTCTACGAGCGGAAATGGTTAGAGGAGGGGAAGACGATACATTATGTGCGGTTGAAGGTTGAGTAGGTTTAGGGAGATTAGAAAGTTTAGAAAGATTAAGGCCTGGGGCGGATGCCTCAGGCCTTTTTTGAGTCGGGGTGAGAAGACTCGAACTTCCGGCCTCTACGTCCCGAACGTAGCGCGCTACCAACTGCGCCACACCCCGTCTGTTTTGCGGCTGCAAAAATACACTTTTTTTGAAATAAAAAACGCGTGTCGAAAAAAATATATTTTTTGTCTTTGCAAGGTTAATTTTCTTTGCCACAACAGACGGGCGATTTCGTTAAAAGACAAAATACTTACGAATATGAAGAAGAATATTGTTGCGGTTTTGCTGGCATTGGCCGTTGCTTTGTTTTGCCAAACTGCTGTAGGACAATCGATTATTATGGGCTCGGCTCCGTTGGTGGCCGACATTGACGATATGCCCCGCGACTTTTACGACCCAGGCGGCGTTCCAGGCGACATGGGTGACAACCAGGACCCGGACGGCTATTTTGCCCAGAACTTGCGCGACACGATGACCCTGCGCACGAACATGTCGGGCACGTTGATGTACATCATCTTCACCGAATTTGCCATGAGTCCGGGCGACACGCTCTACATCTTTGACGGCCCCAACACCGATGCCCCGCTGATCGGTGCCTACAACTTGGTGCAGAATCCCGGTGAAATCTATGCGTCGGACCGTATGTTGACCTTCGTGTTCCATTCCGACGACGAGGACATCTTGGGGTTGCGTGCGGGCTGGCGGGCGCAGGTGTATGCCTACTCCGTCACGCCGGACAACCGTATCTGGCCTACGGAAGACGGTACCGGTGCCATTCAAGCGGTGACCTGCAATGCTTGGTTCTATGACTCCGGCGGCGCGAACGGCAACATCGCCTCGAACAACCCAAACAGTGGTGCAAACCCTATATACGCCAACTTTATCTCCCCTGTGGGTTCGCACGTCAAGTGCGAGTTTTCCCAGTTTTCCGTGAACGGGGTGATGGAGATTTACGACGGCCAGTATGCCGACCCCAACAAACGCCTCATCGGGCAGTTTTGCAACTCCACGTTGGATGCTACCACTAACAATATGCCACCCACGCTGTTCTCCTCCGGCAACGCGCTGTCGTTTATCTACCGGGGCAAGGCGGGTGACACGCAGAAAGCCGGCTGGAAGGCGGAGATTACCTGCGTGCCGGAACTCTTCGAGACCGAGGACGGCAACCCCTGTCCAGGGGTGACCAACGATGTGGCGGAGATGTACGCCGATCTTTTCAATGCGGAGACCAAGACCATTGAGTGGGACTGCGACATTCCCATCATTATGCTTCGGGCCGGTGTCATCGCCACCGGGCAATATACCAGCGACTACAAGGTGGAGCAGATTCCGTATGATGAGAATAACATGCTGTTCGGGTATGATGAGGGAACCCCTATAGGTGCCAGCTCCGACGATCACTGGGAGAGTGGTGTTCAGCTTCCTTTCACGTTCACATTCTTTGGAAAGCAATATACAACAGTTTATCCTGGCACAAACGGCTTGATTTCGATGACACCGCAGTCGGGTTACTGTACGTTTTCGTATAATGCTCCAGCTACAGCACCGGATTATTCTGCTATCCCATACGTGTACAAAAACTGTGTTTATGGCGTGTATGAGGACATAGATTGTCGATATTATACCAATAAAAATGATGGATTGGGCATGGGTAATGTACGTGTTGGTGTGTTGGGAGCTCCTCCTTGCCGTGCGTTCGTGTTCAATTATTTGAACGTGGGTTTATATGGACTGACCAGCACCAGTACGGGTAGCCAGTACAACAATTACAATACCTATCAAATGGTGTTGTATGAGGGAACCAATATTATAGATGTCTATATTAAGCATAGAAAATGTTGTGCCACGACCAATTCTCATGGAGAGGGCATTATAGGTCTCCAAAACACCACATCTTCGCAGATTCTCTTAGCTCCAGGGCGTGGAATGACCAGTTGGTCTGCCGACAATGAGGCTTGGCGCTTCACCCCGATCACGCCGTTGGACGAGCAGGGTGAGCTTCGCTGGTTCGTGAACGACACCAACAGCGCGGTCTATAGCCGCGACAAGATGATCACCGTCAGCAAGCCCGATGCCCCGGTCACGAAATACATCTCCGTGTATAGTTATACGGATGCAGCCGGTGTTCATAGAACCTATATGGACACGACAACCATCTTAGTGAAGGTGCCGACCGTGCACCTCGCCTCCTCCACAGGCAACAACTTCATCTGTCCGAACGACCCGGCCACGCTGTCGGCCACCTTTACGGGCTACCCGGACATTCAGCCGGAGTCTTATCTGTGGAGCACGGGCGACACCACGGCGACCGTCACGGTGAACCCCACGGAGTCGAGCACCTACACGCTGACGGTCACGTTCGACAACCGGTGCGACAACAAGGACACGGTGCGCGTGAAGGTCACCGAGTTGGAACTCCCTGACATCACGGGCACTCCGGAAATCTGCTACGGCGAGTCCTCCACGTTGTTGGCTACGCACGCCACGTCGAACGAGTTCCATTGGAGCAGCGGGCAGTCGGGTGCCACGATTACGGTGTCGCCGCAGGTGACCACCACCTACACGGTGACGGCCACGATGGAGGGCGACTGCGAGGTCACGGATACGTTCACAGTGAAGGTCATTCCGCTGCCCACGCCGTCGTTCATGGCGGATCCCACGGAGATTTACGTAGAAAACGGTGTCGGAACGGTGACCTGCACGAACCTTTCGCCCGCCGGCTACCACTTGGTGTGGAACTTCGGCGATGTCTTCTCCAACATGAACGAGATGGTGGACGTGGAGGTGGCGACCCACGAATACACGCGTTCCGGCTACTACACGATCACCTTGACGGCCTCCGATTCGGCGGGCTGCACCGATTCCGTGAAGGCGCGCGTGTCGGTGGAGGTGCCGTATTTCTTCTACATCCCGAATGCGTTCTCGCCCGATGGCGACGGTGTGAACGAGACGTTTGCCCCGAGCGGCGAGGGCATCGACCCCGACCAGTACTCGATGCAGATTTTCGACCGCAACGGTATTTTGATTTACAGCACCCATACCCCTTACGATTATTGGGACGGCCGCAACAAATATGGACAGATGTGCCCCGAAGGCGTGTATGTCTATATCATCCGCTTAGTCAACCTCAACGGCGACGACAAGGAATACACCGGTTCGGTGACATTGGTGAAGTAACTCTTAGACTTAGACTAAGGACTTAGACATAGACTAAGGACTTAGACTTTGACTTTGAACCTTGAACCTTGAACCTTGAACTTTGAACCTTAAGCTGTTGGCTGTTAGCTGTTGGCTGTTAGCTTGAAACCTGAAACTTGAAACTTGAAACCAACAGGAGGCCCGTGCGGACCTCCTTTTTTATTGCTTGACGGTTTTCAGGTCGCGGACGCGGAAGTTGTTCCACATCGGCTTGGTGTCGGGGTTGTAGTAGGTCTCGTCGATTTGGAGTTTGGGATTTTTGAAGACGATTTCCTCGATGAACTGGTCGATGACAGGAAACTCGTCGTTGTAGAAGCCTGCCACCTGGTGTCCGAGGCCGGGGTAGCGGCGGACATGGTGTCCGTAGCCGTTTTTCTTAAACCCTTTGACGATGGAGTTCGTGCCGAAGAGGCCCAGGTTAAAGACGTTGGTCTGCTTGTAGATGACCAGCTTGTCGTCGGTGCCGTGGCAGAAGAGGGTGGGGGCGGGCGAGTGGAGTTTGTATTTGGGTCTTCCGTGGTGGGAGAAGATGGCGCCCGCGTAGGAGATGACGCCTGCGGGGCGGAAGCTGGCGGGCAGGATGGCGCTGTTGTAGTAGCCGTTGCAAAGCGCATAGTCGGTCTGTAGCACCGCGATGGCACCCGCACTGCTGCCCATGAGGATGAAATGGTTGGGGTCGAGTTTGTATTTTTTCGTCTCCAAGAGGTTCTTCAGGGTGTAGTCGATGGCGGAGATCAGGTCTTCCGCCGCCATCTGGATGGACTGGTCGAACCGCTTGACGGAGGCCAAGGCCGAGAAATTCTTCTGCCCGCGCATTCCCAAGCGGTAGTCGATGGCGATGACTACATAGCCCTGGTCGGTGTAGTATTTCTTGACTTTCTGCACCTGGTTGTCGTCGCGCTTGCCGCCGATGAAGCCGCCGCCGAACACGAAAAACAGGCAGGCCTTCCGGTCGTTCTGCACCTGCGGGACATACACGTCCATGTATAGCTTGTGCGTGTCTTTCTGCGCGTAAAGGTAGGTCTCCTTCTCCTGCGCAAAAACAGAGAAAAGACACGAGAAACTGGTGAGAAGGATGAGTAGTTTTTTCATTTTATTAGTTTAAGGTTTATGGTTCAAGGTTCAAAGTCTAAGTCCTTAGTCTAAGTTCTTAGTTCTAAGTTCTACATTTCACCATTAGCAGTGGAATCATGATGGCGAAGAAATCGACACCGAAGCGGCGGTCGAAGACGCATTCGAAGCAGCTGTTCACGGCCAGGAGGATGAAGAGGGTGAGGAGGAGAATGTCGCGGTGTTTGATGGCGGTGCCGAGCGGGGTGTAGAAGTAGAGCAAAAGGAGGAGGATGCCGGGGATGCCGTTGGTGACCAAGGCCTGCAGATACTGATTGTGGGCATTGTAATTGTGGTTGAAATCGCGCCAGTAGCCGTGGGCGCGGTATTTCTCGCGGATGGCGTCGAAGCAGTCGCCGGTTCCGGTGCCGAAGGGCAGGTTCTCGACCGCGGCCTCCCAGGAGGCTTGCCAGATGATCAGGCGCACGTCGCTGTGCTTGGTGTTCGTGCTGTCCTTCTCCAATGTGTATTTCGACTCCGTAAAGCGGTTTTTCGGCGCGATGTCGGTGGTCATCAGGATCACGAAAAGGCCTGCAATCAAGCTGATGACGAACAGCATGGCTTTCCAGTCTGCCCGGCGTTTGTGGACCGCGTAGAGGCTTAGCGGCAGGTGGATGAGGATGAAGGTGATGATGCCGGCGCGGGAGTAGAGGCAGAAGACACCGACCAGCAGAACCGCATCGACGATGTAGAGGGTGATCTTTTGCAAAGGGGTGGTCGTGTCGTGGTGGTCGATGAGATAGATAAGGATGAGGACGTATGCGAAAGTGGTGTAGAGGGCCACGTAGGTGGGATGCCGCAGGAAGGAGAAGGAGGAGTAGTAGAGGTAGGTGTTGTCGCCGGTGGTGGCGAATTGGTAGAGGCCGTGGCCGAATAGAATCAGGATGTGCAGCAGGGTGCTTGCGGTGAATAGGGCGAGGAGTAGATGTATATGTTTTTTTGTCAGTAAGTTATGAGATATGGTCAGGAAGATGGTCGGGGCGATGAGGAACCAGAGGTAGCATTCCACGGTGCGCCAGGCATAGTTTTGGTGGGTGGAGTTGAGGAGCCCCAGCAGAGGGATGAGACAGATGCCGAGCAGGAAGATGCCGTAGGGGATGCCGTCGTTGGCCTTAAAGTTCGCCCATTTCTCGCGCCAGTGCCCTTGCGCGATCCACAGCAACATCAGCAGGATTCCGATGGGCCACATGAAGTAGGTGGTGAAGGGCAGCAACGCCACCATGGGAATCATGAGCAGGAAGCTGACGTTGAAGAGCTTGTCGTCTGTTCGGAGAGACTGGCAGTATGCGGTGAATTTATTCATGGTCGAGCAGGTCGGGGCGTCGTTCGCGGGTTCGGGTGAATTGCTGGTCCATGCGCCACTCGTCGATGAGCTTGGGATTGCCGGAGAGCAGCACGTCGGGCACGCGGTGGCCGCGGAAGTCGGCCGGGCGGGTATAGACCGGGGCGGAGAGCAGGTTGTCCTGGAAGGAGTCGGAGAGGGCGGAGGCCCCGTCGCTGATGACGCCGGGAATCACCCGCGCGATGGCGTCGGTGATTACCATGGCCGCCAGCTCGCCGCCAGAAAGCACATAGTCGCCGATGCTGAGTTCGCCGGTGACAAACAGCTCGCGCACACGCTCGTCCACCCCCTTGTAGTGGCCGCACAGCAAGATGAGGTTCTGTTTCAGCGAAAGCTCATTGGCAATCTGTTGGTTGAAGGTGACCCCGTCGGGGGCCATGAGGAAGACGCCGTCGTACTCGCGCTCGCTCTTCAGCTGCTCGATGCACCGCGCGATGGGCTCCACCATCATCACCATGCCTGCGCCGCCTCCGAACGGGTAATCGTCGGCGCGATGGTGCTTGTCGTAGGTGTAGTCGCGGATGTTGTGGACGTGCACTTCCAGGTACTGCTTCTCCACGGCGCGTTTCAGAATTGAGCTGCCGAACACGCCGGGGAACATTTCGGGGAAAAGGGTCAGTATGTCTATTCTCATTGGGTCAGTTTCTGAATCATCATGATGCCGTCGCGGAAGGGTAGCAGCAGGTTGCGCACGCGGGAGTCTTGTTGCACTTTGTCGTTGAAGGCCATGACGGCCTGCGTGTCTTTGTCGTTCCCACGCACTTCGTGAACCACTTTGCTGTTCCACAACGTGTTGTCTATCAGTATGAAGCCGTGTTCTCGGACTTGTGGGAACACGATTTCGTAGTATTCGTCGTAGTCGGTTTTCTCGGCATCGATGAACACCAGGTCCCAACGGTCGCCGAGCGAAGGCACGATAGTCTTGGCATCCCCGATGTGGAGGCGGAGCTTTTGGCTGTCGGGGCATTCCGCGAAATAGCGGCGAATACGCTCCTCGTACTCTTCGTTGATTTCGATGGTGTGCAGTAGGCCGTCGTCGGTGAGCCCTTCAGCAAGGCGGATGGCGGAGTAGCCTGTGAAAGTGCCGATCTCGAGGATCCGGCGCGGCCGCAGCATCCGGGAGACGAGCGACAGGAACTCGCCCTGCAGCTGACCGGAGGCCATGCGCGGGTTGAGGGTCTGCAGGTGTGTCTCGCGGTACAGACGGTGGAGCAGTTCTGTCTCCGCTGTCGTGTGCGCCTCGCAGTACTCCTCGATGGCGGGTTCTATGAGCTCGAAGGTGGACATTACGACAGTTCGGCGATGGTCTTATTGACTTCCTCCTCGGTTTTGGTCAGCTTGTCGCGGCAGATCTTCATCAACGCCGTAGCACGTTTCATCTTCTCGGTCAGCTCATCCACACTGATGCTGTCGTTCTCCAACTGGTCCACGATTTCCTTCAGCTCCTCAAAAGCAGCGGTGTATGTAAGGTTTTCTTGTTGTTTCATTTAAGAAAGAGTTTCAGGTTATAGTTATAGTCATTAGTCATAGTTATAGTCATTAGTTATAGTCATTAGTCATAGTCATTAGTCATAGTCATTAGTCATAGTCATCGCCCGCTAATACATGATTCCGAGTTTCACGCCGGCGAAGTGGTAGAGTGCGTCTTTCCGGGCGTTGGTGGAGTAGGCGGAGAAGTCTTGTTCGTCGGGTTTGGGGATGGTGTAGCGGATGTCGGTGTATTGGTTTTTGTAGCAGGCGGCGATGATGATGGAGAGGCGGTCAGTGAGGTTGAGACGTATGCCGAGGCCCGCCTCGCCCATCGGTCCGGTCTTGGTACCGTGGATCACACGGTCCATCTTCTCGGGTGACGACGACACGTACCACTTGAAGCTGTAGCCCATGTTGGCGTAGAAGAGGGGTTGGATCTTGGTGTCGGTGAAGTTGACGGTGAGGTTAAGGGCCACGGGAATGAAGGCGGTGTAGCGCCAGAAGTCAAAGCCGGCCACTAACCCCATCTGGAAGTAGGGATTGAACTGGTAACCAAGCAATTGGTTGACGGAGATGTTGAAGTTTTTGTTCTGGACGGTTTTGGTTTCGAGCTCAATTTGTCCCAGGCCAGTGGCATAGCCCACGGAGGTCATGTAGATGAACTTCCGTTCGGGGGTCGCGCGTCGGCCTTGCGGGTAAGCACTGAGGCCAAGAATTATTATAAAAAATATAAGAATCGTCTTTTTCATCGGTATCTTATTTATTATTGGGTTGGTTGCATTGATTTCAACATTTCGCGGGCGGTGAGTATGGCCGATTCCGTACGGCTTTCGCCGCTCATCATGGTGGCGATCATCTCCTCGCGTTCGGGCATGGAGAGGGTTTTGATGTTTGTGGAGGTGCGGTTTTCCGTCGTTTGCTTATAGACGAGGAGGTGCTGGGTGCCGCAGGCGGCAATCTGCGGCAAATGGGTGATGGCGATGACCTGGTGGCGGTTGGCCAGCAGCCGCATCATCTGGCCCACCTTCGAGGCTGTCTCGCCGGAGATGCCGGTGTCGATTTCATCGAAGATGATGGTGGGCAGGTACATGGAATCGGTGATGATGGACTTGAGGCAGAGCATGATACGCGACATTTCGCCGCCGGAAGCGATCTTGGCGATGTCGGCGGGGGCAACGCCGGCGTTGGCGCTGAACAGGAAGGTGGCCGTGTCAATGCCGTTGTCGCGCGGCTCGCCGCTGTCGTCGAGGGTGACGACGAATCGGCTTCCGGGCATGCCGAGGCGATGCAGTCGTTCCTCCATGGCGTTGACGAGGGCGGGCGCGGCCTCCTTGCGGGAAGCGGAAAGCCGTGCAGCCTGTCGGCGCACTTCGGCCTCCAAGTTCTGCACTTCGGCCTCAGCCTCGGCGAGTTGCTCCTTGTTGTCGGAATAGGTCGCCACCTCCTTTTGCAGGTTGGCGAGAAGCTGAAGCAACGCCCTGTTGTCCTCGGCGCGGTATTTGTTCTGCAGCGAGAAGAGAAGGTCGAGGCGTTCGTTGAGCTGGTCGGTAAGGGCGGGGTTCACCTCCACGGTATCGTTTTTCCGCGACATCTCGTAGGCGAGGTCCTGCGTTTCGGTCAGCAGGTCGTCGATGCGTCGGCTGAAGGCGGCGTATTCCGCGCCCACGCTTTCCAGCGGGCGGCATTCCTGCTGCAGCATTTTCAATCTATATAGTATATTGTCATCCTCCTGCTCCGACAGGATCCTTGTGGCATTGTAGAGATGGCTCTTGATGCTTTCGGCGGATGATAACTCCTTGATTTTCTGTTCTATTTCGGATTGTTCGTCAGGCTGTAGGTCGGCTTTTTCCAGTTCCTCGATGGTGTAGAGGTTGTAGTCGTAGCGTTGGGCGGCCTCGTCGCATTTCGTGCGCAGGGTCTCTAAGGCGGCCCTCTTTTCCTGCCATTGGCGGAGGACCTGACGGTATTGTTCCCGTAGCTCCTGGTTCTGGGCGAACTGGTCGAGGAGGAGCAGGCGGAAGCCGGCGTTTTGGAGCATCAGGGTCTGGTGCTGCGAATGGATATCGACCAAGAGGGAGGAGATGGCCTTTAGGGTGGCGAGGTTCACGGGCGTGTCGTTGACGAAGGCGCGCGACTTCCCGTGCTCGTTGATTTCGCGTCGGATGATGGTTTCGTCCTGATAGTCGAGGTCGTATTGCCGGAAAAGTTCCTGTAGGTTCAGTCCTTGGATGTTGAAGGTGGCCTCCACGATGCACTTCTTGGATTTGTCGTGGAGCACGTCGGTGTCGGCGCGGTTGCCGAGAATCAGCGAGAGGGCGCCCATGAGGATGGACTTTCCTGCGCCGGTCTCACCGGTAATGACCACTAAGCCTGATTGGAAACGGATTTCCAAAGACCTGATAATGGCATAGTTCTCTATTTGTAGGGAGGTCAGCATCGCCACTATTTTGAGGTGGAGTTGATGGCGTCGTAGGCGGAGGAGTTGGTGGGGTCGATCTGTTTCATGATGTTGATGACCTGGGTTTTCTCCGACGGCATGCCTTCCTTGAAGATGTTGATGATTTCGTCCTTTTTGGAGTTCAGGATGATGCGGAGCACGGCGAGATTGGACTTCTGGGCGTTCACCTGTTGCAGGAGTTTGAGGCTTTCGAGGATGACGGCACGACCGGCGTCAGGGGTCTCGTACATGACGTCGAGGCCTAAGCGGTGATACTGGTAGTAGAAGTCGTGGATTTTGCTGTAGGTGGAGTTGGTGAAATTCTCGGAGATCCAATAGCGGTTGTTCTGTCCGCTTTCAGCCACGTTCCATCCGGTCTCCTTGAGGTTGAGGTTCACGATGTTCTGGCACTTCGTGAAATAGGGGTCGCCGCCGTTCTGGGAGAAGGAGTCGAGCTCTACGGCGATGAAGAGGTTGAGGTAGTAGGCGATGAGGGAGGTGAGTTCGGAGAGGGCGGAGTTCTCGTCATATTCCAGCGGGTCGCCGTCGGCGTAGCGGAACTTCACCTTCTTGTCCTGGAAGCTCATCAGGGTGGTCTTGTAGCTGGCCTTATAGACGGGGCGTTGCAGCACTAAGGTGGCGGTGCCTTCGTATTCGTCGCCCGAGGCCTTGGTCAGGTTGATGGTGATAGAGCACTCGATGCGCTCGTTTTGCTTCAGGTTGTACTGGCACCATTTGCGGTCGTGCACAAAGGTGTAGAGTTTCTGCCGTAGCTCGTTGTACCGCTCCTGGTTGCCTGTGCTTGAGATTTGGGTGGAGTTGATGGAGACCGAGCATTGGAAGTCCTGGGCCTGGAGAGTGGAGATGGTAACGAGCATGAGGGCGATGAGTCCGATGATGCGTTTCATAGTTTTGGTTTTTTGTTATTTGATGTACAATAATGCGGTTTGCAGAATCTCCTCTGCGATTTCCTGCTTGCTTTTGAGTTCGCTGGCGAACTCGCGGCCGTCCTTGCTGAAGATGGTCACTTGGTTGGTGGCGGTGCGGAAGCCGGCGCCGGCCGTGCGCAGGGAATTGAGAACGATGAGGTCGGCGTTTTTAGTGTGCAGTTTTTTCTTGGCGTTCTCCACCTCGTTCTCCGTTTCGAGCGCGAAGCCGATGAGCAGCTGGTCGTCGCGTTTGATTTTCCCGACGGAGGCCAGAATGTCTTTCGTCTTAACCAATTCCACCGACAGCTGGGCGAAGTCCTTCTTGATTTTCTCGGGGGCCACGTGTGCGGGCGTGTAGTCGGCCACGGCGGCGGACATGATGATGATGTCCTGGTCATCCACGATTTGCATGCACTGTTGGTACATTTCCCCGGCGGTTTTCACGTCGAGGCGGCGGATGTTGCGGTGGCGAGCGGTGCAGTGGCTCGGTCCGGTGACGAGGGAGACCTCGGCGCCTTTGCGGGCGGCGGCTTCGGCGAGGCAGAAGCCCATGAGGCCGGAGGAGTGGTTGCCGATGAAGCGCACGGGGTCGATGGGCTCGTAGGTGGGGCCGGCGGTGATGAGCACTTTCTTGCCTTGCAGCGAGTGGTCGCTGGAGAGGAACTCATCGACGGCCGCGAAGATTTCCTCGGGCTCCTGCATGCGTCCGCTGCCAGAGGTGCCGCAGGCGAGGAAGCCTTCGTTGGGGGTGAGCAGATGGCAGCCGCGATCGCGGAGGATGCTCAGGTTGTGCTGCACGGCCTCGTTGGCGAACATGTGGCTGTTCATGGCGGGGGCGAGGAACACCGGCTTCGTGACGGCGAGGAAGAGGGTGGAGAGGGCGTCGTCGGCGATGCCGTGGGCAAATTTGCCGAGGATGTTGGCGGTGGCGGGGGCCACCACGAGGGCGTCGGCCCATTCCGCCATGCTGATGTGCTCCACCTCCATCGTGCGGTGCGGGTCGAACATGTCGGTGTAGAGCCGGTTCTGCGACAGCGTCTCGATGGTCAGCGGGGTGACGAACTGCAGGGCGTTGCGGGTGGCGGTCACGCGCACCTCATAGCCGCTCTTCTTGAACAGCCGGATGAGGGGCATCGTCTTGTAGGCCGCGATGCCGCCGGAGATGCCGATGGCGATGTGCTTGCCCATGACGATGGATTTACTGGTTGTCGGTCACGTCTTTGAAGTAGATCAGGTCGTTCTCGAACTCGTAGAGGGCCAGCTGTGTGGGTTTGGGAAGCTGCTCGTAGAGTTTGGAGAGCTCGATTTGTTCGCGGTTTTCATAAACCTCCTCGCCGGTGCGCTCTTGCGGGGTGTTGAGGTGCGAGTTCTCCTGGAACTCCTGCTTCAGCTCCGCTGCAATCTGGTCGGCACGTTTCGACATGATGACAATGCTCTTGTAGAAGTTGCCCGTGTCTTTGTCGTACTTGCGGATGTCCTTCGTTTTGGCGTAGAGGTCGATTTTCAATTTTTTGTAGTCTAAAGCTTTCATTATTAACTATTTGATTTGTTTTTGTATTTTTCTAACTGTTTGGTGACATCGGCGGCGATTTTTTCCGTCTCTTTGGCGTATTTGCAGTCGGGGTAGTTGTCGCGCATTTTCTGGCAGGCTTCGAGGCAAGCCTTGTATCGTTCGGGTTTACGGCGTTCGGTGCTCCGCTTGGCGTATTCGAGATTGTTGAGCACGAGGTAATAGACGGCCTCGGGCATGAGCGGGGAGTAGGCGTATTCGGTGAAGAACTGCTTGGCGGCGATCTGGCAGGCCTCGTAGTGGTCGGTGTTGTAGTAGAGTTTCACGATTTCCAGCGACTTGCGTGACAGTTTCAGGCGCAGGTCGTCGAGCATGAGGTTGCATTCCTCCACGTGTTTGTTGTCGGGGTAGGCTTGGAGGAAGGTTTTGATTTGTTCGATGGCGTAGTTGGTGTTGGACTGGTCGAGGTAGTATTCCGGGCTGGTCTTATAGACGGCCTGGATGCAGCGGAAGAAGGCGTCCTGGGTGCGGTCGGAGTTGGGGTAGCGTCGCACATAGTCGCGGAAGTGGAGGGCGGCCATGTTGTAGTCGCCGTTCTGGTAGTAGGAGTCGGCGAAGAGGAAGAGGATGGTGTCGGCGCGGGCGGTGCCTAAGGAGAGAGGGTAGAGTTCCTGGAAGAGGCCGGCGGCGGAGAGCCACTGCCGGTTGTTGTAGTACTTCATGGCGCGTTCGTAGTGCTGGTCGAAGGTCTCGAAGGTGACGCGCTTGTTGCCCACGCGGCTGAGGCTGGTCTTCTTTTTGGAGGGTTTGCCGACGTTTTTGATGGGCGGGAGGGCATCTGGGGCCGCGCTTTTTGCGGGCACGACGGTGTCCCGTGCCGCCGGGGTCGTGGGCACAATGGTGTCGGCTTTCACGCGAAAGTCGGATGCATAAGCACCCATCGCAAAAGCTAACAATATAACAATCAGTATGTTACAAGTCTTCTTTGCCATAATAAAAAATCCGCGCAAATATAGTATTTTTTGCGGATTTTTCAAGGCATTTGTTCCGAAATGTGAATTTGTCGCGAAACTCTTCCCGTCGGCGAGCCGTCTTTAGTCGAAGTCGAGTGTCATCACGGAATCTCTCTTGGTCTCGTTGCAGCCCGACGGGTCGCCGATGTATGCGCTCGGAATCGTGAAATTATATCCTGGCTTGTTGTAGCGGTCGTCGCCGCTCACAACGTTGAGGTAGGGCAGTTTCGGGTCGGCATAGACCTTGCTCATGAAGAGGCCGAACACGGGCATGGCCGTTCTCGCGCCCTGTCCGAGGGCAGTGCTGCGGAAGTGCGCGGCGCGGTCCTCGCAGCCCACCCACACGCCGCAGGTCAGCAGCGGGGTATAGCCCACGAACCAGCCGTCGGACTGGTTGTCGGTGGTGCCGGTCTTGCCCGCAAGCGGGAAGGAGATGCCGTACTGGCTGCGCAGGCGGCCGCCGGTGCCGTAATCCACCACGCCCTGCATCAGGCGCACCGTCTTGAAGGCCGTGATCTGGTCCATGGCCTCGTTGGTCTTCGGCACCTTGGTGTAGATGACGTTGCCCTCCTTGTCGCAGATGTGGGTGATGAAGATGGGTTCGACATAGACACCCTGGTTGGGGAAACAGTTGATGGCCCCGACCTGCTCGTAGAGCGTTAATTCGCAGGCTCCCAAGCAGATGGAAGGCACGGCGGGAATGTCGGAGGTCATGCCCATGTTGCGGACCAGGTCGATGACGGCGTTGGGACCGTAGCGTTTCATCAGGTAGGCGGACACTTGGTTGAGGGAGTGCGCCAGGGCCTCGCGCAGCGGCAGCATCTGCCCCTCCTTGTAACCGCCGGAGTTGTGCGGGGTCCATTTCGCGCCCGTGGCGGTCTCGATGGTCACCGGCACGTTGGGTACCATGGTGCAGGGGTCGAAGTCGCCGCTCTGCATGGCCACGGTATAGACGTAGGGCTTGAAGGTGGAGCCGACTTGCCGTTTGGAGAGCTTCACGTGGTCGAACTGGAAATACTCGTAGTTGGTGCCGCCGACGTAGGCCTTCACGTGGCCCGTCGCGGCCTCCACGCACATCAGTCCGCACTGCAGGAACGATTTGTAGTAGCGGATGGAGTCCATCGGGGTCATCACCGTGTCGATCATGCCTTTGTAGCTATAGACTGTCATCTTGGCCTTCTTGTTGAACGCCGCCTCGATTTCCGCGTCGGTCTTGCCGGCGTCCTTCATCTGCTCGTAGCGTTCGCTCTGTTTCACGGCGCGCCACAGGATGTTGTGGGTCTGTTCCTCGCTGATGTTCACGAACGGGGCATTCTTCGCGCCTTTGATGTGGTTGAAGAAGAGCGGCTGCAGGTAGTCGCAGACATGCTCCTGGACGGCGGCTTCGGCGTGCTGTTGCATGCGGGAGTCGATGGTGGTATAGATCTTCAGTCCGTCGCAGTAGAGGTCGTAGCGGGACCCGTCGTTCTTGGGGTTCTTGTCGCACCAGTCTTTGAGGACAAGTCGCAGGTATTCACGGAAATAGGTGGCGATGCCGGCGGTGTGGGCCTGCGATTTGAAGTGGCTCATGTCGATGGGGATTTCTTTGATGGAGTCGAACTGGGCCGGGGTGATGAAGTCGTATTTCTTCATCTGGCCGAGCACGGTGTTGCGGCGGTCGAGGGCGGCCTGCGGGTGTCGCCGCGGACTGTATTTGGAAGGGGCCTTGAGCATGCCCACGAGCAGGGCGGCCTCCTCGGTGTTGATGTCGGCCGGATCCTTGTCGAAGTAGGTGCGGGCGGCGGACTTGATGCCGACGGCGTTGTTGCCGAAATCGACCGTGTTGAAGTACATGGCGAGGATTTCATCCTTCGAGTAGGCGCGCTCCAGTTTGGTGGCCACCACCCACTCCTTGAATTTGGTGAACACAATCTTGATTTTCCCTGCCTTGGGGTCGCGGGGGAAGAGGTTTTTGGCCAACTGCTGGGTGATGGTGCTGCCGCCGCCCTTGTGGTGGCGGGTGGCCACGCCGACGGCCACGCGGAACAGGGCCTTCACGTCAACGCCGGAGTGATTGTAGAACCGCGAGTCTTCCGTGGCAATCAGCGCGTTACGCAGCTCTTCGGAAAGGTCCGCGTATTTGCAGTTGGAACGGTTCTCACGGTAGTAGGTGCCCAAAAGGACGCCGTCGGAGGAGATGACCTCCGTGGCGAGATTGGAGTCCGGGTTCTCCAGCTCCGCGAACGAGGGCATGTAGCCCATCCACCCCAAAGAGATGAACAGGAACATCAGGCATACGAGACCGAACAGGATGGAATAGACCTTCCAGAAGGTCTTGGCCCATTTTGGGAGGCTTCCCTTCGACGGTCTCTTTTTCGTGTCGTCATGCGACGAACCGGATTTCGCAGTGTACATTTTTCCTAATTTAAAATCAGGCTGCAAAAGTACAAAAAAAATCGAAGTCGATGCCTCCTCCGATGCGGCCGGTGGTTTGTTTCCGAAACTTGGTCGATTCGGATTAATTTGTATTTTTGCCACCGTTTTTCCGACAAGTCAAAAAAAACATGATTGTTCGGGCGTTCAAGAAACCTTCAAAAAGATGAACAAGCACAGAATCCTTGTTGTGGATGACAATGCGGGCATCCGCGAGACGCTGAAAATCCTTCTTCCCGCACATTTCGAAGCGGTGGAAACTGTGGCTTCCCCGAAAATCCTTGCGAGTACAGTCAGGACCTTCAAGCCTGATGCCATCTTGTTGGACATGAATTTCGAAACCGACATCAACACGGGCAATGAAGGATTATTTTGGCTGACCGAAATAAAACGTCAATATCCTGAAATAGAGGTTGTTCTGATGACCGCATACGCAGATATTGCCCTCGCGGTGGAAGGCATGAAACGCGGTGCATTCGACTTCATTGTGAAACCGTGGGACAATGAAAAGCTGATGGAGACTCTTGAAGCCGCTTGCGGGAAACGGTCCGCCAAACGCACTGTTGAAGAACGTCCGGCCGCCCCTGTTATGTTATGGGGCGACTCTGTGGAAATGAGTGAGATACATCGTATGGTGGAGAAAATTGCCCCTACCGACGCCACTGTGCTGATTACCGGGGAGAATGGTACTGGTAAAGACGTGTTGGCCAATGAGATACATCGGATTTCCTCCCGTTCCGGCAAACCGATGGTGAGTGTGGATATCGGATCTTTGTCGGAGACGTTGTTCGAAAGCGAGTTGTTCGGGCACGTGAAAGGGGCTTTCACCGATGCTCGCGCCGACCATACCGGGAAGTTCGAGTTGGCCAATGGCACCACGCTTTTCCTCGACGAAATCGGCAACATCCCGTTGCACCTGCAATCCAAGCTGTTACGAGTGCTGCAGAACCGATGCGTCACGAAGGTGGGCGATACGAAGTCCGTGCCCATTGACATCCGGCTTATCTGTGCCACCAACCGCGACCTGCCCGCCATGGTCCGTGACGGCCGTTTCCGCGAAGACCTCTATTATCGCATCAATACGGTAACGCTGAACTTGCCGCCCTTGCGTGAGCGTACGGATGAGATAGAACCGTTAGTGCGCTTGTTCATAGAACGTTACGCTGCAAAATATCATCGCAACGTTACGGGCGTTTCTTCTGAAGCGTTGAATCTGTTGCAGAATTGCAGATGGTCGGGGAATGTGCGCGAGTTGCAGAACAGCGTGGAGAAAGCCGTCATCATGTCAGACGATGAAACCCTGCAACCCGAAGATTTCAAGATTTCTGAAAACCAACTTGTTACAAATGCCAGCACGACGGATAACACTTTGGAAGCGGCAGAGGAGCGCGTGATACGGGCGGCGGTGAAGAAGTACAACGGCAATCTTTCATTGGTGGCGAAATCGTTGAATATCAGTCGCCCGACGTTGTATAACCGGCTCAAAAAATACGGGATATGAGTACTGGGATTTGGATAGTTGTTGTGGTGGCAGCGGGTCTGCTATCCGCGTTGGCTGCGGCATGGTGGATGTCGCGGCGCAATGTGGAGAAAGTCGCTTTCCTGATGGACGCATTGGAGGATGGCGACACGAACTTCCGTTTCCGGGAAAATTCTGCCCTGAACCGAGAACTCAACCGTTTGCGCGGCATCATGGATCGGAAAACCATTCGGAATGAGGCTATTTCGTGGAACAAGCTTTTCCGTGTCATCACGCATGAGATCATGAACACGGTCACCCCTATCGCCGCCTTGAGTGACGCCTTGTCCAAAGACGACCGCTTAGACACCAAGGCGGGACTTGCAACCATCTCCGCATCCTCCAAGGAGCTCATACGTTTCGTCGAGTCCTACCGCACTTTCACCAAGACGGAACCGCCGGTCTTCAAGTCCGTTATGGTGGATGATCTCGTCAGCAGAGTGATTCAGCTCAACGGTGCCAACACCCGCGGGCAAGGCGTGGCATTGACTTACCGCGCCACCGTGCCCGACCTGCTGGTCTATGTCGATGAAGGACAGATTATGCATGTGTTTAATAATCTGATAAAGAACGCGATAGAAGCTGGTGCCACCGCTATCGACATCTCTTCTGAGCTCGATATGGAGGAGCGCACTGTGATCAGGGTTCGCAATAACGGGCAGCCGATTCCGCTCCGCAAGCAGGAGGAAATCTTTGTGCCGTTCTTCACCACCAAGTCTAACGGTACTGGGGTGGGGCTGAGCCTTTCGCGCCGCATCATGGCCGCGCACCACGGCACCATCCAGCTCGTCCAAAGCGACGCTACCCGTACGGTTTTCGCGCTGGTGTTCGCCTGATTTGTAAAATTCTCTTACACGCTGTAAGATTTTCTTACACTTTCCTTTTGTCTTCTTTCGCTGACCATTTCACAATCAGCACATTACAGTTTTGGCATGTTTTTCGTCAAACCGTAGAGACGCAATACATGGCGTCTCTACAACGGCAAAAACGAGAAAGTATGGCAAGAAGAATGACGATAACCCTATTGATGACACTCTTGTTCGGGGCGGCGAACGCGCAGGACACGGCGATGATGACCCTGCGCGACTGTGTGCGTTACGCCCTGGCGCATTCGGCGGAGCTGCGCGTGCTGCAGGCCGACCTCGGCGACGCGCAGCTGGCCCGCCGCAACGCCATCCTCAACGCCTTCACCCCGTCCGTCAGCGGCGACGTTTACGCCTACTCCAACTTCGGCCGCTCCATCGACCCCGAAACGAACACTTATAGCACCACCACCTCTTTCCACAATGGTTACAGCCTCTCCGCCGGCATCACCCTCTTCAACGGATTCAGAGCAGTCAACAACTTGAAAATCACGAAACTGGCAGAGTCGACGGGCGTGACGAGAATCCAGCAGAGCGAAGACCGCATTCGTCTCGCCACGATGGAAGCCTACTGCAACGTGCTTTATTACACGGAGTTGCTGAAAACAATACAGGCGCAGACGGAGACGGCGGAGACGGCCTTGCGGCTTGCGCAGAGACAGGCGGAGTTGGGGCAGAAGTCGCAGGCGAACGTCCTGCAGATGGAGGCCGACCTTTCCGACCGCCGCTACAAGCTCACCGTCTGTGAAAACCAGCTTCAAAACGCCTATATCACCTTGAAGGACATTATGTTGTATCCGACAGACCAGCTGTTTTCCGTCACCGACGTAGAGGTGGACACAACGTTGTCGGATGGAATGCTCGCAATGGAGGCGGGTAGGGCGGCGGAGCGTCTGCCGGCCGTAATCATAGCCGAAAATGAGCGGCAGACCGCTCGGCTCGCCCTCAAGACCGCGAAGTGGCAGCTGCTGCCGTCGCTGTCGCTGTACGGCGGCTGGTCCTCGACCTATTTCACCTATCCGGGTCGGGCGGGCTATGTGCCGGTCCCCTACTGGCGGCAGCTCTCCGACAACGGCGGCGAGTACGTGCAGTTGTCGTTGAGCATCCCGATTTACGACCGATTGTCGCGGCAGACGGAAATCGCACGTCGGCGCAACGACTGCGACCGTGCGGAGGCCCGCTACATGCAGACGCGACAGGGCGTGGAGGCTGAGGTTCGCCGTGCCCTTGCCGACCGCGATGGGGCCGCCGCTGCCCTGCGCCAGGCCGAGCGGCACGCCGCCCTGCAGCAGCAGCTCTACGCGATGAGCACGCGCCAGTTCGAGCAGGGCCTCCTCTCCGCCCTCGAATACCGTACGGTCGCCGACAACCACCTCTCCTCCACCGCCGACCTGCTCAACGCAAGGCTGCAGCTGTTCCTGAAGACGTGGGTGGTGAGGTATTATTTCGGGTTGGTGAATGGTGAATTGAGAATTGAGAATTGAGAATTGAAAATTGGGGCCGATGCTTCCCGGCGTCGTTTTTTTCATTTGACACCTCATTACAGAGAAGATGTTTCGGCTCACGGGGGCGAGGCACGCAGTAAAACCAAATGGAAATGTTAAAAGCGATAAGCAAACCAAAATGCTGCACTCACCGCATTGACACCAAATTCTGGTCGCCAACCGTCTAAATATGTGTATCTCGCTCCAAACAATCCTAAATCAGCAGATATATCCCAATGATCGTTAATACGAAAACGTAAACTCGGCCGTATTCCGACTTGGCATAGAACAAGTTCATCGGTAAATCCAAAGCCTCCTGTAGCTTTCAAGTCTATAAAGATTCTATCATTGTGCCACAAGCAAAATCGTAAAAATGGCTCGGCTATACCAATGACATCAGTATAGTAATCGTCTGCAGTTACCGTCAAACCTATACCTGTTCCAATGGCAAATCGATCTGTAAATTCATAACCAAATTGTGGTTCTAAGGCAAAATTGAAATAATTAAGATAACCAATGCTTGCTGTGCCTCCAATAAACCATGTTTTCTGTGCTGAGGAAATAGATACCGAAAATGATAATAAGACAAAAATAAGAATTTTTTTCATAATAATCGCATTGTTTAATGATTAATTCTATAAATCCTCACCGTTGGCTTGGTTTTTGTAGTTGTCATAGTACATTGCAATGACATATTTTCCATATCTTTCTGAGATAGTAAACCATACAATTTTATAAGATAGTTGTTCCATTTCCTCTAATGACTTGTTATATAATGACTCAACACCTCCTGGACCTAATTGATAAAATGCTGCTTGATATTCTTTGTTATGAACTAACATTTCGTAAGAAATGTCTTCTTTTTCATCTATTTCTTGACCATCATTAACAGGGAGATACTTTTCATTTTTCTCAAATTGACGACACAACGTGTTGAATCGAATCTTTATCTGAGATTCTGAGAGTTCATTCTTGTCAATCAAACAAATTCGATAAACTTTGTTGTTTTCTGTCACAATAAGCACTTCTACGTCCCTACCATTGAATTCACCTTCCAGCATGTCATACGTTGCATCGTAAGTGAACCCTTTCGCTTTCAACTTTTGAATCATAGCTGATTTTGTTCCATCCACAGGAATCCCAAGAAATGTTGTCACATCGTTTTGTGCAAAAGATGTTACGGAAACAAAAAATGCAATAATTACTACAAACAGTTTTCTCATTGTCGCTAACCGCTCCCCAGCACCCCAAGAGCATCTAATACACAAGAAGCGTGGCACTGACATACCACTTCTTCTATCGGAGGTCGTGAGAATTACCTTGTAACGGAGAATGTAATAATCAGCCCACGCTATACGCGCGAACCTTTACACTCTCTTGCGTTACAATTCTGGAAATTTCTCACGTTTCCGATAGCAAGACGAGCATAACGCTTCGTTTAATTTCAATAAAAATTTCGCCAACCGTTGGGCAAATCGCACTTCCGGGTTGGCGAGGCAAAGATAGAATTTTTTTCATTCAGTCTTGCCCGAAAAAAGTGCACGACATTTTTCTTTGCACACATACAGAAAAACACACGATAATGGCAGAAAAACATCGGAAAACAAACAGTTAGTCACTTTTTTGGAAAAAATCGGGTCGCGAGGGACTGGCTTTTCGGAAAATTGTTGTATTTTTGCCGCGACAAAAATGGAAGATATGGCATACAAAGCTATTGACATTGCGAAGAAACTGATCAAGATGGCGGATGACGACATAGCCAACGGCGGTGACAACATCACCAATCTCAAGTTGCAGAAACTGTTGTATTATCAGCAGGGTTACCACCTGGCCGCCTTCGACACACCTTTATTTGACGAGTCTGTGGAGGCATGGATATACGGTCCGGTTGTGCCAGTCGTTTATGACTATTTCCAACCATACGGTGCCACAAGTCTGCCTGTTTGCGACGATGTTGTTGTTTTGGGAGACAAGGAAGAATCCCTTTTCTATCAAGTATTTGACGCTTATAGGGAATTTTCAGCCATAGGTCTGATGAACAAAACACATACAGAACGTCCCTGGTTGAGCGTCAGTCCTCATGACCGGGGCAGTGTAATCCCTGTGGAAACCCTGAAATCGTATTTCAAAACACAATATTTTGAAAACTAACAACCTGATTCAGAAGCCCAACGAACATAATGATCGTCAGAAAGTCGTTTTTGGATTCTCCGAAATCCGTGATGTAAGTTATGTGACGGCTCGTAATGATTCTAAATTCTTCATTGACTATATCCACCATCTAAAGTCATTCTGTAGCATGACGTGGGATGAAATCAGAACCACCCAACGGCATGGTTTCGGTTCCGAGATCATAGATGTTCATCGTCTCACCCAGAAAGCTTTGCGGTGTGTTCCGTCTGGATTAAGAAAACTTATTGTATTGAGAGCAACTGGAAAAAACCACGTTTTTCTTGGCTATAGAGATGGCAGCGTGTTCCAGATTCTGTTTGTCGAGTATCATTTCGGCGACATATACGCTCACGAGGCATAAAAGTACATGTAGCGACTCGCGCCTCCGTGTTGGCGGAGAAAATACAGGTTTTTTTCAGTCCTGTAAACATCCCTTACACCCACTGTAAGATTTTCTTACACCCTCCATGCGCCAACATTCGCCGAACATCTCACAACCAGCATGTTACGACTTTGGCATCCTTTTGGCATCCTCTTACGGTACCGAACCCACGACCAGCCTCGGAGAGGCTGAACGCACGCAGTGCAATTAACCCCACACAAGCGCAGCGCAGTGTGGGGAAAACACCAAAAACCGAAAAGATATGGACAGAAAGATAGAACCAACCAAAGGAATCCGCAAACTCTTTACCCGCAAGGCACTGCCCTACTGGGGCGGTGCGCTGCTGCTCGTCTTCATCGGGTGGCTACTGCTGCGGGACAACGCCTCGCGACTGCGCACGAACGGCGACACCCTCACCGTCGGCGAGGTGCGGCGCGGCGAGTTCAACGACTATATCCGCGTCACCGGGCAGGTGGTGCCGATGACCACTGTGCAGCTCAGCCCATTGGAGGGCGGTGTGGTGCAGCAAATTGTGACGGAGGAGGGCTCGCACGTCCGCGAGGGCGACATCATCCTGATTCTCAGCAACGAAGCGCTCGACATGCAGATTCTCAACGCCGAGGCCGACCTCGCCGAAAAGGAGAACATCCTCCGCAACACGATGATCGCCATGGAACAGCAGAAACTGAACCTCCAGCAGGAGAAGCTGCAGCTGCAGATGGAGGTGCGCCGCAAAAAACGCACCTACGAGGCGAAAAAGTCGCTCTATGACGACAACCTCGTCGCGAAGGAGGAGTATTTGCAGGCCGAGGAGGAGTACCAGTTGGCCACCGACCGGCTCAAGTTGGTCGAGAACCGCGCCAAGCAGGACAGCCTCTACCGTTCGGTGGAAATCCGGCAGATGCGCGAAAGTTTGGAGAACATGCGGCTCAACATGCAGATGATACGTCATCGCAAGGAGAACCTCACCATCAAAGCCCCGATTGACGGCGAGCTTGGCCTTGTGGATGTGGTGCTTGGACAGTCTGTCGCGGCGGGCAGCAAGGTCGGGCAGATCAACAACCAGGACAACTACAAGCTCGAAGCCCTGATTGACGAGCACTATATCGACCGGGTGAGCGCGGGGCTGGAGGCCGACTTCGAGCGGCAGGGCGAAAAGTGCAACGTGCTGATACGCAAGGTCTATCCCGAGGTGCGCGACGGCAAGTTCAAGGCCGACTTCAAATTCCCCGACGGTCAGCCGGAAAACATCCGCACCGGCCAGACCTTCTACCTGAACCTGCAGTTAGGCCAGCCGGTGGAGGCGGTGCTCATCCCGCGCGGTGCCTTCTACCAGAAGACCGGCGGAAAGTGGATCTACGTCGTCACGAAGGACGGCACCAAAGCCGTGAAGCGCGAGGTCCGCATCGGGCGGCAGAACCCGCAGTATTACGAGGTGCTGGAGGGATTGGAGCCCGGGGAGAAGGTAATCACGTCGTCGTATGACGGGTATGGAGAGGCGGAAGTGTTGGAAATTAAGAATTAAGAATTATGAATTAT
>JAFXPL010000156.1 GCA_017527945.1 Bacteroidales bacterium | reverse complement strand
TTCAGAAACGGCGAGTGGGGAAAACTGGAATTGAGCTCTGACGAGTACATTCCGATGCACATGGCGGCTTCTTGCCTGCACTATGGCCAGGAGGCTTTCGAAGGCATGAAGGCCTTCCGCGGCAAAGACGGCAAAGTGCGCTTGTTCCGCTGGGAAGAGAACTGGAAACGTCTCAACAATTCTGCAGACACCATCATGCTGGCCCCCATCCCCGAAAAACTGTTCTTCGATGCATTAGAGATGGTCATCAAGGCTAACGCCGAATACATTCCGCCCTACGGCACCGAGGGTTCCCTCTACATCCGCCCGCTGCTCATCGGCACCGGCGCCACCATCGGCGTGAAACCCGCTGACGAATACCTCTTCATCGTCTTCGTGATGCCCGTCGGCCCTTACTTCAAGGAAGGCTTCAAGCCCACCGACATGCAGATTGCCAAGGATTACGACCGCGCCGCTCCCCTGGGCACCGGCCACGTGAAGGTCGGCGGTAACTACGCCGCTTCCCTCCGCGCCGGCGAACGCGCCCACAAGGAAGGCTTCAGCGCCTCCATCTTCGCCGATGCCAAGACGAAAACATTCATCGACGAAGCCGGCCCCGCCAACTTCTTCGGCATCAAAGACGGCAAGTATGTGACCCCGGATTCCGGTTCCATCCTGCCTTCCATCACCAACATGAGCCTCCGCACCATCGCTGAAGACCTCGGCCTCGTGGTCGAGAGACGCCACGTCAGACTCGACGAAATCGACACCTTCGAGGAAGCCGGTGCTTGCGGTACCGCCGCCGTCATCTCTCCCATCCACAAGATTCAGGACAGAGAGACCGGCAAGGAATATGTCATCTCCAAAGACGGCAAACCCGGTCCTTGGTGCGTCAAGATGCGTGAAATGCTCATGGGCATCCAGTACGGCGAAATCGAAGACAAGTTCGGCTGGTGCACCATCGTGGACTGCTAATATTTTTACCAACATAGTAGCAAAAAAGGATGCTTCCGGGCATCCTTTTTTGATTTTAAATCTTCCGAGATCTCAATCTCACATCCCATCAAGTGCAAAGCACATACAAATCGTCACGCTGGTTGATGCAGAGGATGGGCATAGCACTCGCATCCAAGAGCTTTCGCTCGCGCGGGCCCATCAGCACGTCGGCGAGGGTGTAGTAGCGGGTCATCATGATTACCTCCACACCGGCCTCCACCTGCGGAGCAAACTCCAATCCGTATGCATCCAAGTATTTCTGCGGCTGGGTCTCATGCTTCTCGTAGGAGACCTCCAGATTCTCATACAGCTTCTCCACAAAGGCGACATTATCGTTCACTAACTTCGCCAGTCCCTCGTCCTTATACTTCGGATAGAGAATATGCACCACGGAGCCGTAAAAACGGCTGAAATAGCCTGCCCAAAGTGCCTTCTCCTTGTTCTGCCGCTCGATATCCATCGGCAGCAACACATGCTTGTAATTCGTGGTGTCCTCCGCCACAAGACTGACTTTCATCACAGGAAACCGAGATTGACGAATGAACCTGAGTGCTTTTTTAACGGTGAAGAAACCACTTTCATCGCTCCAAGGCACACCGATAACGAACATGGCCGTATTATGTTCCTCTGCATACTTAAACAACGTTTCCGGGAATACATAATCCGTAATCACTTGGCAATTGGCCATTTCCGAAACGATGTCGCGAATATGCCTCAAATAGGGACTGTCATCAGGTATATGCCTGGAACTGGGCAGGCCGAAACCGAAGCCAAAATTGGCCATGACGGTCAGCGAAGCCTGGAACACCTCCGCCAACATCACCCCGTGAGACACCGCAACGTTTCCAGGGAAGGAGTCATCGGCGACCACCGTGATGTTCAGGTTACGGTCTCGTTTTATCGGTTCGTGGATTTCCATGTCAGTTTCTTTTTTATCTGTCTGCTGTGTCTTTCAGAGGTGGTGACGCTTGCGTGTGTCCTCCACACTGCGCCGCGCTTTGCCGTGGAGGACCCCACACTGCGCTTGTGTGGGGTTATTTGCGCTTCGCGCGTCTTGAATGAATATCTTTTTTTATTATTGGGGTTTTCGTTTTCACTACTTCTAATTGTTCACTACCTGAGTCCTTTCACCACCGGTTTTGCCGCCACATATTCCTTCAGGTAGAACGGTTCAAAGTAAGCGACATCCGAAAACTCTTGATTTTGCCACTTTCTGAGGGCGGCGGGAAGCATGTTTTTCGCGGAAATGGGGCAGTCGATGAAGTATGCGTTGGAACTTTGAGCGAGGATTTCACGGCATTTAGGCATTCCGTTGCCACAAAATACCACTGGTTTTTCGGACAGCAACTTCGCAAAAGTGGTCTCATCCACGATTTTGGAGGACACCTCCTCCAACGGGTTCATCGCAAAGTCGTAGCGGGTGGTGAAAACCTCCATGCGGCGGGCATCGATCATCGGGACAATTTGCGGCTGCTCCGAGGAGGATTCTGCCCATAAAGTTTTGGCTCCCTGAGCGATGCTTTCCAATGTGCTGACAGCCATCACGGGAACACCGGCCGTATAGGCAATGCCCTTGGCTGTGGAGACCCCGATGCGCAGCCCCGTATAGGAGCCGGGACCGATGCTCACTGTCACTCCGTTCAGGTCTTTGACAGCGCAACCAGCCTGCCGCAGAGCCTTTTCCACGAACGGCAACAGGTGCTTGGCATGATTGTTACCGCCTGCTTCTTCCTGCAAGCCGATGACCTCACTGCCTCTTGTCAATGCCACGGAACATACATCCGTAGCCGTTTCGATATGTAGGATGATAGGATTCATTGTTTGATACCTTGATATATAAGTTCGTGCGATTTCAATCGTATTCCACTCTTAGCCAACTTATTAGGCTCGGCATCGGGACAGACGCGGTTGGAAAGGAACACGAAAACCAGCTCTTCCTTGGGGTCGCACCAGACCACAGTGCCGGTGAAGCCTTGATGACCGAAGATTTGGTGGGAGGCGGCCGCAGGCACAATAGACGACTCACCCGTTGCTTTCGGAGTGTGGAAGCCGTAACCGCGCACCTGACAATGATGCAAATGGTGCATCTTCGTGAACTCTGCTACCGTAGCTTCCGACAGATAACGTTTCCCATCATAGACACCGCCGTTCTGCAGCATCAGGAAGATGGCACCCAGTTCCCCCGCCGTGGTGAAGAGACCGGCATTGCCGGCATTGCCGTTCATCAGCGCGGAAGTCTGGTCGTGCACATAGCCGTGAACCAGCTGCTTGCGGAACAATTCGTCCTTTTCCGTCGGGGCAATCTCTCTTTTGGAAAACCCGTTCTCCAATGGCATAAATGATGTTCGATTCAATCCCATGGGTTGGTAAAAGCTTTCCGAGAGGAACTGCTCAATCGGCTGCATCGTGATGGTTTCCACCATATCCTTCAGTAACAGAAAGTTAAGGTCACTGTATTCGTATTTCTTTTCTTTCAACTTGCAATGCGCCACTTTGTAGCGAATGGTGTCGGGATAGTCGTTGCGCAAATAGAGGTTTTCGGCCACCTTGACATGAAAATTCCCGGTTTTGTAGGCGCGAAGGTAACGCTCGTTCCCCATGATAGACTTGTAGAACGGAATATACGCCGGCATTCCGGATGTATGCGTCAGCAACTCCTCTAACGTTAAGTGCGCCTTGTCCGTGCCCGCCAAATAAGGCAGATACTTCCCTATCCTGTCTGTCAAATGAATCTCGTGATTATCATATAACTTCATGACTGCCAACGTAGTAGCTGCCACTTTTGTAACAGAGGCGACATCGTACATGGTCTCCAACGTCACTTTGTCCTGACGAAGATAATCGAGATAGCCGAAAGCCTTGTGATAGACGGGCTGCCCGTGATGCAAGGCCAGTACCACGCACCCAGGATAGATTTTATTCCGAATGCCGTCTTCCAGCATCTGGTCTAAATTGCGAGTGATGTTATCCGGCAGGGCGGAGAGGTTCTCCACGGACTTTTGCATCAGGATGCCGCTTCCGGCAGGATATCCATTGATGCTGACCGGCAGTGTGCCTTCGCAGACCGTCTGCCCGAAGCAGGCTTTCAAAGCCGCCGCCACCGTAGTAGGGGTGAACTGGTAGGCATCGATAATGGCACGATAGTTGGTAAGAGAGTCAAAGTAGTTGAGCGCATAGGGGTTGCCGAGATGCAGCAGGATGACAGATTTTTCCTTGGCCAAACGATTGAGCAGACGCACCGACGACATGTCGATGCCGTAGCCTGAGCCGCCCATTTGGTTGGAGCCCCCGAAGGCCACAATAACCTGCTTGTACGGCGCAAGTTTAGCGAGAATGTTCGTCTCTTCTTTGGCAGAGATTTTCTTGTCCATATATATATATGGAAGATTGTACTCCGCCACTATCTGCTTGTATTCCGCCTGGTAGACCTTGCGATCCACGCAGAGAAAAGCCGTGTTTTCGGCGGTTTTGGCATTCAGCGGCAGCAAATCAGCATCGTTTTTCAGCATCGTGAGGGCCTTTTCCTCCAACTGACGATTGACCCACATTGCTTCCGCACTGTTCATTTTCGCTTCCACTTCGCTGATATTGGCGGGTTTGAAACCCATAATGCCACGGTTATGCTTGAACTGCAGCACTCGTAAGCACCGTTCGTTGATGAGTTCCTCGGGAATAACATCCTCTTCCACCGCCCGTTTGATTGCGATAATAACGGAGTCAATGTCACCGCCTGGCAGCAACAGGATATCGACACCAGCCAGCAGGGCACGGATTTCCACATCGCCCTCGAAGCGGTTCTGATTGCGCACACCTTTCATCTCCATAGCATCGGTGACAATCAAGCCGTTATAGCCCATATCGCGCTTAAGCAACTGGGAAACAATAGGATACGACAACGAAGAAACAGACTGCTCGGCAGGGTCGAGGGAGGGTATGTTCAGATGCCCCACCATCACCATATCCGGATTTTCGTTAATAAGCTGACGATAAGGGTAGAGCTCCATTTCATCGAGTTCGATGCGGCTCTTGCGAATGACAGGAAGTCCCAAATGTGAATCGGTCTCGGTGTCGCCGTGCCCGGGAAAGTGCTTGATAGAGGTTGCGATGCCGCCATCCTGCATTCCATGCATGTAGAGGGCGGCCTTACGGCAGACTTTGTCACGGTTTTCGCCGAAGGAGCGGCTGTTAATCACCGGGTTGCGGCTATTGTTGTTAATATCGATGCAAGGGGCAAAATTAAGGTTGATGCCGACGGCCTTGCACTGTTCGGCAATCTCGACTCCCATACGATAAATCAAGGAGTCGTTGGCTTCGGAAAGGGCACCGAGGGTCATCTGGCGCGGGAAGGCCACACAGCTGTCGAGGCGCATGGCAGGTCCCCACTCGCCGTCGATGGAGACAAACATCGGAATCTTGCTGACAGCCTGCAGCCGGTTGGTGAGCAAGGCCTCCTTTTGGGGCGAACCCTTGAAGAAGCAGACACCTCCGGGTTGTATGCGGGCAATCGTCTCCAACAACTCCCGGTTATACTTTTCGTCCTCCGTGGAGCTGACCCGGATTATCAGCAGCTGGGCGATTTTCTCCTCGAGGGTCATTTCGTCCACCAAAGAACCATGCATCACCGGCTGTTGCACTCCGGAGAAGATTACCAACAGCAACATCGAGAAAATGAGGATGTTACAATGAATGAACTTTTTCATATTCAAGAATACTGGACAACGGCAAAAGTACAAAAAAAGCGGCAAAACCAAAAATTTTGCCGCTTTCCCTTTTTTTCTAAAATTGCAATGTTATTCTGCCGTTTCGGGAACAACATTAAGCTTGAGTTCCACCTTGAATTCGCGATGAAGGTTGACTTGGGCGGTATATTGGCCCAGTTCCTTGATGCGATCCTCGTTGATAGAGATTTTGTGGCGGTCGATTTCAATGTCGTGCTGAGCTTTGAGGGCATCAGCGACCATAACATTGTTGACAGAGCCGAAGAGGGTGCCATTTTCGGAGGCTTTGGCGGGAATGGTGACTTCCAGTCCTTCAATCTTGCCAGCCAGAAATTCAGCTTCTTTGCGAATTTTTTCCGCCTTGAAAGCGCGTTGTTTGATGGTTTCCGCCAGCATTTTCTTCTTGGCCGGAGTAGCGAGTTCGGCAAGGCCTTGCGGAATGAGGTAATTGCGGGCATAGCCGTCTTTCACCTTGACGAGGTCATCGGCATATCCCAGGTTAGCTACGTCTTGTTTCAATATAATTTCCATGACAATGTTATTTTTTAGTTAGATTTTAAATTATCGGTCACGAACGGCAGAAGAGCCAAATGGCGAGCGCGTTTCACTGCCTGAGCCACTTTTTTCTGATATTTCAGAGAGGTGCCCGTGAGTCGGCGAGGCAGGATTTTGCCTTGCTCGTTCACGAATTTCTTCAGAAATTCAGCATCTTTGTAATCGATGTATTTGATACCGCTCTTTTTGAAACGGCAATATTTCTTTTTCTTAATGTCAACTGCTACAGGAGCAATGTATTTGATATCGTTTTGTTGTGCCATAATCTTTATGCTTCTACTTCGGTTTTAGGTTCTTCGTTAACTACTTCTTCAGCGACGGGCTGAGCTTGCTCTTCCTGAGCGACGGCAGCTTTTTCCTTACGGTTGTTGCGTCTCTTCTCGGCGAATGCGATGGCATATTTGTCCATCGTCACCGTCAGGAAGCGAATGATACGCTCATCGCGGCGGAATTGCAATTCAAGTTCTGCGACCACGTTGCCGTCGGCCTTGAACTCAAACAGGTGATAGAATCCGGAGGACTTCTTTTGGATAGGGTATTCCAGACGACGGAGACCCCAGTTCTCCTGGTGGACGATTTCTGCACCCTGGTCGGTGAGAATCTTCTCGAATTTCTGTACCGTTTCCTTCATCTGTTCATCAGACAAAACGGGCGTCATAATGAAAACGGTTTCGTAATGATTTGCCATAATGCTTTTTACTTAATTTATTGATATTAAATTTTAGGGCGGCAAAAATACATTTTTTTCCGGTTCCACCAACAGTCTCCGAAAAGATTTTTTCAACGATGCAAAAACGTGTCATCAAGTACAATTCACCAATCGCAATTCTCTAATCAAAAAAAATGTATCTTTGCCCGTTTTTTGACTAACTCTAATAAAAATACACTTATGGAAAAAATCAAAATTGGTATTAATGGCTTCGGCCGTATCGGCAGACTGGTTTTCAGAGCCACAACGGAAAGAGACAACGTGCAAGTGGTTGCCATCAACGACTTGCTGGATGTTGAGTACATGGCATACATGCTTCGCTACGACTCGGTGCATGGCCGGTTTAACGGGGAGGTATCTGTGGAGGACGGCATGCTGGTGGTGAACGGCAACAAAATTCGCGTGACTGCGGAGAAGGATCCCGCCAATCTGAAATGGAACGAAGTGGGTGCTGACTATGTTGTGGAATCCACGGGCTTGTTCCTGACCAAGGAGCTGGCCGGCGCACACCTCAAGGCCGGCGCAAAACGCGTGGTGATGTCTGCCCCTTCCAAAGACGACACCCCGATGTTCGTCATGGGTGTGAACAACAAGGAATATGCCGGACAACCCATCGTGTCCAATGCCTCCTGCACCACTAACTGCCTGGCACCTCTGGCCAAGGTGGTTCACGACAATTTCGGCATTGTGGAAGGCTTGATGACAACGGTTCACGCAGCCACGGCCACGCAAAAGACCGTTGACGGCCCGTCCAACAAGGACTGGCGCGGCGGCCGTTCCATCCTCGGCAACATCATCCCCTCCTCCACGGGCGCTGCCAAGGCTGTGGGCAAGGTAATCCCCTCTCTGCAAGGCAAACTCACAGGCATGTCACTGCGCGTCCCCACCGCTGATGTCTCCGTGGTCGATCTGACCTGCCGCATCGAAAAAGCCGCCACCTACGAGGAAATCAAGACCGCCATGAAGAATGCTTCCGAAGGCGAACTCAAGGGCATCCTCGGCTATACGGAAGACGCCGTGGTCTCCACCGACTTCCTCCACGAAAAGAGGACTTCCGTCTTCGACGCCAACGCCGGCATCATGCTCAACGAACACTTCGTGAAACTGGTTTCTTGGTATGACAATGAGATGGGCTACTCCAACAAAGTGGTCGATTTGATTTGCAGCATGAACGCCACCTGCCCGTTGAAATAATTATAGCTGTTAGCTATTGGAATTTAGCTATTTACCATTTTGTCAAAAGCCAACAGCCAAATATATCACCAAAATAAATTACAGAATATGGAAAAATACACATGCGACCTTTGCGGCTACGTTTATGACCCCGAGGTTGGCGACCCTGACAACGGCATCGCCCCCGGCACCGCATTTGAAGATCTTCCTTCCAACTGGACATGCCCCATTTGTGGCGTGGACAAATCCAGTTTCTCCAAGAAGTAACTTTTCAAAGTTTCTATTAACAATAAAGGCGGCCCAAACGGACCGCCTTTCATTTTTAACAAGGGTGATGTTTACTCGACAACGAATCTTTGAACGTTGCTGCCCTTGGCGCTGTTCAAATGGAGAACATAGATGCCCTTGGCAAGGTCGTTCACCGGAAGTTGGTAAACCTGATCACCGCCGTTGTGGTTGAATTGGTCAACATAGACGGTTCTGCCCATCATATCGACCACCTTGGCCGTGAACTGCTGGGCTTCTTCAGACACCACTTCCACATTGACATAGGACGTTGCGGGATTGGGATAAACACTCACTTCCACATTCTCGAACTGGTTGATACCCGTGATGTTGCCATAATATTCAAACTCAAAACCGGAGCCCTCCAGATAGTTGTCGCTGGCGAAACGGATGATGAATCTGCTGATGGGGGAACCTGCATAATTGAATGTCGGGACATCATAAGTATAGACTTGTGTCGGAGGATTGTTGATATCGAAATGCGCAAGGAGTTGCTTGTTGGCTCCCGACGCAGTCGTTTGGTTGTATATGTCAACAAAGTCACCCTGCTTGAGATCGAATTTCTGGAAAGCACAAACCAGCTGGTTGGTGAAGCGCAGGTTCAAGGTATATTCACAGACATTGGATGCGCGATAGGTGTCGTCACCCGTGGCATTGTTCGGCTTGTCGGTGAGCACATTATACTGATCCGTATAGGTTTTGTCGGTACAAGCGGACTTGCTGAAACTGGTGGCTTCAAATTCGAGGACAAAGCCATAGTCGGTTTCAGAGTTTGCAGTGGAAGTGAACACTACGAGCACGCTGTCGGCGTTCACGGTGATGGAACCGGGCAGGGGCTGACCTTCATAGTCGGCGTGGATGCTGTCACCCAGGTTCTGATAGTCGTTGCAGGCATTCATCAGATAGTTGCCACTGTATTGTTGTTTGACTCCGCTGGCTTCAGTGCCGCCATTGTAGATGATGACCTTGTCACCGTCTTTGACTTTGAGTTTGGCGAACTGGAATTTGTAGGCGGTGGCATCAGGGGCGGCGATCACCCATCTGCGGTTGGAGTTCTTGGCATATTTCATGTTGCCGGCACCGTCGCTGATGGTACCCATGCTGGCAGTGACGCGCGTGAAGCTTTCCGCGGGTTTCACGATAGCGGCGCTGTCGGGCATAAGCATCGTCATCATGGAATTGCTACCGCTCACGTTGAAGTTGCCGAAACCGGAAGACACTTGGTTGTTGATCAGGTAATAGCCGTTGCTGGCTCCCGACCATCCCCAGTTGACGTGGAAATAGGTGGCGTTGTTCACTGTCGTATAGCCATCGACGATCCAAGCATGGCCGCCGGCGGAAGCACTTTGACCAGAGAAGAACAACGGACGATGATGATCCAGCTCGTTCTTTGCCATTTCCACCCATTCCGTGGCAGACACATCGTTAACGGAACGGAATTGACCGCCGTCAGAGAAGAGGTAATTGTTCATCAACGCATCCAGGGCATATTGGGATTGGGAACCGGAACCGTCCCAACCATAACCCATACGGACGGAGACACCGCAGTGGTGGAGCAATTTGGCCAGCTCGCCGTCATATTTCGTCAGCTGGTTGGTAATGGCATCATAGTTGTACGTAGCTTGGCTGTAGTTGACCGTCTGGCGGGGATAGGTGTAGATCAGCTCGTGATCGTCGTTGTATTCACGAGGAATGTAAGAGACAATGCCATAACCATGTTCGGGGTAGCGATAGTAATACAGGATGTTGGCCATAGTCAAGGCGACACAGCCCACAGGAGTGTGGGAATCCTCATTATATGTGTTCTGAGGGTTGTTGGGGCAGGCGGTATTGTAATACAGGCTTTGGTCCCAGCGAGTGGTCACCAGAGGCTCCACGCAAGGATTGCCTTTCGCAGAATAGGCGCGGAAGTCCGAAGCGAGATAGTGGCTCCAGGAATTGCGGCTTTCCAGAGCGGCTGAGGGATTGCTCACAAGGTAGGAAAGTTCTTTGGCATAACGCTCCGTGTAAAGGTCGGCGCCAGTGCCGTTTTGGAAATTGCTTTCAAGAGAATATGCCAGCACGGGGTTCGCCAGATCAGTGGCGGAAACAATCATGAAACCGTTGTTGCCAACATTAAAGCGATAAGTCACGGGCATGCCTTCCGCGGAATATTCCGTGCTCACCAGCGTCAGTTCCATCTGGCCAGCTTTCGTTGCGCCAACACGCTCTGCGAGGAAGTTCTTGGACGCCTTCATGGCATCTTCTACGGGGATTACATTCACCGCGTAGCTCATGGTAATGAACATCAGTAATGATGCTAACAAGGTAAATTTTCTCATACTTTATCGAATTTTATTTATACTTATTCCAATTAATAATAAAGCCCGCAAAAATACAAAAAAAATAAATCAGTCGCCGTACTTGTTTGCAGATTTAAAATTTATTTCGCAAAGGTGTTTTTTTGTATTTTTGCACCTTGGTTTATGACCTCCGTTTTGTACAATCATTTATTATAAAAAATATGAATACAGCAAGAAAGATTTCGAGTGATCTATGGTATGTCGGCGCGTCCGACAGAAGACTGGCCCTTTTTGAAAACATGATGCCCATTCCGAGCGGAACATCGTACAACTCGTATGTGCTGACCGATGAGAAGACGGTACTCTTGGACACTGTTGACCAGGCGGTGGGAGCGCAGTTTTTGGAGAATCTGACTGCCGTGCTGGGCGGACGTGTTTTGGACTACATCGTCATCCACCACGTGGAGCCCGACCATCTGGCCTCGCTGCAGGAGGTGCTGGTTCGCTGGCCGAACGCTGTCATTGTGTGCAGCTTGCAGGCCTCCAGACTGATGAAGCAATTCATGGACATTCCGGAAACCACTCAGTTCCAAATTGTCAAAGAAGGCGATACGCTGAATACGGGTAAACATACACTCCATTTTGTGGGTGCGCAGATGGTGCACTGGCCCGAGGTGCTGGTCTCCTACGACTCCACCGACAAGGTGCTTTTCTCCGCCGACGCATTCGGCACGTTCGGCGCACTCGGCGGCAACCTTTACGCCGATGAAGTCAACTTCGACCGCGAATGGATGTACGAGGCTCGCCGCTATTATACTAATATTGTAGGAAAATACGGCATGCAGGTGCAGAACTTGCTCAAGAAAGCTGCCACGCTCGACATCGCCATGATTTGCCCGCTCCACGGTCCCATCTGGCGCCAGGATTTCGGCAAGTTCATCGAGAAATACGACAAATGGAGCCGCTACGAGCCGGAAGAAAAGGAAGTGGTGGTCATCTATGGTTCCATGTATGGCCATACGGAGTCGGTGGCCACCGTGCTCGCTGGCCTGCTCGCCGACAAGGGTTGCCGCAATGTCAGAATGTACGATGTTGCCGCCACCCATGTCTCCTACCTCGTGTCGGAGTCGTTCCGCTGCAGCCACATCGTGCTGGTCGCCCCGACCTACAACGGCGGCCTTTATCCCCCGATGGAGAACTACCTGCTCGACATCAAGGCGCACCTGCTGCAGAACCGCACCTTCACCATCATCGAGAACGGCTCCTGGGCACCGGTCTCCGGCAACGCCGTCAAGAACATCCTCGGCGAGATGAAGAACACCACCGTGCTGGAGCCTTCCATCACTTTCAAATCGTCGATGAAAGAAGAGCAGAAGGCAGAGCTGGAGGCACTGGCGGAAGCCATCGTCGCGTCGCTATAAAAATAAAATACATTCCTTAATCAGCCCCGTAAAGGCTAAACGCACACAGTGCAATTAACCCTCACAAGCCGAATATGCCGGTGAGGTCCATATAAAGAATCAAAAAACGTCAGACTATGTATAAAATCGTCAAAAAGGAGGAGTTGGGCCAGGATACGTTCCTGATGGAGGTGGAGGCGCCGAAGATCGCGCAATCTGTTCTGCCGGGCCAGTTCGTCATCGTCAAGGCGAACGAAACGGCCGAGCGCATCCCGTTAACCGTCAGCGACACATTTCTGCCTGACGGAACCATCACTTTGGTTATCAAAGCGATAGGATTGTCAACCCGCAAAATTGTCTCCTACCCGGTAGGCGGTTTTTTCCACGATGTGGTGGGGCCGTTGGGCAATCCCTCGGCTTTCATCCACCGCCCGATCGGCATGCTGCGCCGGTCGCGCTACTGCTTCATTGCGGGAGGTGTTGGCATCGCGCCAGTCTTTCCACTGGTAAAGTGGATGTCACAACACGGACTGGAGTGCGATGTCATCATCGGGGCCCGCAACCAATCGCTACTCTTCTATATCGAGCAGTTCCGCAAAATCACGAAGAACCTTTACATCGCTACCGACGACGGCTCCATGGGATTCCAAGGCAACGTAACCGACATGCTGGACAAACTGGTGAAGGAAGGCCGTCGGTACGATGAAATCACAGCCATCGGTCCTATGATCATGATGAAGTTCGTGTCGCTGAAAGCCAAAGAGTTGGGTATTCCCTGCGTGGTGAGTCTCAACTCACTGATGGTGGATGGCACGGGCATGTGCGGTGCCTGCCGCGTGGAGATCGGCGGCCAGACCAAGTTCACCTGCGTGGACGGACCCGAGTTCGACGGGGCACTCATCAACTTCGACGAGTGCATGCACCGACAGGCTATGTATGACCATGTAGAGGGACGCAAACTCTTGGAAGAGGAAGAGTTACGAGAAAATCACCAATGCCACATCGGCGGTATCACACATGAAGCCCTTCCGCCAAAATCACGCGTACCCGTGCGCGAGCAGTTGCCCGAGGTGCGCCGTTCAAACTTTAGGGAGGTTTGTTTTGGCTACAATGCCGAAGAGGCGGTGGAAGAGGCGCGCCGATGTCTCAACTGCAAACGGCCGCTCTGCATGGAGGGCTGCCCGGTGCACATTCGCATCCCGGACTTCATTTCCCTGATCAAGGAGGGACAGTTCGAGAAATCGGCTGCACTGCTTCGCGAAGACACCGCCTTGCCGTCGGTTTGCGGACGAGTGTGCCCGCAAGAGAGCCAGTGTGAGGGCAAATGCATCCTCGGTCGCAAAGGCGACCCCGTGGCCATCGGCAAATTGGAGCGTTTCATCGGCGACTGGTCGATGAAGCAAGGCATTGTGGCTCAAAAGCCTACGGTTCGAAAAGGTCAGAAAGTGGCCGTGGTGGGGAGCGGTCCCGCAGGCCTCACCTGCGCCAAGGAGCTGCGCTGCATGGGCTACGATGTCACCGTTTATGAAGCACTGCACGAATTCGGCGGTGTGCTCGTCTATGGCATCCCGGAATTCCGCTTGCCGAAAAAGGACATTGTGAAACCTGAAATCGAAACCATCAAGAACCTCGGTGTCCGCTTTGAGAGCGACGTGGTCATCGGCCGCACCATGTCAGTGGATGACTTGATGGACAAATGGTGCTACGATGCCGTGTTCATTGCCTCCGGCGCCGGCTTCCCCAACTTCATGAACATTGAGGGAGAGAACCTGTGCGGGGTCGTTTCCGCCAACGAGTTTTTGACGAGAAACAACCTCCTGTTCGCCTACAAGGAGCATTACGAGACTCCGAACTTCGTCGGCAAGAAGGTGACGGTGGTAGGCGGCGGCAATGTGGCCATGGATGCCGCCAGAACGGCCATCCGTCTTGGTGCGGAAGTGCACATCGTCTATCGCCGCTCCGAGGAGGAACTGCCCGCCCGTCGTGAGGAAGTCCATCATGCCAAGGAGGAGGGCATCCAGTTCGAAATGCTGACCAATCCCGTGCGCATACTGGGCGACGACAAGGGTTGGGTATGCGGCATGGAGTGCGTGCGCATGGAGCTGACCGAACCGGACGATTCGGGACGACGCCGTCCGGTGAAAATCCCCGGTTCCGAATTCGTTCTCGACACTGACATGGTGATCATGTCCATCGGAACATCACCCAACCCACTGATTTACACCACAACGCAGGGTTTAGATGTGAACAGCCACGGCTGCATTGTCGCTAACGAAGTGGGGGCCACGTCGCGTGAAGGCGTTTTTGCCGGCGGCGACATCGTCTCCGGCGCGGCCACGGTCATCCTCGCCATGGGCGCAGGGAAGGAGGCCGCCAAGGCCATTGACGAATATCTGAGAGGCAAGAATTAACAGATTCGAAGCACAGCTGCCCGCGATTTCACCTGTTTTCCAGTCAAGATAACGGCTACTGGCTTTTAGCTTTTAGCAAACCGTGTTATATCTCAAAAAAAATTGTATTTTCGCGGTTTGTTTTTTGACACTATAATATAAATATTGTACAGAATTGGAAACGATTGACAGGACAAAGGAACTGGAAACGCGTGATGTGGGGCAATTGTTGTGGATATATGCATTGCCGGCGGTAATCAGCCAGATTATTGCATCTATATATAATATTGTGGACCGCATCTTCATTGGACGGGGAGTAGGGGCATTGGCCATCGCAGGCCTTGCCATCACATTCCCGTTAATGAACATCATCCATGCTTTCGGGTCACTCATCGGAGTAGGTTCGGCAGCACGCATGTCAATTGTACTGGGACGCAAAGACCGGGAATGGGCGGAAAACATTCTGGGTAACAGCCTGATATTCACGTTTATCCTAAGCGGCTTTGTCGTCCTTTTCTGCTACCTTTTCATGGATCGCATTCTCATGCTCTTCGGCGCGACACCGGAGACGGTGGCCTACGCGCGGGAGTACATGGTCTATATTCTGCCGGGCATGTTCCTGATCACGGTAACCTACAATCTCACGGGCTTGATTCGCGCCTCGGGCTACCCCACCAAGTCGATGCTGATTCTGGCAGGCGGGGCAGTACTGAATATCATTCTCGACCCCATTTTCATCTTCGCCCTCGGCATGGGCATCAAAGGGGCAGCCATCGCCTCCACCATCTCCATCTTCTGCATGGCTGTGGTCTCCGTGCTACATTTCGTTCAGCCATCCTCGTTCATCCGCTTCAAGTCGCATTGCTGGAAACTGCGAGGCTACATCTTCAAGAACATCACGCTCATCGGCATGAGTCCGTTTTTGATGAACTTAGCTGCCGCAGGCGTAGTCGGCATACTTAACCATCAGCTGCTGAGCTATGGCGGCGACTTCGCAGTAGGGGCCTACGGAATCTGCAACACGTATGGAAACTTTCTGGTACTCATGATTATAGGTGTATGTCAGGGCATGCAACCGATTGCTGGCTACAACTACGGGGCGGGCCATGGGCACCGCTTGAAGCACGTTTATGGCCTCACCATGTGGGTATGCGTGGCCATCGGACTTTTGGGAAGCGTTATCTCCTGCGCCATCCCGCGCGTGCTGATGCGCGTCTTCACCACTGACCCACATCTCATCGAAATCGGCAAGACCGCCCTGCGCTACAGCATGGTGATGTTCCCGCTCATCGGATTCACCATCGTCAACTCCAACTTCTTCCAATCCATCGACAAGCCGTGGGTGGCCATCACCACCAGCCTGTCACGGCAGGTCATCTTCCTCGTGCCCATGAGCATCCTCATCCCGCTGATTTTCGTCAAGACGGGCTTGGACGGGCTCCACGGGGTCTGGCTCTCCCTCACCATTTCCGACGTGCTCGGCGCCGTCCTCGCCGCCATCCTCCTCTTCACTCAACGGGACGTATTCTCCATCCAGAACGAAAAATGAAAAACTATTATATAGATACACATGCCCACCTTTACCGTGAGTACTATCCGGAAGACCTTCGAGAGGTGATTCAGCGTGCGGTGGATGCCCGCGTGGAACGGGTGCTACTCGCCTGCGTGGACGAGAACACACCACCCATGATTGCGGATGCCGTGGAGATGTTCCCAGACAACATCTACGGTTTGATCGGACTTCATCCTTCCGACGTAAGGGAGGACTACGAGGCGCAGTTGGCCAAGCTGGAGCCCCACATCGGCGACCGCAACATCGTCGGCATCGGCGAAATCGGGCTCGATTACTACCACGACCGCAACTACGAACAGGAGCAGCAGGTGGTCTTCCAGCGGCAGTTAGACTGGGCCCGAGACCGCAAGTTGCCATTGTCGCTGCACATTCGGAACGGCTACAGCGAGGCCATCCCGATCCTGAACCAGTACGAGGCGGGTTCGCTGCGCGGCGTCCTGCACTGCTTTTCAGGCGGCGTGCAGGAGGCGGAATGGGCGGCTCGGCACGGCTTCGCCATCGGCATCGGCGGCATCGTGACCTTCAAGAACAGCAAGCTGCAGGAACTCATTCCGAAGATCGGTCTCGGCCACATCGTGTTGGAGACCGATGCACCCTACCTCGCCCCCACCCCGCACCGCGGCACCCCCAACGAAAGCAGCTACATTCCCCTCATCGCCCAGAAAATCGCCGAGATCATGGCCGTACCCGTCAAAGAGGTAATGGAACGCACCACCGAAAACGCCGAACGCATCTTCTTCAATGAATTATAATACTATTATAGTACATCTTCCAAAAGGGCTGAAAGCCCGACCTATGTCAACCCAGGGTGAACGAAGTGAGCCCTGGGGCAAGCACCACAGTGAACACTGGGAAAACAAACAAAATCAAACAATATTATGAAAAAAACACTTACCCTCATCGCAATGATCGCGCTCACGGCCGGAGTGGCCATAGCGCAACCACGGGCCGTGGGTGCCCGCGTGGGCTACAACTTCGAAGCCTCCTACCAACACGAGCTCATCACGGGCATGCTGGAGGTGGACGCCGGACTGAGCCCCTTCATCACCTCCACCGGCATCGAATACACCGAAGACGGCGACCGCATCACGCATCATTACCGTTACGGGCGCGCCCAAGTGATGCTCCTCTACGACTGGCTCGCAAACATCACCGACGACCTCTACTGGTACATCGGTGCGGGTGTCGGCGTGAGCTGGGGATACGGCGAATTCTTCGACGCGCCGCACTATGACAAGCAAGGCAAACTGACCGACTACCGTCGGCTCGGCCTCCCCGTTGCCGCACAAATCGGCTTGGAATACGACTTCGGTATCCCGCTGAACCTCAGCATCGACTGGCGCCCTGGCGTCAACTTGTTCGGTCTCCGCCAAGGTGACCTTACCTCCAACCTCCTCAACATCGCCATCGGCGTCCGCTACCGTTTCTAAACTACTAACCCACTAACCCACTAACCCACTAACCCACTAAACCACTAACCCACTAACCCATGATCGAATCCCCCATTTTCACGCCCTGCCAAATCGGGCCCATAACATTGAGAAACAGAACGATACGTTCTGCAGCATTTGAAAACATGGCGGTCAACAACCGCCCATCGGAGAAGCTGTTCAACTACCACACGGCGGTGGCGCACGGCGGCATCGGCATGACAACAGTTGCCTACGCCTCGGTGAGCCGCAGCGGTCTCTCCTTCGAGGGTCAGCTTTGGCTGCGCGAAGAGATTGTGCCGGAACTGAAGAAACTGACGGACGCCATCCACGCGGAGGGCGCGAAGGCCTCCATTCAGATCGGACATTGCGGCAACATGACCCACCGGGCCACCTGCGGCGAAAAACCGCTGTCACCGTCGGGCCGTTTCAATCTCTATTCGCCGACCTTCACCCGGAAAATGACCAAGGAAGACATCGCTCGGATCACCGATGACTTCGGCAAGGCCGTGGACTTGTGCCGCCGCGCCGGATTCGACTGCATCGAGGTACATGCCGGCCACGGCTACCTTATCAGCCAGTTCCTCTCGCCCTACACCAACCACCGCAAAGACGAGTACGGCGGTTCCTTGGAAAACCGCATGCGCTTCATGCGCGAAGTTATCACCCGTGTGATGAAGGAGGCCAAAGACGACATGGCCATCGTGGTGAAAACCAACATGTACGATGGTTTCCGCAGCGGCATGCAGGTGGACGAGTGCCTGAAAGTGGCGCAGGAACTGGAACGCCTCGGCGTGCATGCACTTGTGCTCACCGCCGGTTTCGTCAGCAAGGCCCCCATGGAAGTGATGCGCGGCGCCATGCCCCTCAAAACCCTCGCCCACTACATGGACATGAAAAAGTTCTGGTGGCTCAAGCTCGGCCTGCACATCGGCGGACGCATCGTCATCCCGACCGTGCCTTACAAGGATGCCTATTTTTACGAAACCGCCATGAAGTTCCGCCAAACCGTGAAAATGCCCCTCATCTACGTAGGCGGAATGGTAAAGAAAGAGGACATGGAGAAAGTGCTCAACTCCGGCTTCGTGGCCTTCCAAATGGCACGCGCCTTAGTGCACGACACCGACTTCGTCAACAAACTGCACAGCGGCGAAGTGACCCGCAGCGGATGCAAACACTCCAACTACTGCATCGGCCGCATGTACACCCTTGACATGCAGTGCCACCAATGCATGAACGAAAAACTACCCGACAACCTGCAAAGGGAGATTGACAAAGCAGAAGAACGCTGGCAGTAACACATCAAAATACCGCGCCCCTACTGGCAACGTGAAAAATTATTTACCTTTGCGCCCCAAAATTCGAAACCCAATATGAAAAAGAAAAACATAGCCATTATCCTCGGATGCCTGCTGCTTGTAGGCTGCCTCATTCTTGCATTAGCCAAAACCGGCGTAATTGGCGGCAATAGACAACCGAAATCAGACTTGTTCGCTGTCAAAGACACCAACAACATCACCAAAATTTTCATCGCCGACATGAACGGGGAACACTCCCTGTTAGTGCGCCACGACGACGGCTGGTACGTGCAGGACTCTGTGAAGGCCATGCCTTCGAAAGTCAACGACCTACTATCCACCATCCACAACGTTACGCTGCAACAGACGGTGGCCAAAACCGCCCAGTCAAACATCAACAAGATGATGTCCGTAAACGCCGTGAAAGTGGAAATCTACCAAAAAGCACCAAAATTCACACTTTTCGGCATCCCATTTTTCAAAAAGGAACGAAACGTGAAAACCTATTACATGGGGCCCGCCACCATGACCAATGTGTCAAACTACGCCATCCTGGAAGGATTCGATGAACCATGCATCGTCTACATCCCCGGCTTCCGCGGCTTCCTGACCCCATTCTACGCATTCAAGCCCGTGGACTGGTTCAACTGCGACCTTTTCACCACCAAGATCACCCGCATCCAGTCACTGATGGTGGAAGACCTGGAGAATCCTGAGGAGTCTTACTACGTGGAAAAATCCGGCCCCCGCTTCTTCAGTTTATACAATGTCCATAACCAGCTTATCCCGGATTATGACACCGTGAAACTGCTCGACATGCTGGCAGAGTACCGCGACAAGAACTACGAAATCTACGTCTCGGGCATGTCTGACTCTGCCAAAGATTCCATCTTGAGATACAACCACTTCAAAACCATCACGTTGACAGATGTCGATGGGAAGAAAACCACCTTGGACATGTACCGCAAGCTGGAGCCCGACCCGTACTACCTTGACGCCATCATCGGCGGAATGGAGCGCGCGGAAGACGAGCCGTACAACCGCGACAAGTTCTACGCCGTGTTAGACGGGAACACAAAAGACCTGGTACAGTGCCAATATTACCATTTCGACCGCCAGAACCAACCTCTCTCCTATTTTCTGAAACAAAAATAGGCATGGACCACGAAACCTACATGCGTCGGTGCCTTCAATTGGCCGCCATGGGTCTGGGCCACACCAGCCCCAACCCGATGGTGGGAGCAGTCATCGTGCACGATGACAAGATTATCGGCGAGGGCTACCACCATCGCTGCGGCGAGCCCCATGCGGAAATCAACGCCATAAACTCCGTGGAAAACAAGGAGTTACTGAAAGAAAGCACCCTGTACGTGAATCTGGAACCCTGTTCCCATTTCGGGAAAACGCCCCCCTGCGCCGACGCCATCATCCGCTACGGCATCCCTCGGGTGGTCATCGGCTCCATCGACTACCACGACAAAGTGAACGGCGCGGGTGTGCGGAAACTCCGCGAAGCAGGCATCGACGTGACGGAGAACATCTGCCGCGAAGCTTGTGAGGAACTGAACCGGCGTTTTTTCACCTTCCACCGGCTACACCGCCCGTACATCATTTTGAAATGGGCGAAAACACGCGACGGATACATGGACATTGACCGGAGCGAACCCCATCCCTCTTCCTATTGGATCACCAACGACGCGCTGAAGGTGCTGGCCCACAAGTGGCGCGGGGAAGAGGATGCCATCCTGGTCGGGTACCGCACCATGCAGAACGACCGTCCGCAGCTCACCACCCGCGAATACCCGGGCAAGAACCCGCAACGCTTTGTCATGCAACGTGGGGAGGAGACAAACACCCCGCTTCCCTGCATCCCACTACCCGATGATGCGCATGAGGCGATAAACAAAATGTATGGCTGTAAGATCCAATCCGTCATCATCGAAGGCGGAAAGAAAACGCTGGAGAAATTCCTTGACGCGGACCTTTGGGACGAAGCCCGGATTCTGGTCGGCAACCAAAGCTGGGGAAAAGGGCTTCTTGCACCAGCGACACCCGATTTTGTAGAAAAAACTGTTCAAATTGACGACAACCAGCTGATTTATGTTCGAAGACAGCTATAAAACCATTGCCAAACCGTCGGAAGGGAGCTACAGCGAGAAGCGCAGCAAGTTCCTGGCCTACGCCTTCCCCGTGCAAGACGAGCAGGAAGTGAAACAGCGGCTCGCCGAAATCCAGAAAAAGCACTGGGACGCGCGGCACCACTGCTATGCCTACATTTTGGGGCCGCACAAAGATGCCTACCGAGTCAACGACAACGGTGAACCCTCGGGCACGGCAGGCCGCCCCATCCACGGACAGCTGCTCTCCAAAGACTTGACCAACACATTGGTGATTGTAGTGCGCTATTTCGGAGGCATCAAACTGGGCGTCAGCGGGTTGCAGAATGCCTACAAAGTGGCCGCACGCGAAGCGCTGGATGCCGCCACCATCGTGGAACGCACCATCCAGGAGACTTACCGCGTGACATTCGAATACGTGAAGATGAACGACATCATGCAGATTTTGAAAGATCCGGAAGTGCAAGTCATTGACAGACAAAGTTATATGCAGTGTATCTACACTATCTCGGTACGCCAGCGCGAGGCCGACCGCATCACGGCGGCACTGCGCAAAATACCCATGACCGAAGTTGCCGCCCTCTGAGGTTATCCAAAATCCGTTGTTTATATCTTTATTTTTGCCTCCGAAAACACATCGGTTTATACCGTATTTTTGCCGATTGAGCAAATAATAGTATAAAAGATGAAAAAAACAATCAGAATTACGCTTTTTTTGATGGCCACGACATTGCTGTTTTCCAACTGCGTGACCAAACAAAAATATAACGAACTGCAACTCAAGCTCCAGCGCACGCAGGACGAGTTGACCTTCATGACTTCCGAAAACCAAAACTGCCAGGATGCGAAAAAGAGCTTGACCGCCCAGCTGAACGAGCTCAATGCGGAGGTCGAACAACTGCGCGACGACACATTGCGCCTCTTCCGCCAGGCCCGCAGTGCCGAACGGGAATACGAAAAAGCCAAGAAAGACTACGACGAACTGCTGCAGAACTTCGCCGATGTATCAACCACCAACCAGAGCACCATCAACGACCTGCTCGGCAACCTCGACAAATACAAAGACGAGATGGGCGTGAAGGAGAAGATGCTGCAAATGCAACAGGATTCCCTGACGAAAGCGCGCGCCGAACTGGCTTTGAAGGAACAACGCATCAATGAGATGCAAAACATTCTGGCTCAGAAAGATGCCGAGGTAAAAGCACTGAAGGAGAAAGTCAGCAACGCGCTGAAAGGATTCGAGGGCAGCGGTCTGAACGTGCACGAAAAGGACGGCAAGGTGTATGTCTCCATGGATGACAAACTGCTGTTCGCCTCCGGCAGCTGGACCATCAACGAACAAGGCCTCAAAGCCATCAAGCAATTGGCACAAGTGCTTGAAAATGAGACCGACATCGCGGTAAACATCGAAGGCCACACCGACAACGTGCCCTATCGCGGCAGCGGTCAAATCAAGGACAACTGGGACTTGAGCGTGATGCGCGCCACCGCCGTGGTGAAAGCCCTGCTGCAAAACGGCAACATCGACCCCAAACGCCTGTCCGCCTCCGGCAGAAGCGAATATCTCCCCTTGGATGAGAACAGCACCCCCGAGGCACGCGCCAAGAACCGCCGCACGGAAATCATCCTCACACCCAACCTCGACCAGCTCTTCCAGCTGATCCAGAACAACTGATCCATGCCTTTCGCCGAAACGCTCCTCCGCTGGTACGAAGAACACAAACGCGACCTGCCCTGGCGTGGCGAAACCGACCCCTACAGAATCTGGGTCTCCGAAATCATCCTGCAGCAGACCCGCGTGCAGCAGGGCTGGGACTACTATCTCCGCTTCATCGACCAGTTCCCGGATGTCAAGGCGCTTGCGGAGGCCGACGAAGAGCGCGTGCTGAAAGTGTGGCAGGGACTCGGCTACTACTCCCGCGCCCGAAATATGCACGCCGCCGCCCGCGAAATCATGGAAAAACATGGTGGACACTTCCCCAAAGATTACGATAAGATCCTGTCGCTCAAAGGGATTGGCAATTACACAGCGGCGGCCATCTCCTCCATCGCGTTCGGGATGCCCTACCCCGCCGTCGATGGCAACGTAATCCGTATCGTCAGCCGTATCTTCGGAATTTGCGATGATGTGACGCAACCCGCTGTTGTAAAGCGAATTACAGCCATCTGCGAGGAGCAGATTGAGTCACAACGACCCGGAGTCTTCAACCAGGCGGCCATGGACTTCGGCGCCATGCAGTGCGTGCCTCGCAACCCCAACTGCGACGACTGCCCTTTCCTTTCAAGCTGCTATGCCTTCAACAACCATTTGGTTGACATTCTTCCCGTCAAGAAGAAAAAAGCCGAGTTGAAACACCGCTATTTTCACTATACGGTATATTTGTCAAATAATCAGACGATTATTGAAAAACGGGAAGGCTCGGATATATGGCGCAACATGTACCAATTCCCATTGACGGAGACGGATTCGGAGGTGTGTGCCGATAAGCCTCTCTTTTCTGTCCGGGAGGTGCTTTCCCACCAGATCATCCATGCGGCATTTTACGTGAAAAACGTGGAAATAATGCCGGAATTATATAATAATCAGATTGTTGTCAGATTCGATGATATGGAGAAGTATCCGATGCCGAAGATTATGACGGAGTTTCTGCATTATCTTGCCAGATTATAAGCCGACCCGTTTTTCTAATGCGGGCTTTTCCGTTTCCACTTCTTGAATGGTCCTGATTTCGGGACAGTTTTTTTCCGTTTCCGCTGTTTCCGCCTCTGCCTTGCGTAACTCTTCGGTGCGGATCGCCTGTTGTTCACCAGGAATGTCGAATGTGAGCGTCGCGCCGTCCGCACGCACATCCATGGTGACGGGTGCGCCCATCACGAGCGGCAGGTTCAGCTTTTCGTGACCGGCGGGGAAGCTGCAGAGCAACGGGATATGGTACGGCGCAATGTACTCGCGCAGCATCGCCTCCACGCTTTCGTAACCGACATCGTTGGTGCAGTCAGTGAAATCGCCTAAGACAATGCCTTTGCAATGCGCGAGCACCCCGCTCATTTTCAGCATGTTGAAAAGACGGTCAATATTGTGGTGGGTCTCCTCCACCTCCTCCACGAAAAGGATAATGTCAGACTGGCCGATTTCATTGACTTGGGAGCAGAGCAGCGGGGCGAAGGTGGCGAGGTTGCCGCCCACAAGAGTGCCCGTGGCCCGGCCGAGGATATTCTCTTTATGGGCGGACAGCTCATAGCGCGGCACTTGACCTTCGAGCAGGTCGCGCAACAACTTACACGATTGTTGTACACTGGCATTGCCTTGCTTGGCAATGTTGCAACCCATCACGCCGTGGATGCCCATCACGCCAGCGCAAGCCTCCATGCTGAGCAGCGTGGTGATGTCGCTGTAGCCGATGAGCCATTTCGGGGAGGCGGCAAGCTTTTTCAAGGGCAACCCTTCCACCAAGTGCAGGGTGCTGTAGCCGCCGCGCAGACAAATGACGGCCTTGATGCCGGGGTCGTTGAGCGCCCAGCGGAGGTCGGCAAGCCGCTCTTCCACGGTTCCGGCGTAGTGTTCGAGATACTTTTTGCCGACATTCGGCCCGATGACCGGCTCGTACCCCCAACTGCGCAGGGTGTCTGCCGCTCGGAAAGCCGTCTCCATCGAACAATAGTACGAAGGGGAGATGAGCGCCACCTTGTCGCCCGGCTTCAAATAGGCGGGAGCCAAGCATTTGAGCGGTTTTTTCGGTCCCGCAGCCCTCACGACGGGCGTTAAGACGATGAGGCAAAGAAGCGTGATTACGATTCGAAGCAGGAAGACTCGTTTATGCATCATTTTTCGTGAATTTGTTGATTAGAAGAACAACAATACTACTTATCAACGCCGTCACGCCGAATAGGGCGTAAATGAAAAACGCTGTTACAAACTCGTCCCTGCCTCCAAACAATGGGAGAATTAAGAACACGAACAGATAAAATAAGCATGCAGCGATAAGATTTAACACATTTATGTATTTAAGGAAGCGAGTGTTCTTGACGATTTGCCTTTTTTTGACAGCCAAAAGCATAAACACACCGATGGCAACAATTGCCGCGGGGATGAGTAGTAATATCATAATTGTCTTGTATTTAAATTGGGAATTTTCGAGGGTGCAAAGGTACGATTTTTTAGGTTTTATTTTTCCAAAGCCTCTTTCGCCAATTTCGTAAGCTTTCGGAATGGAGTTAAATATTCACGGATATGAGGTTTGTCTTTCTCCGGGGCGTAGTTCAAACGGCAAAAATGCACTTTTCCCAACGAAAAAACACTCTTTCGTTACATTTTTTCCAACGAATAATTGCTACTTCTCCGCACTTTTTCTAACGAGTTTCGACGGCAAAGATACACTTTTGTACCAGCTGAGCGGTTTACTCAAAGTTAGAATCAACTCTTTCGGCAGACATTTACCAAAAGAACGACAATAACTATTATCTATTAACTATTAACTTCTCCCGCCCCGTCGCCGATTTCCGCCACATAGAAATCCGCTCGCAAGCCGAACCTTTCCTCGTATGCCTTGCCAAGGGTTTCGACAAACGTTTCCACCTGGTTCTCAACGATTAAAGTGACGGTGCAGCCGCCGAAGCCCGCGCCGGTCATGCGGCTGCCAAGCACGCCGGGGAACTGCTGCGCCCGTTCGGCCAAGAAGTCCAGTTCGGGACAGGTGACCTCGTAGTCGTCGCGCAGGGTAGCGTGCGAGGCGTTCATCAGCTGCCCGAAGCAGACCATGTCGCCGGTCTTGAGCGCGGTGACGGCCTCGCGCACGTTCTCGTTCTCGCGCACCGCGTGCCGCGCACGCCTGAGCACGTTGCCCGTAAGATATGACGCAACCGTGTCGAACTGCGCCATCGTGAGTTGGCAAAGACAATCGACCGGTCGGTGCGCACGGATAAGCTCCAACGCCTGCTGGCATTCGCTGCGCCGCTGGTTGTAGGCCGAATCCACGAGTCCGCGTTTCTTGTTGGTATTGGCGATGACGAACTTCAGCCCGTGCATCTCCAACGGCACATGCTCGTACTCCAACGTATTGCAGTCCAACGCGATAGCACAATCCTTCTTCCCGAATCCCGAGGCAAATTGGTCCATGATGCCGCAGTTCATCCCCACGAAGTCGTTCTCCGCGTGTTGGGCCATCTGCACGAGCTCCAGCATCGTGAACGGACTGCCGTTCAAGGCGTTGAGAGCCACAGCGGTCACCATCTCGATGGAGGCGGAGGAGGAGAGCGCAGCCCCGATGGGCAGGTCGCCGCGGTAGTGGAACTGGAGACCGCTCACGGGAAATCCCCTGTCGGTGAACTCCTTGACCACGCCGAGCGGGTAATCCACCCAGCTGTTCCGTTTCTGCGACAGTTCCTCTTTGCAAATCGAGAATTCTGCCGAATCGTTTTCGGAGATGAAACGGCAGAAATCCGCATCATCGTTCTGTTTCACAGTGAGATACGAGCCCATGTTGAGCGCGGCGGGGAAGACGAGCCCACCGTTGTAGTCGGTGTGGTCACCGATGAGGTTCACGCGCCCGGGGGCGAAAAAGTGGCGTTCGGTTTGCGGCATAATCGGAATTTTTGTAAGGGCAAAAGTACGATTTTTTAGTGATTAGTGAGCAGTGAACAGTGACATACTCCCGCAGACTACGCCGATCCGTGCAGATCTTTTTCCACGGAATTCTGCGAGTTCTGCGAGGAAACAATCAGTAGATGACCATGCGTCCGTTATCATATAACTCAATAGTCAAGTTTTTGTGAGTCCATTTCTTGTGATTCTTCCCTTGCTGCGGCTTATTGCCTGTGATTTGGGTAAGTATAGCAGAGACCTCAGCACATTTGGACGCCACATTGTCACATGCGCCACCACTATAATGATCCGAATCGAAGAAATTTGTCTTTACCCACTCCAGATAAACGCCCTTGACCGTGGAATCCGGCAAATGGACACAATATTTGGTGATAAGTGTCTGCTTCTTATTGACTATTTTGTAAAAAGAAGTACACTTGTATTTGTCGTTTTTCTGATATTTGTTTGGAAAATAGCCGTTTACTTCACGAAACAAATGATTGCCTGTCCCGTTCAACTGTGATTCGTAGCGGCGGAGGTTATCCAGGGAAAGGCTGTCCAAATGGTTCAGCAGGTACTCCAACAGCGGTTTGATGTTGTCCTTTCCAACAATGGGCAACGTATCCTGATTGTGAACCAGGTATCGGATGCGGATGATTGAATCCTCCACCTCCATCATGCCATAGGTGTAAAAATCCTTATTAAATTGGAGAAAACATCTGTTGTTGGCAAGGTTTTTGCCTCGAAACATTCCATTTGGATAGAAAAAATCATATTTTTGGCCAAAATCATAGACTTTCACCGCTTTATTGTTCCTAATTTTGGCAATAAATGTGGTTTTTGGCGCAGTGGTGATGCAGTACAGCTGGTCTTTGATGCGGAATGCCTGATTAAAAAGGGTGTCATATTTCGTGACTGTTTTACCTTCATTCCACCAATCCGTACTGACAACTTTTTTTCCTGTGAATTTGAATAATGTGGGAAAAGGTTCCTCTTTGTTTTCGTTTTTGATTTGTGTCGGAAGGTAAAAGTCTAAAAAGGCGTAGTCCAAATTTGCACCGACATAGTAGGCTGTCGTGTCGTTGCAGAGGATTCCTTTTGCCCCAGCGACAGGCGTGCTGACAACACTGTTCGAGTGAATAAAATAGTAGACGCTATCCATTCGGATAATTCTGGAGATTCTGCCAGACCGTATATATTGATTGGGATTTTCACCCAGTCTTTTACCACTTCTGCCAGTCTTTTCCATGAACCATGTGTACATACCCCATTCTCCCACATCCTCGAAAGCGACTTGATATGAATCATCCTCGTAGATAAGGTTGGAAACGCCATTGGTAGGCACCCATTCCCATTGTTTCAAATCGAAATAGTAGCCGAGTGGGTCATGGGTAGAATAGTAAGTGTGGAGAAAGAGGGTGTCGTGCCACACATACAAATCCCCGTAGTAATTGTTTTTGAAATTGTCGGGACAACCCACTTTTCGAATTGTCTTTCCGTCTTTGGAAATAGCTAAAAAGACGTTCTGCCTTCTCCAAAATTCAAAGACATCCATCTCGTCAAAAATGCAGAAATACCAATCCTGGTAGGCGACCGACCATTTCATCCCGACAGTGGAGATGGGGTTGAAATAGTCCGCTGCGTTGATGCGAACGGTGTCCCGAATCACCGTGAACCGCTGTTGCCCCCGCGCAGGCCATGCCGCCAGCAGTAGCAACACGGCGGCAAAAGCGGTAACGAAAAGCGTATGTCGATGGTGATTCATAACGGTAAATTTTACAGGTGCGAAAATACGATTTTTTTTATCTCCGCGTATCGCGCGTATCTGCATGTATTTTTTTCTGCGGAAGTCAGCGAGTTCTGCGGGTAAAACAATCAGTAAATAACCATGCACCCGTAATCATACAGCTTGATTGTCAGTCCGTTATAAGTCCATTTCCTGCGAATTTGGTAATCTTGCTCAGGTTTCGTGCCGGTGAGTTGAGTGAGAATGTCGGAAACCTCCTCGCATTTACCTTTGATCTCCTCGTTCCAATCCTTTTTGTCCCATCCGTGAGGTCCATAATAGGAACGTCCCCATTCTATGAAGACCGCTTTTACTACAGAATCCTGTTTGTGTACGCAATATGCCCTTCGGCATACTAATCCATCATCTAAAATTCTGTAATAGGGATACTTGGCATACTTTTTGTCGTTTTGATAGGCAATCGGAAAATAGCCGTTATTCAGAGGCATAAAACGACCTAATCCGACTTCAGACAGTTGTTGCTCGCAACTGTCCAATTTAGACAAAGAGATGTCAGGCAGATTGTGCAGAAGGAAATCAAGGATGGGCACTGTGGCATTATCAGGGACGATAGGCAGCGAGTCCTCTTCCTGATGATGATAGAGGAAGCATCGGATAAAGACCGTCGTGTCCTCTATATCAACAGTCCCATCATCACGGGTGCTGTTTGAGAAATGCAGATGACAACTGTTTGGCGCGCGATTTAAATCGTTGTCATAAAGTTCTGATATTATTTTAACGTTTTGAAACAAAGGTTGAACTTCCCGAAATGTGCCATTTTCTCTTTGAGCGATGAACGTTCTGTCTTGAACGGTGATGATAAAATACAACCGGTCATTAACATATAAGGCATTGTGAAACACCGTGTCCAATATGGGTTCTCGGTATCCGATATGGCTGTCACCAAGTCCACACTGGAAGCCATAGTTAGTCGGATCTCCCTCAAACACCCACTTAGAAGTAGGATAGAACCTGAATTCCTCAAAAATTTTGCCCAAGGTGTTTTCATGGCCGGGTTCGCCTGGACGACTGATGGGCAAACTGTCAATTTTTCCCCTACGAATGAAAAGATAGTGGTCTTTTGTTCTGATAATCCGACTTCCCGCAAAATGGTTCAAATAGGGCCGGTTGACGGGTTCCATCTGCATCCATCCGGTTTTTGTCTCGGGATACCATGTGGTATTTTTATCAACGAAAAGCAAATCAACATTAGATCGCGGAACCACATAATAGTTTTCATCTTCATAAAAATAGTTCGGAATATGCGATACAGAAAGCCATTGCCACTTATCATAATCAAAACGGTAGCCCTTTTTGTTATGGTTGTAATCTGTGGACACAAGGTATAGCGTATCATTCCAAATGAACAAGTTATCATTCCAAAGATCGTTTATATCCTCTGGTTTTTCAACTATTTTAGAAGTGCCATCCTTTACGGAAATTGCCAACAACGTCATGCAAGAATTATGTTCGAACTTTAATGATTCATAAAATTTGCAAAAATAGTAGTCACGATACTTTCTGATATTTGTTAAAAAGGTTTCGGACATTTTGTTATACGGTGCCAGATCGTTGACATACACCGTGTCCACTTCTATCCTGAACCGCTGCTGTCCCTGCGCAGGCCGCGCCGCCAGCAGCAGCAACACAGCGGCAAAAGCTGTGACGAAAAGCGTATGTCGGTGGTGATTCATAACGGTCTATTTTTCAGGTGCAAAATACAACTTTCTGATGAGTTGGCAGAGACAATTGACCGGCAAATGCGCGCGGATAATCTCCAATGCCTGCTGGCATTCGCTGCGCCGCTGGTTGTAGGCCGAGCCCACCGTTGTAATCGGTGTGGTCGCCGATGAGGTTCACGCGCCCGGGGGCGAAAAACTGCAAAGCCATCAATTATTTGTAGTAATATTTTTTAGTATTCGATACCTGTTGACCAGAAGCATCATTAACCCAATTACATTCAATGGGATACTTGCCGTCATACTTGTACTCGAAATTATTGTGTATTGTTCGCTCAATGCCCATAACCTTAAACACTGTGGTCTCTTCGATGATATTATTGGCGGAATAAAGTTCTTCCTGTGACGTAAGAAACTCGCTGGTATAAAGCCCATTGAACGGATTAATCATTTTGTCGTAACTCCAAGTGGTCTTCATCGCTGAAACACCATCTGCCAGAGCTTCCAATTGCGTGACATTATTCCCGACCCACGTGAGTTTGTATGTCGTGGTGACTTTCGCATCAGTGGGTTTGATTTGGTCAGCCACCTTCGACGGAAAGATAAATCTCAGCAAGTTGACACTGGAAAAGGATTTCGCTGCGACCGGCGACAGCGTGATTTCCACCACATTGCCATCCACTTTCTTGAACGTGAAAATGTCCACCTTGGCATCACCTACCTCTTGACGGGAAATTTTCACAAGGTCTTTGCCATCGTAAGTAAACACATAATTTTCGACGAAATCCTGGTAATCCGCCCGTATGGATTCCACACGCTTGTCAGAATCGTATTTGAACGTCATCTCATTGATAATCTCCCCACTGCCGAGCTTGACTGTGACAGAGGAGAGCAGTTGTCCGTCCCAAACCCATTCCTCTATTTCGTGAAGGCCGTTGGTGGCCGTGTGCTCAATCTTGGTTATCTTTTTCTTAGGAAGGTATTGGCCTTCCTTGTGGCAAGAGGAAAACAACAGCACACTGACCATCAGCGCCACAAACAATGTGAATTTTTTCTTCATAATGAAAACTTAAATTATTGATTATTATATTGATACTTCAAAATCACCCTGAAAAATTTAGGGGTTGCAAACATAATAAATTCTGAGACAGGATTCTTTTTTTGAAAAAAAAGTATCTTTGCCTTTCCTTAATTACGTCCAAAAATATTAATAACAAACTGATAGTCAATATGATAATCAAAGACGATTTTACGTGCAGACACAACGGTCCCGCCGTAAGCGAACAACAGAAGATGTTAGATGTCATCGGTGTCAAGACGATGGACGAATTGATTGAGAAGACGGTTCCCGCCGCCATCCGCCTGCCGAAGCCGCTGGATCTTCCCGACGGCATGACCGAAGGCGAATACCTCAACCATATCCACAGCCTGATGGCGAAGAACAAGATCTACCGTTCCTACATCGGTATGGGCACTTACAACACCTATACACCTGCGGTGATTCTGCGCAACATTTTCGAGAATCCGGGCTGGTACACCTCCTACACCCCGTATCAAGCGGAGATTTCCCAAGGCCGCATCGAGGCGTTACTGAACTACCAGACGATGATCAGCAGCCTGACCGCCATGCCGTTGGCTAACGCTTCCATGCTGGACGATGCCACGGCCGCCGGCGAGATGATGCTGATGTTCTTCCGCAGCCGCAGCCGCGAGCAACAGAAGAACAACGTGGTGAAATATTTCGTGGCCGAGGGTGTTTTCCCGCACTCCATCGGGGTGATGAAGACCAACGCTGCGCCGCACGGCATCGAACTCGTGATCGGCAAGCCCGACCAGGTGGAGCTCGACGAGACCTTCTTCGGCGCGATGATCCAGTACCCGAATTACTGGGGCGGCATCCATGACTACAGCGCATGGGTGGAGAAAGCGCACGCCAAGAACATCTTCGTGGGTGTGGCCACCGACCTGCTGGCCCTGACGCTGCTCACGCCTCCGGGCGAATGGGGCGCCGACTGCGTGGTGGGTTCCACCCAGCGTTTCGGCATCCCGATGGGCTACGGCAGCCCCGCCGCCGGCTTCTACGCCTGCCGCGAGAGCTTCCTGCGCCAGATGCCCGGCCGCATCATCGGCGTCACCGTCGATGCACAGGGCAACCGCGCCGTCCGCATGGCCTTGCAGACCCGCGAGCAGCACATCAAACGCGAGCGCGCAACCTCCAACATCTGCACCGCCAGCGCCCTCACCGCCATCATGGCCGGCTTCTACGGCATGTGGCACGGTGCCGAGGGACTGAAGAACAAAGCCGTGAAGATCAACGTGTTGGCTGGCATTCTCGCCGAGGAAGCGGCCAAGTACGGCTTCAAACAGTATAACGAAAACTACTTCGACACCCTCTGCCTCGAAACGCCCGAAGGCCTCACCTGCGAGGACGTGAAGAAGGTGGCCCTGTCGAAGGAGATCAACCTCTGCTACCACTGCGAGCGTTGCTTCACGATTTCGTTGGACGAGACCGTCACCCACGACGATGTCAACGACATCCTCGAAGTGCTGGCCATCGCCGCCGGCAAGCCGTTCACCCCGCACGTGTGCGACGGCAGATGCGGCATCCCCGCCCTGCACATCCCCGCTGAACTGACCCGCAAGAGCCCGTTCATGCAGCACAAGATCTTCAACCAGTATCACTCCGAAACCGAGATGATGCGCTATATGAAGATGCTGGAAGTCAAGGATCTGTCGCTGAACCGCGCCATGATTCCGCTGGGTTCCTGCACCATGAAGCTCAACGCCGCCGCCGAGATGCTGCCGCTGAGCTGGCCCGAGGTCTGCAACATCCACCCGTACGCTCCCGCCGACCAAGCCGAGGGTTTCCGCGAGATGCTGGACGAGGTCTGCAACTGGTTGGCCAAGATCACCGGTTTCGCTGCCATCTCCCTGCAGCCGAACTCCGGTGCCGCCGGTGAGTACGCCGGCATGACCGTCATCCGCAACTACCACCTCAGCCGCGGCGAGGGTCACCGCAACATCTGCCTGATCCCGTCTTCCGCACACGGCACCAACCCCGCCTCCTCTGCGAAGGCCGGCAACAAGATCGTGGTGGTGAAGGCTACCGAGCACGGCGAAGTCGATATCGACGACCTGCGCGCGAAAGCCGAGCAATACAAGGACAACCTCTCCTGCCTGATAATCACTTATCCTTCCACGCACGGCGTGTTTGAGGAAGGCATCCTCGAAATCATCAAGATCATCCACGAGAACGGCGGTCTGGTCTATATGGACGGCGCGAACATGAACGCCCAAGTGGGACTGACCTCTCCCGGTACGATGGGCGCGGATGTCTGTCACCTCAACCTGCACAAGACCTTCGCCATGCCTCACGGCGGCGGCGGTCCTGGTGTCGGCCCGATCGGCGTGTGCGAAAAGCTCGTCCCGTTCCTGCCGAACCACGCTACCGTGAAGGTCGGCGGTGAGCACGGCAGCCAGGTGGCTACGGCTCCTTACGGCAGCGCCTACCTGATCCCGATCACCTACGGTTACCTCAAGATGCTGGGCGGCAAGGGTTTGACGGAAGTCACCAAGACGGCCATCCTGAACGCCAACTACATGCGTGCACGTTTGGAGAAGGACTACAAGATTCTCTACACGGGTACCAACGGTATGTGCGCCCACGAGATGATCCTCGACTGCAACGAGTTCGACAAGAACGCCGGCGTGCAGGTAGGCGACATCGCCAAACGTCTGATGGACTACGGCTTCCATGCTCCCACGGTGGCCTTCCCGGTGCACGGCACCCTGATGGTGGAACCCACCGAGAGCGAGCCCCTGAGCGAACTCGACCGTTTCTGCGACGCGATGATCGCCATCCGTCAGGAGATCCGCGACATCGAAGAGGGCAAGGCCGACAAGGCCAACAACCTCATCAAGAACGCGCCGCACAGCATGAATGTGGTCTGCGCCAATGAATGGGACCGTCCCTACACCCGTCAGCAGGCGGCCTTCCCGATGCCGCACACCGAGAAGTACTGGCCGACCGTCGGCAAGATCGACGACGCTTACGGCGACCGGAACCTGGTTTGCGTGTTAAGCGAGTAAGAGATTCTCAAAATATGATAATGTACAGCGGGGAGGACGAAGGTTCTCCCCGCTTTGTTTATTTTATCGTTGGATTTCCTTCAAAACATTATCAATGTCATGAAAAACGACCGTATTGTCGTTAAATTCGTTCACAAATTCTCGAAGCAATCGGTTGAGTTCATTGTCATCTATGTCTAATTGTTGCATAGGGCCTCTTTTGGGATATATGTCAAGGAAGATAACGACATCTTCATGCTTCATGACCATGTAGATAAGTCTGTAACCTTCTGATTTTGACTGTTTTTGTTTCTTATCAGGCAACCGTAGTTTAATTACTACGAAGTCATTATCCATCAAAATCATATCTCTATTGGTACGGATCTGTTCTACAGGTGCATTTTTGAAAGCATTACAAATTTCAGAAGTAACGCCACCATAAACCGCACGTTTTATTTTCAATAACGCGGAAAGCCTCTCTCTGAAAGAGGTTATACTAATAAAATGAATCATTAGTTTTCTGTTAGTTTTGAGAAATCGAGTCTTCCAACCATTTGCATCGTTTCATTTAACGATGGATTATTTGGTGCATTTACCCGAAATGCAATAATGTCATGTTCTAACTCCTCCAAATCAGCTATTTGGAGAGAAAGACGTTCCTGTTGGGTTGCGTATTTCTCATAGGTCAGGCTATCTTGTTTCAATGATTTCAAAGTATCAATCAAAAGACTCAATTCAGCTCCAAACAATTTATAGTCTTCCTCCGTAATGGTTAGGAAATCCTCATGTAGTTGTTCGCATAATTCATCCACATCGTTCAAAAGACGTGTCATTTCACCTCTTTTTTCAACAAAAAAAGGAGAAGCCATACGCATCCGTATATCAAAGGCGCGACGACTTATCAATCCGATACGATGAGATATGACTTCTGTCTGACACATAGCTGATCTTAAATCAGCGGCAAAAATACAATAATTTTCATAAGTACTGATGTTTGTCATTGTTTTTAGAGTTAACATAATTAACGTGGCAAAGATACAACAAAAACAAGTGTTTGTCAATGGTTTTGCAAGTTTTCACATCTTACTGGTTGTCAAATAATTGTATGATATATTTTTACAATCCGTTTTCGAATAGTTAATTTTGCATGCGTGATTTCGCAGAAAAAGAATCTTTGTGGTTAATCACAACTTCGTGACAACTTCAGGAAGGCAAAACCTCGACTCGCATGAACACAATATTTTTCATCCTGCCTCGCCATAGTAAAAAAATTTCTATCTTTGCAGCGTCAAACGTCCGAAGCCCAAGGAGCCGACGCTTCCAGCGTCGCGCCTCACAATGACGGGCTCGCGGGCAGGCGATGAAACATATAAAAGGCGTTGAGTCAACGTCTTATCTGCGGCGTACGGAATCTCGCAAATTCACAATGCCCACACGATAAGGCAATGGCCAATGCCCATGGTTTTGTGTATTCGCAAAACGGATATCCCAAACATCCGTTTCGATATGCATACAGCGTGGGCTTCGGCATTGCTTATCCTTGGGCAAAGGCAATGCGAGAGCCTCGTACGCGGGATGAGCGATGAGTTCAGATTCCCGCGCTTTTTTTATGTGGATTTTTGGTTATAAATAAGATTCTTCAGCATCGGGAGTCTGCGGAGGAGCATAAAAAAGAACACGAATGAAGAAGTTAACGATTATTTTCATGAGCCTGCTCGTGTGCGCGACGGTGTCCGCCCAAAACGCGCAGGATTACAAGGCATTCATCAAGGAGCGCAAGGCCGTCCAGAAACTGGTGAAGCAGGAGCACGACGAGAAGGTCTCCAAGGAGACGAAAAAGCAGGCCAAACAGTTCGCCAAGGAGGGCTGGAAGGTGACTGTGGGTGCGCTGCCGTTGGACAAGCAGATCGAGAAATCCATCTTGATGCAGTACGAGTTAGACATGAACAGCGGCATGCCCAAGTACATCCAGGGCAGCGGCAAGGCTGTCAGCAGCAGCTACGACGCCGCCAAGATGCAGGCCATGGCCGACGCCAAGACCGAGCTGGCCGGCAACATCCAGACCGAGGTGGCGGCCATCATCGAGGAGCAGTTGGCCAACCAGGAACTCGGCCAGGAGGAGGCCGTGGTGGTCTCCAACGCCGTGCAAGTCTCCAAGCAGGTCATCGTCCAGTCCATCGGCCGGGTGATCACGGTGGTGGAATGCTACCGCGAGCTCAAGAACAAGAATGTGGAAGTGCAGGTGCGCATCCTCTACAACGGGGAGATGGCCGTCCAGGCTGCCAAGAAGGCCGCGAAGGAGGAACTGGAACGAAAAGGGGAAGAGCTGTCGAAAGAGTTGGACAAGTTGCTGGGGTTTTGATAATTAGGAATTAGGAATTAGAAATTAGGAATGAAGATGAAGACGATGAGACGATATGTGATTCAGGGCATAGGTTCCCTTTTGACAATGTTATTGCTGGTATGGACGGCGGGGTCTGCCGGGGCGCAGGGCGGCGGCGACGAACGCTATAATTTGGCGGTGTATGCCACGGGCAGCCAGAATGACCAGCCGCTCTCCACCTCGCTGCAGACGGTGGTGCAGAACAAGACCATCACCAAGCTCACCGGCGAGGGCAACTACCGGCTGATCGAGCGTTCCAACGAGTTCCTGCGGCAGATCCAGAACGAGCAGACGATGCAGCAGTCGGGCGATGTGGCCGACGGGCAGATTGCGGAGATCGGCGCGGGCTACGGTGCCCAGAAAATTTGTGTGGTGAGCATCACCATCATCGACAAGTACCTCTACATCGCCACCCGCATCGTGGATGTGGCCACCAAGACCTCGTACGAGTCGGGGGACGCGGAAATCACGGAATACACCTCCATCCCCGTGCTGACCAAGGCGTTGGAGACCGCTCTGGACCGCATGATTGCGAAAGGGAATCAGCAAGCTGCAAGTACGCAAACCAAACCTGCCGAAACCACTCCCAATACAGTCGCCAAAACACGTGCCGATTTCGATGCCTACAAATTGAGGTTGAAAGAAGAGAAAGGTGGCTTTTTGGAAATGAACAGCATGGCGTATAAGGAATACCAAAAGTATAAGAGAAATTTGATTTCTGGTTCGATACTATTCTCGATAGGCTTACCACTAACGGCTGTGGGATGGACGTTTTGGGGGGTGTATGGTCCAGGTGATAGTGATGCATGGTGGTGGATGTTCATGTGGGCTCCTGGTACGGGTTTAATGACATTTGGCATAATCCAATTGTGCACGATGAACAAGCATCTCCGGAAGAGCTACCAGTACTACCTCAACGGCAACCAGCGCACCGTTTCGTGGCAGGTGGCCCCGTATTACGGTGGCAACAACACCTTCGGGGCGGGGCTTTCGCTGCGGTTCTGAGGGGGGGCTCTTAGGGCGTATGCGATACGCCCGTACGAAACGGTGGGGTTGTCAGCCCGTAGGACTGAAGGGCGCGGTAGCGATGAACGGCAACGGCACCCCCATCGCATGCCGTCAGGCCTGCAGGCAAACAACAAACCGATTAAACGACAAACAATGACAAATATGGCAAGAAATGTTGCAATCCTTACGATATTGTTGGCATGTTGTCTCCCGCTGACCCTCCCCGCGCAGTCACCTCCCGCGTGGCTCCACCCGCAGGTGCGCGAGGCCACCTACCCGCCGGAGACCTTCTTTTCCGAGTTCTCAGAGGGCGACCTTCGGCCGGGCGAGAGCGTTTCGGAACTCTTGGACCGCCTCAAGTCGGATGCCAAGCGAGGGGCGGCTGGCAACATCCGCACCCTCATCGAGTCGGTGGTGGAGAAGACCGACCGGCAGGAGACCTACGGACAGGAGTTCCGCTTCACTTCCGTTTATCAGGACCGCACCCAACAGACAGCCAACGCCGACATCGCCGGCATCCACACGGAGAGCTACTACGACGAGTCGCGGCGGTGGGGCTATGCCTTCGCCTACGTGCGAAAAAGCGACCTGGCGGCGTACTACAGGGCGCAGGTCGAACACCGGTTTCAGGAGGTGGAGAACAACTTGTCCCTTGCGGCCCAGCTCGTGGACACCGGCGGGAAAGCCAAAGCCCGGAGGGTGTGCGAAGAAGCCCTGCAACCGCTGGCCAGCGCCGAGTTCGCCCGCGACCTGCTCGCCGCCGTCTGTCCCGGCGACACCACGGGAATGCAGTCGTCCCGATATTTCCCACTCAAAAACCGCTTATTGCAAACCCTCATCGACTTGGAGCAGAGCACCTACGTCTGCCTCCAATGCACGGAAACCAACTTCGGGCAAAAAGTCCGCATCGTGGAACCGGAGCTGAAACGCCTTCTCGCTGTCAACCAGTGCAGTATCACCGATGACCCCGGGGAAGCCGACTTCGTCATCACCGTCACGGCCTCCACCCGCCGTCACGACGGCAACGCGGTGTTCGGCGACGGCGTGCTGAAGTTCTCCCTTGCCGATGTGGAGGCGAAAGTTTTCAGCAACAGCAAGCGGAAGGTGGTTTACAGCGAGGGACTCACACAAAAGAACAACGGCGACGGCGCCACCTACGAAAGCGCGGGGCGCAACGCGCTGAAGCTGGCTGCGGGTGCTGTCTGGGAGAAGATAAAGCCTTTCGTGCTGGGCGAGTAGAGGAGGAATTGTTCGATGAGGCGAGGAGACGATGGGACGTTAACAATAAATGTACAGCGGGGAGGACGAAGGTTCTCCCCGCTTTGTTTTTCTGCGCAGATCGGCGAGTCCCGCAGGATTTTTTGCACTCGAAATATATTGGAAGACCTCCTTTTTCTTTTTGGGGGCGAAGCGCGACCGTTCATTCGAATTTCACACAGAATCAAGACTTTAATTAACATCTTGCTTTTTATAAAAAAAAATGTGCCAAGAGGATAATTACTTGAAAATTGTATCTTTGCAACTTTATACAGGACAACATAAACTGCTGCAAAATGAGGAGGGCCTTTGCCATATTGCTGCTGATATTGGCTTTCGGGTGGGCGACCGCCGTGGGGCAGTGTCCGGATTTCACGGACCTGACCGCGCCGGGAGTCACCTGCCAGTACGGTACTTTCAGCAACCCGTTCCAACACACGGGTATTGCCCCCGGACGGCATACGGTGATCACCGAGCAGGGGACAGATCCCAACACGGGGGGGCAGCTGCCATTACTGCCGCCGGGCGAAAATGCGGTGGTGAAGCTCGGCAACGACAACGTCGGCTCCGAGGCCGAGGCCGTCACCTACACCATTCACGTGGACCAGGAACACTCCATCCTGCAGGTGAAGTTCGCTGTGGTGTTCGAGGAACCGGGCCATCCCTTTGACATCCAGCCCCGCTTCGCGGTGCGTGTCCTCGACATGGCCGGGGAGCTCATCGACAGCTGCGCCAAATACGATGTGTCCGCCGCCTACAGCTTGGAGGGATTCCAAGCCTACCACGGGGTACGTTTCCGGCCATGGGGATTGCGGAGCATCGACCTTTCCGACCACATCGGACAGCAAGTCCAGCTTCAGTTCGTGACCTACGACTGTGGATGGGAAGGCCACTTCGGATACGCTTATTTCACCGCTTCATGTATCAGCAACCAATTGACAATCAACAATATCAGCGGAAACCAAATTACTGTGAGCGCCCCCGAGGGCTTTCCTAACTACAATTGGGACAATCACACGTACACCAACCCGACCACATATACACTCAACGACGGGTGGACCTTTGTCAACTGCTTGGTTGCAGCGAGTGAAAAATGCTATTTTACCTCGAGCGGCTTCCTCGCTTCGGGAGCCGGGATTCCCACTGCGGATGCCACCTACTACGACACTATCTGCCAAGGTGACGGCTACCATCTGCACGGATTCAACTTACCCCCGCAAGAAAATGCGGGCACCCACATGTATCGCAGCACCTTCCTTGACCCCGACAACCCCGACGGAAACGAAATTATCATCACGTTGTATCTGACCATATTAAAAAATTATCACCACATTTACGACCACATTTGTGTCGGGTCCGATTATACCGCCAACGGTTTCCACATCATCCAGCCCCCGGCGGGAGAATTAGTGGACACCCTGTCCATCCCGACCGGTGGACGATGCGACTCCGTTGTCATATTGCATCTATCCGTAAGCCAGCCATTTGTGATTCCTTCCGTCATCTCCGGAGAAAACGTGGTCTGCGATGCCGACGAACAGCTTTACGAATGGCCCAACGCCGCAGGATTGGACACAATCCGTTGGACTGTACCTGCCGGGGTGTCGGTCGTTTCGGGATTGTGGGGCTCCTCCATACGTGCCTATTTCACCGAAGAAGCCCCGAATCCTGCGGTCATCTCCGCGTATGCTGTCAATGGATGCGGCAGCGGCAGCCAGTCCATCAGTGTCACCCACCAGCCGTCGTACCACTTGTTCGTCCGCGACACGCTCTGCTCGGGAAACGAGTACCATGAGCACGGATTCCATCTGGCACGGCAAGACAACGTGGGGGTGTTCACCTTCTCGCAAGAAGGTCTCACCGCAACAGGATGCGACAGCAACAGCACGCTTCAGCTGTTCGTGGTGCGGAACCCCGGATTGACCACACTGGCACAACCCGAAGAACTGTGTACGGGGGAAAGCACGGTCGTCCACGCCATGGGCAGCAACGCCGGATTTGAACAGGGTGGTTATACTGCACCTCTCGTAGCTGTTGGTGACATTCTCTGCAACGACAATTCCATCGTAAAACCTGCGAACTGGCCGGCAGCGGGGAAGATCGCCATGGGGATTGTGTTCTATGTCGATAACACAGACGAGCATGGCTGGGCAATAAGCCTGAATGAATATACCAATCTGAAGTGGTCTCCCCTTTGGCCGCCCCTTGACGTAGCCGGCCCTGATAATAATTATGAAACCAATATAGAAGCAATACATGATGTTGACGGCTATTCGAACACTCAAATAATCCGAAACACCCCTATTCCTCCTGACTGCTGGCCGCAGAATCCGCAATCTGCATTTCCTGCCGCCTGGGCAGTGGACTTTGACAACGGATGGTATCTGCCCGCTTTGGGACAACTGCGAATCATGTACGCAACTTGGCCTTTCCTTAACGAATCCCTGCAAATAGTGGGAGGAACACCGTTTCCCATCAATCCCGCTTCGGATTCAGAATTAAACTATTGGTCCTCTACGGAACAAGACGCCAATAGTGCCTACTACATACGGTATGATGGTTGTATAACTGTGGGACAAGAGTTGAGTGTAAGCATCAAGGTGCGCAGTGTTCGGAATTTTTAATGAGAGAACGAATTTTATCCAACAATGAAAAGGCTTCTGACCATATTGCTTTTATGTAGTTGCGGACTGATTTCAGCCCAAAATTATCATATCGGCGACCTTTACACGGCGCCCGACGGAAGCCAGGGCATTGTGTTCTATCTCCATCCCGACGGAAGCGGAGGCTGGGCTGTCGCCCTTACCGACTGTTGTATTGAATGTGCCTGGGGTGACACCCTCGACATTCCCGACTTGCCAAACTCCGGTGTCGATCATGCCTCACAGCTTCTGCATGACACAGCAGGATACGCCCACACCCAGGCGATGCGTGCGGCACAGGCTTACGTCCCCCATTACGCAGCCTGGAATGTGGACTTTGAGAACGGATGGTACCTCCCGGCACCGCAACAGTTAAGTCTTCTGTTTGGCCTGAAAGCGATTCTTGACCCGGCATTGATAAGCGCGGGAGGGACCATATTGGGCGAACATGTTTCCAACAAAACCTACTGGAGCAGTTCCGAACAATCCGCATCAGAAGCGTGGACGGTGGATTTCGGTTGGTTTGCTTATTACCCCGGTGATTTTGAATTGCAACAGAAATATTCGATAGCGTATGGCGTCCGCGGCGTGCGCAACTTCACCTACACCACCGTGGTGCACGACAGCACGCTGACCTACGAATGGACTACCGGCAGCACGGATCCGAGCATCGAGGTGTCGCCGGCCCAGACCACAACCTACACGGTGACCGCCACTTCGGAGTTTGGCTGCAGCAACACGGCGACACAAACGATATTAGTGGCCACAGGCGGGACACAAACGATCTACGACACCATCTGCCAAGGTGAAGGATACGACGCCAACGGTTTCACGCTTACGGAAGCGGAAACGGATGTCCCCGGCACGCTCTCCCGCGAGCGGACGGTTGAGACGAACGGCTGCACCGCTACCGTCACGTTGCAGCTATGGGTAAAAGCTACCAAGAACACCGTCATTCCCGCTGCCGCATGCAGCCATTACACTTGGAACGGTGTCACCAACTATGAGAGCGGCACCTACACGCAGACCTATGCTGCCACAAACGGCTGCGACAGTGTCGCGACGCTGGTGTTGAACATTTCCGAACCACCGCAGGTCACCGTCACGGCCACCGCCGACACCGTGTGCCCCGGCAACAGCGTGGAGCTGACCGCCACAACGGGTCCGTCCACCCCAACAATCACCATCGGTGACATCCTTTGCACCGATGGCAGCTTTGTGAAGCCCTCAGCATGGCCTGTTGAAGGAAAAACCGCCATGGGCATAGTGTTTTACGTGGATGATTCAGGACTTCACGGTTGGGCGGTCAACCTGGAAGAGCAAAGTTCTAGCATCACCTGGGGCCAGATGGGCACGGATATTCCCACCCTACAAGATTTCACTTATGCTCACGAAGCCCTTGCAGACACGAACGGTTATACGAACACACAGCTGATCCGGACCGCCGGGGATGCCTCACAGTATGCTGCCGCATACGCAGTGGATTTTGAAAACGGCTGGTATCTGCCGGCCACCGGACAACTTAACCTCCTCTTTTTGGAAACCAACCTCATCAACCCCTCGCTGCAAGCTGTAGGCGGGGTTACCTTCCCACCAAGCGGAACCTACACTTGGACTTCAACAGAGCATAGCTCTTACTATGCATGGACAATTAACTTCTTCAACGGCAGTGTGATTCGCAGTTCCAAAATCTCTTCCCCAAAAGTAAGAAGTGTGCGATCCTTTTAGTGAAACAGATCCTTTTTCAAACAGATAAAATCAAACAACAGAAACACCCAATCCCCTAAAAACGAGAATAAGTGAGAGTCAAGAACATACTAGGATTTATTCTGCTTTGCGGCTTCTTCCTGTCATCGTGGGCGCAAACCTACCGGGTGGGTGACCTTTACACGGCGCCTGACGGAAGCCATGGCATTGTCTATTACCTGCAACCTGACGGAAGCAGCGGATGGGTAGTGGCGCTGGACGATGCCTGCCCGACGGCCTGTCCTTGGGGAGAAATGGGTGACATCCCCACCCTCGGCAACGTCTATGGATCATACTACACAAACCTGCTCAATGACACGGCAGGATATTCGCACACTGAAATTCTGCGAACCTATCAAAACAACAACAACGATTATGCCGCCGGCAAGGTGGATTTCAACAATGGATGGGTGCTTCCTTCCATCGGGCAACTCAGGAGACTTTATGGACAACTCCCCTTCATTTCTTCAGCACTGATCAATGCTGGAGGCACCGTCCCATTGAGCGCCAATTATTGGAGCAGTACGGAATACATCGCCGAACAGGCTTGGAAATTGAATTTTGTGGAGAGCGACTGGTACTCTGGTGGCATGAACTATGCGAACAAAACCGACTCGTGCCGTGTCCGTGCCGTGCGCAGCTTCTCCAATCTTCCAACCTATCATTGGAGCACCGGCGACACCACCGCAACCATCACAGTCGTTCCGACACAAACCACGGAATATACCGTGACCGTGACTTCCCCGACCGGCTGCACCGGCACGGCCTTGAAGACCGTCGCGATAGAGGCTCCCACCCCGAACAGCACCCCCGTCTTCCTCTGCTCCGACTCCACCGCCACGCTCACCGCCCGCGAGGCCGTCTCCTACCTCTGGAACACGGACGAAACCACGCGCAACATCACCATCTCCGAGGCCGGCATCTACACCGTGACCGCCACGCCCTCTGGCGACTGCGCCGTGGTCGATACCTTCAAGGTCACCTCCGTGAAAGTCAACAGCATCTCCGGCATACACATCCCGGAAATCTGCGCCGGCGACAACGCGGTCATCACCGTCGGACATGACGACGCCTGCAACGTCACCTTCGCCACCCACGAAACCATCCTGGCGCTCAACGACACCGTGTTTCTGCCGGACGGCAGACCTTGTGGCCAATACGGTTGTTCGTACCGATCCCCACTCACCTTTGCAGGATACGAAGACACCGCCCACGTGAACAGTGTCAATGATATTCGGTATGTGCGTATAAATTTGGAACATTCTTGGTCGGGAGATATATATATTAATTTGACTTGCCCAAATGGACAAAAGGCTGATATCTTGAAATATGGAAATTCAATGGATAATGGTGCCCCATGTAAACAAGATATTTCTCTGTCTTCGAGAGAATGGGCATCTCCAAATAATAATAACGCTACTCCATATACTTTCTTCGGGCTGGCCAATGATAGTTGGGCGGGTGGAAATTCTGCGTGTGATAAATCCAACGCATACAATGCCCCGGGCATTGGATGGAATTACTGTTGGTCAAACAACACTTCGGAAGGATATACTTATTCAGGAGGAGATGGGCTGATTTACCGAAATTGGAATGTGATTATGGCGTATAATCCTTTTATGTTGGATGAATGGGATGTCTTCGATTCCTCAGATGTGACAAATGGCACACAATTTTATCATCCAGATGAGTCTTTCAATAGCCTTATCGGTTGTCCATTGAACGGTTCATGGTATATAGAAGTGATTGACGGCAACAACGTGGACAACGGCTACATCTTCGGGTGGGAGCTGGCCTTGGCGGAGGACATCCAGACCGTGGAGTATGCCGACGTGACCCACACCACCGTCGATGGCCCGTGGGTGACCGTCCTCAGCGACTCCTCCTTCCTTCTCTCGCCACCCGCCGACCTGCCGCACGACACGGTCATCGCCTACACCTTCCACTGCCACAGCGCCTTCGGATGCGGCTACGACACCGTGGTAAACATTCCGTTCTACGCCCGCAGCCTCGTCACTATCGACACCACCTCGTGTGACGACTTAGTCTGGAACGGTGTCACCTACACCGCCGACACCACCTTCACGGATTCACTGACCAGCATTCACGGCTGCGACAGTCTCGTGACGGTGAACATCCACGTCATCACCACTCCCTCGGTCACCATTTCCGGGCCGGAATTCTTCTGCGCCGACTCGTCCGTCACGCTCACCGCCATCGCCACCGATGAGGCGCAGTCCTACCTTTGGAGCAACGGAGAAGCCACGCCGTCCATCACGGTCACCGAACCAGGCATTTACACCGTTACCGCCTACTTCGCGGGCGGATGTAACGCGGAATCCCCGGACTTCCACCTGTTCGTGTCGGAAGACCCCATCATCGAAGCCCACCTCAGTGACATGGTGGCCGGCGACACGCAAACCGTGGTTATCAGCACGGCAGCAGCCTCCGATCCCAACCTCCTCTACGCCAATCCGCAATCGACCCTCACCTACTCGAACGTCACCTTCCTGCCCGACGGCGTGCCCTGCGAGCCGCTCGGGTGTTCCTACAGAGCGAACCTCTCTTTCTCGGGTTTCCCTGACAGCGCTGTCATCCAATCCGCCGAGGATATACGGTACGTCAGACTGAATATGGAACATTCCTTTATCCACGACCTATATATTAATTTGACATGTCCGAATGGGCAGAGGTCCGATATTCTGAAATTGTACAACAGAAATAATAACTGTCCCTGTCTTGAATCCATATCGAATTCACAAATAGGATGGCGAGACAATGACAACATCATGCTTCCCCAAAGCCTGATGTACCCGCACTATCCCACCTATTTTGGCTGGGCCGACTGGCGCAGTGATAATAACGACAGATGTGACTCAACCCTCTCCGATAACACACCCGGAACCGGGTGGAACTATTGCTGGTCAAACAACACCACAGAAGGATACCAATATGCTCCCGGAGAGGGAAGTCTGGTCTATCGACCTGATAATGTGAACTATCATCTCATTAATTATATCGATGCCTTTGTCGTGGACTCTTCAAACGTGTCGGAAGGCTCGCAGTTCTACCATCCCGATGTCTCTTTTGACAGTTTGGTGGGATGCCCACTCAATGGCACTTGGTATATCGAAGTGCTTGACGGAAAGGAGCGTGACAACGGCTATATTTTCGAGGCGGAGCTGTCGGTGGCGGAGCATCTGGCCGGAAGCCACTATCTTCCGCTTGTCCAGACGGGCTTCGATTCGCTGTGGGTCACCCGCACCGGCGACACCACCTTCACCATCACACCGCCCCACGATCTTCCCCACGACACCACAGTGAACTACACCTTCACGTTGATTGACGAAAACGGCTGCATCTTCGACACCACGATCACTATCACGGTCTATGCGCACAAACACGTAGATTTATACGACACTGTCTATGTTTCCGAGTTGCCTCATGTATGGGAGGGGTTGACATTCAACGGTGCCGGTTGTCAGGACACGCTCCTGCACACCGTTCACGGCGCCGACAGCATCGTCACGCTGCACTTGTCCGTCATCTATCCTCACGACACCATCGCCTGCGAAAACGACCTGCTCGTGAACTGGCGCAACCATACGTTCACAGGCGCGGATTCCGTCGCCATCGCCTATCCGACAGGCTGCGCCGACAGCATCGAGGTACTGGTACTGACGGTAAACCCTGTTACCTACGATGACACTTCCGCAGTGGCCTGCGACGTTTTCCTCTGGCACGGAAGGAACTATTACCAAACTGGAAGCCCGACCATCACCTTGACCAACGCGCAAGGCTGCGACTCGGTCGTGACGCTGCGTCTGACCATACACCCGACCTACAACACCCCGCTCTCGCAAGCCATTTGCCAAGGAGAGAGCTATGTTTTCTTCGATCAAGAACTTAACGAAGCGGGTGTTTACACACACCTCTTGCAAACCGTTGACGACTGCGACAGTATGCTGACCCTCACCCTCACGGTAAACCCGCTACCCAATGTGGTCATTGCGGGCGACAGCTGTTTTTGCCAAGGCAACAGCATTATGCTGACTGCCTCAGGGGCAAACAGTTATGTTTGGAGCAATTCCCTCATCGCTGCTGCCATAACCGTCAATGAGGCCGGCACCTACACTGTCACGGGCACGGATGCCAATGGTTGCACGAATGCCGACACGGTGACCATCTCCGTCAACCCGACATACAACACCCCGCTCACGCACAGCATCTGCCAAGGCGATACTTTCAACTTCTACGGGCAAGAGCTCGTCACGGAAGGCACATACACGCACACCTTGCAGGCACAGAATGGCTGCGACAGCGTGTTGACCCTCACCCTCACGGTGAATCCGCTGCCTGACGTAGCCATTTCGGGTGACAATAGTTTCTGCCAAGGCGAAAGCATCATGCTTTCCGCCTCAGGCGCAAACAGTTATGCATGGAGCAACGCATCCACTTCTGCCACCATAACCGTCAACGAGGCCGGCATCTACACCGTCACGGGCACGGATGCCAACAACTGCGAAAACACGGCCACGGTGACCGTCTTTGTCAACCCGACATACAACACCCCGCTCACGCACAGCATCTGCCAAGGCGATACTTTCAACTTCTATGGTTCGGCGCTTTCCGCGGAAGGGACGTACACGCACACCTTGCAGTCCGTCAGCGGTTGCGACAGCGTACTAAGCCTCACCCTTACGGTGAACCCGCTGCCTAACGTTACCATTTCGGGAGCCAGCACTATTTGCCAAGATGCCAGCGGCGAACTGACTGCTTCGGGCGCAGACACCTACTTGTGGAATACATCGTCTGTTGACACAACCATCACCGTCAGCACCGAAGGCGTTTACTCGGTGGTCGGAACCGATACGAACGGCTGTGAAAAAACCGCATCAGTGACCGTCAACGTTACACAAATCTATAACACACCGCTCGCGCATAGCATTTGCCAAGGCGACAATTACAATTTTTACGGACAGGAACTCACCACAGAAGGCATCTACACGCACACCTTGCAGTCCGCCAGCGGTTGTGACAGCGTGATTACGCTTACGCTCACGGTGAACCCGCTGCCCGACGTAGTCATTTCCGGTAGCAGCAGTCTTTGTCAGGGCGACACGCTGACTGTTTCCGGCGCAGAAACATACGAATGGTCGGATGGTTCGGAAGAGGATTTTCTGGAGATGAGCGAATCGGGCATCTATTCGGTTACGGGCACGGATACCAATGGTTGCACGAATGCCGACACGGTGACCGTCTCCGTCAACCCAATATATAACACACCGGTCACGCATAGCATCTGCCAGGGCGACACCTTCAACTTCCATGGTACGGCGCTTACCACGGAAGGGACGTACACGCACACCTTGCAGTCCGTCAATGGCTGCGACAGTGTGATCACGCTCACCCTCACCGTGCATCCGCTTCCTAACGTGACCATTTCCGGCAACAATAGTATTTGCCAAGGCGACAGCACTGTTCTCACCGCTTCTGGCGCAATCACCTACACCTGGAGCAACCTTTCCACCAACACAAATATAACCGTCAGCAATACAGGTGTTTATACTGTTGTTGGAATAGATATTAACGGATGCGAAAATACGGCTGAGGTATCTGTTATTGTCCACCAGACCTTATACACGCCTATTCAGAGAACCATCTGTGAGGGATCCAGTTTTGAATTCCATGGTGAGATGCTCACGACCGAAGGTATCTACTACGATACGGTATCCTCTGCGGTTGGTTGCGACTCCATCATTCAGCTTACGCTTTCTGTCGGGCAAATTGCTGTCGGCGACACCTTTGCCGTCGCTTGCGACACCTTCACCTGGCGCGGCGTCACCTACTACGAATCGCCGGAAACAGCTCCTTCAGACACCCTTATCGGCGGCAGCCTGAGCGGATGCGATTCGGTGACCATGCTCCATCTCACCATCCATCACTCCACCAGCAGGGAGGATACCGTCTCCATTTGCGAAGGCGAACTGCCCTACTCCTACGGCGACACTCTCTTCCTCGAAGGCACACTGTCGGGCGAGTATGTGCTGCACGACACAACCGTCTTTGGCTGCGACAGCACGGTGACGCTCCATCTGGATGTAATCCCGAACATTCACACTACCACATCAACTTTTATCATTTGCGAAAGCATGCTCCCGACGCAATGGCATGTCCCAGGCCTCTCGCACTACATCCCAGCAGGCACAACGGGCGACACCATCATCGTCGATACCTTCCACCTCGCTTCCAATGGCTGCGACAGCATCGTGACGAGAAAGCTGACTATCGGGCCGAGCACCGACACCCTCATTGTGGACACGGTTGTGCAGAACCAATTGCCCTACACGCTGAACGGCAAGCAGTTCGAAACCTCTGGCATCTACCATGACACCACCATGAACATCGCTGGCTGCGACAGCATCATCACGATCGACCTGACCGTGTATTACAACGTTCAAGTTGAACTTTTCGACACACTTTGTTCCAATCAGCTGCCCTTTGTCTGGAACGGGATGACTTTCAACAGCGAAAACACGCAAATTGGCGACAACACGCATTCCGTCACCATCCCCACCATTCATGGTGCGGACAGCGTCATCGTGATGCACTTGCGTGTGAAAGCGTCAACCACCGCCCACATTTCCGGGCCGCCCGTGTTCTGCGCCGACAACTTCGCCACGCTTTTTGCCGATACCGTTGAAAACTGCACCTACCTTTGGAGCACCGGCGACACCACGCAATCCATCCAGGCAAACGCCACCGGACTCTACTCCGTGACCATCACCAACGAGTATGGCTGCACAGCTTCCGCCACCCACCAGCTTTTCGAATCCACCCTGGTGATGCCCATCGACACGATGCAATTCCCCGATTTATGCGCCGGGGAGGCCTACCCCATCACAGTGGGCCACCAGACCTCATCCTCCATTGTGCTGGACAACCCCGTCTCCACCCTTTCGTGGGCCGACACCGTCTTCCTGCCCGATGGCATACCATGTGGAAACCCGCCAAGTTGTTCTTACCGTTCGCCACTCACTTTCACCGACTTCGAGCCTGGCGCAACTGTGAGCTCCGTCAACGACATCTTGTATGTACGGGTCAATATGGAACATTCCTATGCTGGGGATCTTTACATCAACATCACCTGTCCAAATGGTCAAAAGGCGGATATTTTAAAATTCGGCGGAGATAGCTGGGCATCATCAAACTGTCTTTCGCAAATACCCTCCACCTCAAAAAATTGGCAAGGACCAACATATTTGAATGCAGGAAAAGGCACCTTCTTCGGCATGGCATACGATTTCAGTTCCAACACCGCCAACGCATGCAATGCTAACCATCCTAACAATGCTCCTGGGGACGGGTGGAACTACTGCTGGTCAAACAACAATGACCAAGGCTACATCTACGCAGGCGGTCAAGGAAGCTTAATCTACCGATCAGTCAATGCACATACTGCAAACGGATCAGGAAGTCAAAGAATTTTCGATTCTTCCAATGTGGCCGCCGGCACGCAATTCTATCACCCCGACCAGTCTTTCCAAAGCCTTGTCGGTTGCCCGCTGAACGGTCCCTGGTACATCGAAGTGATGGACGGCTGGTCAACAGACAACGGCTACCTGTTCGGTTGGGAGCTGGCCTTGGCGCCGCATTTAGTGCCCAACCCGTATTCCGACGTGACCTTTGTCACTGTAGATGGCCCTTGGGTGACCACGGTCAGCGACTCCGCCTTCATCTTCTCGCCGCCCGCCGACCTTGCGCACGACACGGTTGTGGTTTACACCTTCCACTTGGAGGATCAGTACGGCTGTGGTTACGACACCACGGTAGCCTTGAACGTCTATGCCCAAAGTCACACCCGTATTGACACCACCGTGTGCGACAGCTTCACCTGGGACAACGTCACCTACACCGAAAGCGGACAATACAACCACACTTTCGCCAACGTCCATGGATGTGACAGTACGGTTATCGTCAACTTCACCATCAACCATGCCCCTGAAATCCAAATTTCCGGCACTTCCCGCCTCTGTGCCGACTCTGCCGCCGTTTTGTCTGTCTCCTACAACGGAGAACAACCGCTCCATTTCCTGTGGAGCACCGAAGACACCACAGCCGCCATCGGAATTTCCTCGGCAGGCGACTACAGCGTCACCGCCACCGATACAAACGGCTGCTCCGGCACGGCGACCCATGCCGTGACAACCCCGCAGAACCCGATTGTCAGCATCGACGTGCCGGGATTCTGCGTCGGAGGCACCTACGCCATTTCCATGGGCACACAGGCCAGCCAAAACATCGTGCTGTCGCAAAATCCGGCCCTCTTCACTGCGGATTGGCAGGGGCTTTGGGCCTCCGTCAACGACGGCAACTTCATCGTCACGCCCTCGCCGAACCTCAGCCACGACACCACGGTCACCTATTCCCTCGCACTCCTCGATGCCGACGGATGCCCCTTCGACACCACGCTGGACATCACTTTCCACCCGCTGAACCACACGACCGTTGAAGACACGGCCTGCGACAACTACCTCTGGAACGGCACCACTTACACCCAAACCGGCATTTACCAGGTCACCTTGCCGAACGTTTTCGGCTGCGACAGCTCCGTCACGCTCTCCTTGACCGTCAACCACAGCACTACCACCCACGACACGCTGACGCTTTTACAGAACCAGCTGCCATACTATTTCGCCCCGAACGACACCACTTTCGGAACCAACTCACCGGCAGAATTTCAGTTCAGCTACACCCTCCCGACACAACAGGGCTGCGATTCCACCATCCAACAAAAGGTCTTCGTCTATCAAAATGTGTCACAGATTTTCGACACGACCGTTTGCGCAAGCACCTTGCCCTTCGTCTGGCACGGCCACACATTCACGACCACGAGCACTTACACGGACACGCTGCACACGGTCCACGGCAGCGACAGTGTGCTGACTTACAACGTCACCGTGGATGCCATTGACGTGACCATAGACAATGTCGGCCACATCCTTTGCTTCGGAGAAGCCACAGGCACGGCCACCGCTACTGTTACCGGCGGCATAGCTCCTATACAATACCAATGGACCAACAACAACAATCCTGTAGCCTCCACATCTGCCATCAGCAACCGTCCTGAAGGAACTTACAGCGTTTTAGTGACGGATGCCGAAGGCTGTACCGCCACCAACATGGTAACCATCAACACGCTGCATGGGGAAATGGTTCCCGGCACTATCTCCGGTCTGCAATCAGTTTGTTACGGTGACACCATCGGCGAAATAGCAGGAACCGCCGCCATAGGGGACAACGACTGTAGCTACCAATGGCAGGTTTCCATGGACGGCGCTGTTTGGAATCCCGCCGCCGGCACCAACAATACACAAAACTACACGTTCACGGAGGGCTCGACGGAGACATTCTCGCTGCGCCGTGCCTGGATCAGCGTGAGTTGCGGCACGCTCTACAGCGATACACTGCTCGTCACTGTCTGGCCAACCTTCCGCGACACCCTATATGACAACACCTGCCTTGGAAGCACCTACCAGGGAAATGGCTTCGACATTCCGGGAACCGAGACCACAGTATCCGGCATCCACTTCTTCACCAAACCCTACACTTCCATCCATGGCTGCGACAGCCTCGTAGTACTGCAGCTCAACATTCACGAGCCACAAGAAGTAACCATCGATGCGACCATTTGCGAAGGTGAGAGCTACAACGAAAACGGTTTCGACATCCCAGCAACGGAGACAGTAGGCTTCGACACGTTACAACGCACCCTGTCATTCCTGACGACATTCGACTGCGACAGCACCGTCCACCTTAATCTCAACATCATCGACACCGCTGTCAGCATCATCTCCTTGACAGAGGACTTCTGCGAATCGATGTCGGCAGAACTACAGGTGGTCACGCAAATGACCGATTACCTTTGGAGCACGGGTGAGCAAATGCCGAACATCACCGTCACGCTGCCCGGCACCTACTATGTCACAGCTTCGCAAGGCGGATGCAGCGTCACAGCCCGATACTTCATTGAATCCTGCGACTTCCAACTCTACCTGCCCAATGCCATCACACCCTCCCGAAACGATGGCCTGAACGATGTATTCTGTATTCCCGAAATGACCCAACGGATGATCAACGATTTCGAAATCAGCGTCTTCAACCGATGGGGTGAAATGGTGTTCTATTCCACCGACAAGGAATTTAAATGGAACGGCGAGGTTAAAGGCAAGGTGTTTTACAATATTGTCTATAACTACGTGATTCGCTACACCGATGCCAATGGAAAGCCATATCGCGTAACAGGCTCAATAACAGTGCTTTGATTGGGTTATTGGGTTAATGGGTTATTGGGTTAAAGCCAACGTTTTTTCCAACTGGATTAGGTCTTCCGGATAGGTGAGTTTCCGATTGGAGATTTCGCCAGGTACTATAAAGACAGGGATTTCCGGACAGTAGCGAAGGAGCACGCCGCAGTCGTCGGTACTGGTAAAGCGCGGATCTTGCAACGCCTTTCGATAGGCCTCGCGGATGATTTCGAAATGAAAAGCCTGCGGGGTTTGGGCGCAGCGCAGTCGGTTCCGATCAGGAATTTGAACAATTCGGCTTCCATCGTCCGTCACCTCGAAAATCGTGTCAGTCGCGGGAATGGCCACGGCCACAGTCGAATAAACTTGCAACGCTGCAACCACTTCATTGATAATCCGTTGGCTCACTGCCGGACGTGCCGCATCATGGAAAATGAGTTTGACATCAGAGCTTCCCTCGTATGCCCGGATAGCGGCTAATGTGGAGAAATGACGCTCCGAACCGCCGGGAATCAGCTTCCGCACCTTGTGCCAGCCATTCCGATCGATAATCTCCTGCATCTGAGCCAAATAGTCGGCGTGCATCACCACCGCAATCTCATCGATTCCAGCATTCCGCTCGAAAGCATCCACACTGTGTTCGATAACTGTCTTCCCCGCCAAGGAGAGGAACTGCTTGGGCAACTCAGACCCGAACCGCTGCCCAGTGCCGCCAGCGAGGATGACCGCTATGTTTAGCTGTTTCTTCATTGCCCACGCCGCAAGTCCGTCACTCCGTCGGAAGAGCCTTGAAGCCTTCGCCCATAATCTCGGCGCTGTCAAGGATGTTCACGAAAGCAGTCGGGTCGATGTTGCGGAGGTTGTTTTTCAGCTTGACCAAATCGGCACGTTCGAGGGAGACGTAAATCATGTTGCGCTCGGTGCCGGCATAAAGGCCCTTGCCCACAAACAAAGTACCGCCCCGCTTGAGGTCGTTGAGGATATATTCGCGCATGGCCTCCATGTTGTTGGTCACGATATAGACCGTCTTGTAGGTCTTCATACCCTCCACAATCAGGTCGATAACCTTGCCCTCGATGTAAATCAAAATGATGGAATAGATGGGCAGGCGAATTTGTTTGAAGGCGATGAGCGTGGTGAGGGTGATGATGGAATCGACAATCATCACGAGCGTGCCGAGGGATATTTTCGTGTACTTGTGGATAATCATGGAGATGATGTCGCTGCCGCCGGAAGTCGCCCCCGACTTGAAAATCAGTCCGATGGCGATACCGTAGATGAGGCCGGCCACCACCGTGTTGAGGAAGTAGTCGGGCATGAAGAAGAGTTCGCTGTGCGGAATCTGCACCATGTTGGGCATATTGGCGGTCTCCACAATGCCTTCGTGAATAACAGGGTTGTAGCCCCAGAAAGTCTCTATCACCCAGGTAAATGCGAAAATCAGGATGGTGGAGAGCACTGTCTTGAATCCGAATTTCGGACCAAGAATCCAGGTGCCGATGAGGAGCAGCGGGATGTCCATGCAGATGGCATAGTAGCTGATTTTCCACGGCCAAACGGTGTTCAGCACGTTGGAAAGGCCGTAGGTGCCACCAGGTGCCAACAGGTACGGGTTGACGAACATCACATCGCCGACGGCAAAAAGGAAGCTGCCGGCAATCAACATCAAGTATGCGATAATCTGTTCTTTAACGTTTTTATTCTGCTCCATATTTTTCAAAAATTTGCGGCGGCAAAAGTACACAATTTCAGCATATTCCCAACCACGGCACCGACAACAAAAAAGAGACCCTTCCGAGTCCCTTTATCAAAATCAACGGTCATAAAACCCGTACAACTACTTCACCGCAATCACTTCGATTTCAACCATAACCCCTTTGGGCAGGTCACGGACGGCGAAGGCGGCGCGAGCTGGCGGATTACTGGGGAATCGGGTGGCATAAACCTCGTTCATGGCGGCAAAATTGGCAATGTCGCTGAGCAGGCAGGTGGTTTTCACCACATTGTCGAAGGTGTAGCCAGCTTCCTCAAGGATGGCAGCGATATTCTTCATCACCTGCTCGGTCTGAGCGGTAATGCCCTCCGGCACAGTGCCGTCTGCGGGATTCACCGGAATCTGGCCGGAGATGAAAAGCATGCCGTTGGCTTCGATAGCCTGGCTGTAGGGGCCGATGGCGGCCGGGGCGTTGTTGGTGTGAATTACTCTCTTCATAATGGTTATAATTTTTGAGCCGCAAAAATACGATTTTTGTCGCTACGTTATTCTTCCTTCCAATATGACTTCTGAACGCAAAAAAATCCTACTTTTGCGGGAATTTAAAACAATAATTGCCCATGAGGTTTTCTTCTACCTTGACAAAGCACGAATCCATCCGCTATATCGGACTTTTCGCTTTTTTAATAGCCGCATATTGCCTTTTCGCCACCTTGTCGTGCTGGCTTCCCGACAAAACCGTGAAGGCGCACATCCGGAGCGCCTCGTCCCACTTTGCGGAACAAGGCTGCTACCCGACCTCCATTTTTGCCCTGAAAGCCTGTCGGCAAGACCGTTTCACCGAATCCCTGATTTTAAACGAAATCCACTGTGTGAACCGGGAAAGGCCTTTCCACTCGGCCATGTACAGCGGCTTTATCATGTACAGCTTCGACCAACCTTCCGACCTGTGGAAAATCACCCATGAGGACAATCTGCTGGAGCCCGCGCCGTACGCCCGCTATTGGTTTGGGTCCACGTTTTTGTATCGGATATTGCTCTCTTTCCTGAATTTCGAGCAGTTACAGTGGCTTCTCTTCGCCGTTTCCTGCATCTTGATTCTGCTTTTCGGAACCTGCTATCTCCCTCGGGCCGGCATCTGGAAAACCGCCGCCATGATGATGGGATGGGTGACCGTCTATGGTTTCATGATGTGGTTCTCCCTGCAGTTTACCCCCGTTTTCATCATCTCGATAGCGGCATCCATTTTAATTGTCCAATTTTATGGCGACAACCGGAAAATAAGCATGCTGTTTTTCATCATCGGCTCGCTGACCTGCTTTTTCGATCTGTTGACCCTACCGCTCCTGACTTTTGGCTGGCCGCTGCTGACATGGCTCTCTCTGCATGGCAGCGAACCCGTCAAAGCGAAGGAATTTGGGCAGATGGTCAAGTGGGGAGCACTCTGGGTGGGATGTTTCGCGCTGACTTGGTTCACCAAGTGGTTGCTCGCTACGCTCATGCTGGATTACAACGTTATCCAGGATGGCTTGAAAACCGTCCTCTATCGTTCCGGCAACGACCAAGATGCCAGCCGGTGGGATGCCATTCACCAAAACATCAGCATGGTACCCTGGAAAATGTTCTGCTTCACGTTGATAGCCTTTGTCATCTGTGCAGCCATCCGCTTCAAAACCCCAAGATGGCAGAATATCATGCTCTACTTGGTGGTCGCCGCCGCACCCTATCTTTGGTATGCAGTGCTCTCCAACCACAGCCACATCCATTTCTGGTTCACCTACCGGCTGCAATTCCTGACCTTTGCCGCGCTTCTGCTGGCGATTTGCGACTGCATGATTTCGGAGAAAACCGTTTACATAAAAGGAGCGTAAACAACTTCCAGCACCTTTTCCTCATTTTCCCAGGTAAGCTCTTTGGCCGCTTTTTTGCAGTTTTCTCTACACTTTTCGAGCGTCTCGGGGTTAGAAATCTTTTTCACTGCCTCAGCTATGGCTTCCGGGGTGACGGAAGGAACAACGGCTCCAACTTGATATTGTTGGACAATGCGTGCGCGCTCTACCAAATTAGAGACCAGCATCGGTGTACCCGCCTTTATGAATTCAAAAATCTTGTTGGGCAGACTGAATCTGAGATTGGCACTCAAATCAGTATCCATGGCCATTCCAATATCGGACAAAGAGGTGTAATTGAATAGTTTTTCTGGAGTTTGACGAGGCACAAAAGTGATTCGATCCTGGAGGTGCAACTCCTGCGTCATTCTTTCTAAAGTGGGGATAACTGTTCCTTGACCAACGACAAACAAATGAAAACCAGGCAAATATTGCATTGACTGCACGATTTCCTCCCCTCCTCTCCCTTCGTTGATGCCGGATCCTTGGAGCAGGAGGACTTTTTTGTCCGCCGGCATTCCTATGGATTGGCGTGTAGCGGTGACGGAAAAGGATTTTTCAGGTGGAATATTGCGTACCAGAAAAGGTCGGATACCGTACTCCTTTTCGTATTGATCCACAATGGATTGGCTTACCGTGATGACCGTTTTCAATTTGGGGAAGCAGAAGCGTTCAATACTGCTCCACACTTTTAGGGAGATGGGTTTGCTGACCACGGACAACTCACCGCAGAAATATTCGTGGCTGTCATAAACCAACCCTTTTTTCCGTATTTTACTGACCAAAAAGTTTGGCAGTAAGGTATCCAAATCATTAGCTATCAAAAGGTCGCATTTCCTAAAGAGGAGATGGAGGAACAATCTCAAATTGTATTCCGCATAAAACACCCAACCTCGCCGGAAAAGCAGCCGCAGACGTTTGGTCTTGTAAGGGCGCTTTTCCAGAGAGGGTGAGTCTCCGTAGCAACGACCGATGAGTGTGACATCGAACCCCTTCCTGGTGAGGAAGCGGGCCACTTTGTCCACGCGCGGGTCGGTGTAGAGATCGTTGGTAACCGACAGTACAGCGCGTTTCATTATTCAGCCGCGTCGAATCTGCCGTGACAATTCTTGTATTTTTTTCCGCTGCCACACGGGCACGGGTCGTTCCGGCCGATTTTCTTTTCGGCGCGGAAAGGTTCGTTTGCGGGTTTGCCGGGGGCCATCTGGCGGCCACGTCCCATCTCCTGGCGGCCAGTCTGCAGCTTCTTGGCATCCGACTCAGGAAGTTTTGCCTCCTTCAGGTCGGTCTCCTCCGCGATGGGCAGCTTGCCGATGTTCAGGAAGGTGACAATCTCTTCACTGATACGCACAAGCAACTGGTCGAACAGGTTGAAGGACTCGAGTTTGTAAATCAACAGCGGGTCTTTTTGCTCGTAGGAGGCATTCTGCACGCTCTCCTTGAGGTCGTCCATAGCACGGAGATGTTCTTTCCAGGCATTGTCGATGACAGCGAGGGTGATGCCCTTCTCGAAGGAGAGGCCCACCTCGCGACCCTGCGTCTCATAGCACTTCTTCAGCGGCGCCACAATGTTGATGGTGCGTTTTCCGTCGGTGAATGGAATGGCGATGTTTTGGAAACGGTCGCCGTGTTCCAAATAGACGCGCTCTATAACCGGATAGGCTTGCGCGGCGATGGTCTGCAATTTAGTCTTATAATGCTCATACACAATCGGATAGAGCTTTTCCACCAGCACATTCTGGCGTTCCTGCATGAAGTAGTTCTCCTCGAAAGGCGATTCGCAACCGAAGGTGGTGATCATACCCATCTTGAATTCCTCGAAGTCTTTGTCTTCCCATGCGTCGGCCACAAGCGTTTCGCACACATCGTGAATCATCTGGGAAATGTCGATGGCAAGTCGGTCGCCGAAGAGGGCGTTGCGGCGGCGGCGGTAGATGGTAGAACGTTGTTTGTTCATCACATCGTCGTACTCCAGCAAACGCTTACGGATACCGAAGTTGTTCTCCTCCACCTTCTTTTGGGCGCGCTCAATGGACTTGGAAATCATGCTGTGCTGGATCACGTCGCCATCTTGGTGTCCCATGCTGTCCATGACTTTCGCGATGCGGTCGGAGCCGAACAGGCGCATGAGGTCGTCTTCGAGGGAGACGAAGAACTGGGAGCTGCCGGGGTCGCCCTGACGACCGGCACGTCCGCGCAACTGGCGGTCAACGCGGCGGGAGTCGTGACGCTCGGTGCCGATGATGGCCAGACCGCCCTTTTCGCGCACTTCGGGGGTCAGCTTGATGTCGGTACCACGGCCAGCCATGTTGGTGGCGATGGTTACAGTGCCCTCGCGACCTGCCTCTGCCACAATGTCAGCCTCGCGCTTGTGTAGCTTGGCGTTCAAGACATTGTGCTGTATATGTCTGCGGGTCAAAATGTTGGAAAGCAACTCGGAAATTTCGACGGAGGTCGTGCCCACCAGCACGGGGCGGCCCTCCTCGTGCAGCCGCAGGATTTCATCGACTACGGCGGCGTATTTCTCACGTTTGGTCTTATAGACGAGGTCATCGGCATCGACACGGATTACCGGCTTGTTGGTCGGGATCACCACCACATCTAACTTGTAGATGTTCCAGAACTCGCCCGCCTCGGTCTCGGCGGTACCGGTCATGCCAGCGAGTTTTTTGTACATGCGGAAGTAGTTCTGCAAGGTGATGGTGGCGTAGGTCTGCGTGGCGGCCTCCACCTTCACGTTTTCCTTCGCCTCGATGGCCTGGTGCAGTCCGTCGGAGTAGCGGCGGCCCTCCATGATACGGCCGGTCTGTTCATCCACGATTTTCACCTTGTTGTCGATGATGACGTATTCCACGTCGCGGTCGAACATGGTGTAGGCTTTCAAAAGCTGATGCACGGTATGGATGCGGTCGGAAGCGACAGCGTAGTTGTTGTAGATTTCCTCCTTGCGGGCCAGTTTCTCGGCGGGTTCAAGGTTCTCCTTCTCCAGCTCGGCGATTTGGGCGCCCACATCGGGCATGATGAACATCTTGGCTTCGTCGGCGTCCTTGCTGATGAGGTCGATGCCTTTGTCCATGATATCGACGGTGTTCAGCTTCTCTTCGATGACGAAATAGAGTTCGTCGTCTATGATGTGCATGTTGCGGTTCTGGTCCTGCATGTAGAAAGATTCGGTGCGCTGCAGCACCTGTTTCATGCCGGGTTCGCTGAGGAACTTGATGAGAGCCTTGTTTTTCGGAAGGCCGCGGTGGGCACGGAGCAGCAGCTGGGCGGCCTCGTCCGTCGGCTTCGGGTCGGGGTTCGCGGCCAGCATCTTCTTGGCTTCGGTGAGGATGTGCGCCACGTAGGTGCGCTGCGCCTCGTACAGCTTTTGCACGATGGGCTTGTACTGGTCGAAAGCCTGCTGGTCGCCCTTGGGCGTGGGACCGGAGATAATCAACGGGGTACGGGCGTCGTCGATCAGCACGGAGTCCACCTCATCGACGATGGCGTAGTTGTGGGGGCGCTGCACGAGCTCGCCCACGTTGCGGGCCATGTTGTCACGCAGGTAGTCGAAGCCGAACTCGTTGTTGGTGCCGTAGGTGATGTCGGCGTTGTAGGCGCGGCGGCGGTCGTCGGAGTTGGGCTCGTACTTGTCGATGCAATCGACGGTGAGGCCGAGGAATTCGTAGAGCAGCCCCATCCATTCGGAGTCACGCTTGGCGAGGTAGTCGTTGACGGTGACCACATGGACACCCTTTCCGGGCAGCGCGTTGAGATAGACGGGCAGGGTGGCGACGAGCGTCTTGCCCTCGCCGGTGGCCATCTCGGCGATTTTGCCCTGGTGGAGCACCATGCCGCCGATGAGCTGCACGTCGTAGTGGCACATGTCCCACTGGATCATGTTGCCGCCGGCCATCCAGCGGTTCTGATAAATGGCCTTGTCACCGTCAATGGTGACGCACTCGCGCTTGGCGGCCAGGTCGCGGTCGTGCTGTGTGGCCGTCACGGTGAGGGTCTCGTTCTCCTTGAAGCGGCGGGCGGTCTCCTTCATCACGGAGAAGGCCTCCGGCAGAATCTCGTTGAGAATGTCCTGCGTGGTGGCATACACCTTGTCCTCCAATTTCTCGATTTCCCTGTATTTCTCCTCCTTTTCAGCGACGGGAAGGTCGTAGTTGGCCTCCAGATCCTGTCTCAGCTCTGCTAAGCGGTCTTCCTCCTTTTGTGTCGCCGTGCGGATTTTCTCGCGGAATTCCACGGTTTTATGTCGTAAGTCGTCAATGGAGAGATTTTTGATGGTTTCGTAGGCCGCCAGCGTCTTCTTGAGCAGCGGCTGAAGTTCCTTCATATCCCTATCTGCCTTTGTACCAAATAGTCTCGTTAAAAAATTTGCCATATATGTCTCTTTTTTTCTTTCTAAAAACAAAGCGGCAAAGATACAAAAATCTTGCCATAAATTAATATGTCATCTTCCACTCGCAAATTAGAAGCCCGCCAGGTGCCGTGTCGGAAAATTTCGTGTGCGACGAACTCAAAAAATCGTATATTGCGCGGCTTTTTCATACAAGTGGGAAAAGGCATTTTAAGTTAGTGTAACTAATTGTAGAATTATGAGTTATAAAAATATTGGCAGAATTTTGACGGTGTTGTTTTGCACGCTGTTGACGGTCTTTGCGTGCCAAAATGCGTTCGCGCAGACCGACACGGTGACCGCGGAAAATAGCGCGGAGGCGATTTCGCCGGACACGTATGTCACGGAAAAGGCGGAGGGCTTCGATGCCGGTCCGTTCATCATCGAGCACGTCATCGACAGCTACGGCTGGCACATCTGCGGCAGTGGCGAAAAGAGCGTCACTATTCCGCTGCCTGTCATCCTGTTCGACGAAGGCCGCCCGGTCTGCTTCCTGTCGAACAAGCTGCACCACGGCGAGGCCGCCTACAACGGCTATGCCATGGGCTGGGGCGACAACAAGGGCCGCATCGTGAAGCTGGAGGGCGACTATGCCGACTACACCGGACATCTTGAAGAGGGTGCGGTTTATCCGAACCACGTCTGCAAGTGGGACATCTCCATCACCAAGAACGTCTGCGCCCTGCTCATCTCCATCATTCTGATAGCGTGCATTTTCCTGACGGTGGCGAAGCGCTACAAACAACACCCTGACGAGGCACCGAGCGGCCTGCAGGCCTTTGTGGAGCCGGTCGTCGTGTTCATCCAGGACGAAGTCATCACCCCGTCGTTGGGCAAAAACTCCAACAAATACGCACCTTATCTGCTCACGCTGTTCTTCTTCATCTTCCTGAACAACATGCTGGGCATCGTCCCGATTTTCCCGGGCGGCGCGAACCTCACCGGCAACATCGCCGTGACGGGCATCCTGGCGCTCATCACCTTCTTCGTGACCACCTTTTCCTCCGGCAAGGAGTATTGGAAGGACATCTTCAACACGCCGGGCGTGCCTTGGTGGCTGAAGTTCCCACTGCCGATCATGCCGTTGGTGGAGACCATCGGCATCTTCACGAAGCCGTTCGTGCTGATGGTGCGACTCTTCGCCAACATCACCGCCGGCCACATCATCACCTTGGCGTTCGTGTCGTTGATTTTCATCTTCGGGCAGATGAACCCGGCCATCGGTTGGGCGGTCTCGCCAGTCTCCGTCTTCTTCTACATCTTCATGGGGCTGATGGAACTGTTGGTGGCGTTCATCCAGGCGTTCGTCTTCACGCTGCTCAGTGCGATGTACATCGGCATGGCCATCGGCGAGGAACACGAAGAGAAAGCATCCGTAGTGGAAGCGTAAGCGGTTGGAATTTAACAATAATTAGTAAACCCTTTTAATCACTTAAATATCAAACTATTATGTCAAGTTTAGCAGTATTATTGACAACTTTGTTGCAAGCGGCGGGCGCAGGTCTCGGCATCGGAAAATTGGGTGCTGGCATCGGCGCAGGTCTGGCCGCCATCGGTGCCGGTATCGGCGTGGGTAACATCGGTAAGGACGCCATGTCCGCCATCGCCCGCCAGCCCGAGGTGTCAGGCGACATCCGTACGAACATGATTATCGCGGCCGCTCTCGTCGAGGGC
>JAFXPL010000155.1 GCA_017527945.1 Bacteroidales bacterium | reverse complement strand
CTCCAACAGCTGCTTCACAACACCACTGGTCACACCGACACCACCCTCATCTCCCAAAGACGTATCGGTAAAACCGGACTGATTCTGCGGCTATTTGACGAACTGTCGTTCACACATCCCGATATCCAGACCATCTATATGGATATTTTCGCCTCCCAGAATATGGACGATTTCATCAAGATGATGGCGGAAGCGGCTATGCGGGCTTTTCGTCCCAAAAGCTCCCTCTTGGACAAACTCATGTTATTCATTAAAGCACTTCGTCCACAAATCTCGTTCGACCCCATCACCGGCGAGCCCCAATTGCAAATCTCTTACCAGACCGCCCACGAAAAAGAGTACACCCTGCGTGGTTTGTTTGAGTTTTTGGACAGCCAAAACACCCCCATCGTGATGGCTATTGACGAGTTCCAGCAAATCCGCGAATACCCGGAACAAAATATGGAGGCGCTGTTGCGCACCTACATACAGCAGACAAAGAATATCACGTTTATCTTTTGCGGTAGCAAAAAGCATATAATGACTGACATTTTTGCCAACGCACGCAAACCGTTTTACTCCAGCACCGCCTTCATTACCCTTGATAAGATTCCAATTGAAAAATACAAACCGTTCATTGTCAAACTTTTCAACCAAAAGAATAGAACCATCCAACACGAAGCCGCGGATTTTATTCTTGAATGGACCCGCCGGCATACCTTTTACACCCAGCAGTTATGTCACACCATTTATGACAACGGGGCTACCGATATTGGACTTGACGATGTGAAAAACGCCTGCGCCCAGTTGATGCAGCAGGGGGAGGCGGTTTATCTCCAATATCGCCAGATGCTAACCGAGAAACAATGGAATTTCATGATTGCCATCGCTAAAGAGGGCAGTGTGACACAAATCACATCAGCGGAATTTTTAAGAAAATACAAAATTGGAACCCCTTCAACCGCCCGCAAACAAACTGACTCTCTGTGTGAAAAAGGTCTGCTGAATGCCGAGACCTCTCTCCACAGCACTGAATACTCGGTCAACGATGTTTTCTTTTCGCATTGGTTAGAACGACTTTGACATTTTTGTATTATGCTCACCTACATCTCCAACACCGACCACTACAACCTCGTCCTCTCCCGCGTGGCTTCCGTCAGGAAGTCGCTGTGGATTGGCACCGCCGACATCAAGGACCTCTACGTGAAAGTCGGGAACGGCACGCTGCCGTTTCTCGCGGTACTGGCACAGTTAGTGCGGAAGGGCGTGGTGGTGCGCCTCATCCACGCCAAGGAGCCGGGTCCGGCCTTCCGCGAGGACTTCGACAAGTACCCGTCGTTGGCGAAAGGATTGGAACGGGTGCTCTGTCCCCGGGTCCACTTCAAGATGCTGGTCTTCGACGGCAGCGCAGTCTATTTCGGCAGCGCCAACCTCACCGGTGCGGGCATCGGGATGAAGGGGGCCAACACCCGCAACTTCGAGGCGGGCCTCCTCACCGACGAACCCGAATTAGTGCGCCAGGCTATGCAGCAGTTCGACGAGGTCTGGATGGGACTGCACTGCGCGAAATGCTTGCGGCGGAAATACTGCGGGGACCCGATAGCGTAACCATCATTGTTGCATAGAGCATCCATTGGCAAATAAAAGCATATTGATGGAACCATCCATTTGCCTGTCTTAAATAAAACAAATAACGTGCATAATATTCAACAAAAATTTGTATTTTTGCGCATTATTTTGAACATTATAAAAGAAGATTTATGAAAAGACCGCTATTGCCCAAATATAAGAGAATGCTGGACACTTTGGGGGAAAATATCCGATTGGCGAGACTGCGCCGTGACTATTCCACGGAACAAGTGGCCGAAAGAGCCGGCATTTCACGCAACACCGTCATCAAGATCGAGCACGGCGATGAAGGTGTTTCCTTGGGCTCCTATTTTCGCGTACTCATAGTGTTGGGACTCCATAACGATCTCTTGCTCCTTGCCAAGGACGATGTGCTCGGCCGCAAGATTCAGGATGCCGGTTTGACCGTGCGCCGCCGCAGCACCAAAATCAAAACAGAAAACATGCCGCAACATGAATAAAGACATCTACATCTATTTCGACGACGCATACACGGAACGGCCTTTACTGGTAGGGGTTCTCTCTGCACAGGCCTTGAGAGGAAAGGAGGTCTTTTCGTTCTCTTTCACTGACGAATGGCTGGCCCGTCATCAAGGGAAATTGCTTGACCCCGACCTGCAGCTCTATTCCGGCAAACAATATCTTCCAGACGATAAAAACAATTTCGGCATCTTTTTGGACTCGTCACCCGACCGTTGGGGACGCGTATTGCTGGACAGACGGGAAGGCATCCGCGCCCGAGACGAGAATCGAAATCGCAAACATTTACAGGAAAGCGACTATCTGTTAGGGGTGTTCGATGAATGCCGCATGGGAGCCTTGCGTATGAAAAGTTCACCCGATGGAGATTTTTTGGACAATGACGCTCGCTTTTCAACGCCACCATTTTCCTCTTTGAGAGAGCTGGAAATGGCGGTGAACCATATAGAAACGGATGAAGACAAAGATGTCAACAAATGGCTTGTGATGCTGTTGGCACCGGGATCCTCACTCGGAGGTGCACGTCCCAAGGCCAATGTTCGGGATGCCGACGATCATCTGTGGATTGCAAAGTTCCCGAGTCGGAACGACAAGACAAATGTAGGTGCATGGGAGGCGGTGACCATGAGTCTGGCGCAGCAATGCGGCATTCGGGTGGCTCCATTTCAAGTACGCACGCTGTCTGGGAGACATGCCACTTTCATGACTCGCCGCTTTGACCGTGACATCCGCAATCGCCGCATCCACTTTACTTCCGCCATGACCATGCTGGGGTACGCTGACGGAGCGACAGACGGATGCAGCTATCTGGAACTGTTTGACTGGATTAGCCGGAACTGCTGTCATGTACAGGACAATCTTCTGGAACTTTGGCGGCGGATCGTATTCAACATCGCGGTGTCCAATTGCGACGACCATCTACGCAATCACGGTTTTCTCCTTACGCCGCAGGGCTGGACGCTGTCGCCCGCATACGACCTCAATCCGCAAAATTATGGCACAGGGCTCAGCCTTAACATCAACGAGAACGACAATGCCCTCGACTTTACGTTAGCTTTGGAAGTGGCTCCTTTCGCGGGTTTAACAAGATCCACCGCAATATCCATCATGGAAAAAACGCAAGAAGTCGTATCCCACTGGCAAACCATTGCAGCCCATCATCACATTCCCAAAGATGAAATGGAGGTGATGACTGGTGCATTTAATCATAAACAAACAATAGTATGACCGACTTTGCTGCCATAGATTTCGAAACCGCCAATGGGCAGCCCAGCAGCGTGTGCAGCGTGGGCGTAGCGGTGGTGCGCGGCGGTGTCATCACCGACACGTTCTACTCGCTCATCCATCCCGAACCCGACTACTACGCCTGGTTCTGCCAGCGCGTGCACGGTCTCTCGCACGAGGACACCGACAACGCGCCCATATTCCCCGTCGTGTGGCGACAGATCGAGCCGCTGATCGCCGGACTGCCCCTCGTGGCGCACAACAGTCCCTTTGACGAAGGCTGCCTCAGGGCCGTGTTCCGCGTCTATCAGATGGACTACCCCGACTACCAGTTCTTTT
>JAFXPL010000154.1 GCA_017527945.1 Bacteroidales bacterium | reverse complement strand
GAAGATGATGGGCGGGTTCTTGAGGAACATGCGGGCGATGGCCACGCGCTGCTGCTGTCCGCCCGAGAGGTCGGCGGCGTTGTTTGCGAACTGCTTGGGTAGCTCCATCACCTGGTCATAGAGGTGCGCCTTCTTGGCCGCCTCCACCACCTCCTCGTGCGTGGCGCGCGGGTTGCCGTAGAGGATGTTCTCCTCGATGGTGCCGTCGAAGATGTGGTTCTTCTGCAACACTAAGCCGATGTTCTCGCGCAGGTATTGTGTGTCATAGTCGCGCAAATCGATTCCGTCCAACGTGATGGTGCCCACTTGCGGCTCGTAGAATTTGTCCAACAGGTTCACGATGGTACTCTTGCCCGCACCGGAGAGGCCCACCAACGCCGTGATCTTGCCCGGTTCGATCTTCATGTTCACGCCGAACAGCGCCTGCGTGCCGCTCGGGTAGGTGAAATCGACACCCCGCAGCTCGAACTCGCCCCGGATTTTTTCGGGACGGTGGTCGCCCGACGGCTCGATCTCCTTCTCGGAGTTGAGGATGCCGAAGAATCCCTCCGCGTAGATCAGCGCGTCGTTCACGTCGTCGAAGATGCGCTGCAGCTGCGTGATGGGCGCGATGACGTTGCTGAACAACATCACGTGGTACATGATTTTACCGATGGTCATGCCCGGATACTCCTTCAACACTAAGAAAGCCGTCAGAATGATGACCAGCACGGTGCCTACCTGCCGCACGAAGCTCTTGAGTCCGTTGTAGTAGAAGGCCACCTGGCGGGTCTTCATCTGGTTCTCGGTCACCTGGTTCTGGATGTCCAACTGCTTCTGCGCCTCGATTTTCTCGCGGTTGAAACTTTTGATGACGTTGATGGAGTCGATGATGTTCTTGATGCCCTGGCTTTTGGTCTCCAAGTGGGTGCGCATCTCGCGCCGCCAGCCTTTGAGCCGCCGTGCCTGCCGGTAGGTGATCCAGAAATAGACGGGCACGATGGCGAGGGCGACTAAGCCGACATAGACGTTGGCCGCGAACATCAGGATGAGGGCGAGCAGGGCGCTGGTGAACAGCGGTAGCAAGTCGATGAAGAAGTTCTGCACCGTTCGTGACAACGAGCTGACACCCTGGTCGATACGGGCCTGCAGCTTGCCGGTGGCGTTGTCGCCGGAGTTGAAGAAGGCGATGCGGAAAGTGAGTACCTTTTCGATGACGCTCTGCGCCAAGTCGCGGCTGACGTAGATGCGCATCCGCTCGCCGAAATAGTTCTGCGCGAAGGTGATGATGGCGGAGAGCACCTCCTTGCCCAGCAGCACAACGCTGATGATGGTCATGATGCGTGCCGCCTGGCCCCAGCTGAAGTTCGTGCCGATGAGCGCGTTGATGGCATCCACCGTCCGGTCGAGCACAATGGCATTGACCTGCGCCATCAGGGAGCCTACTAATGTGAGAACTAATGTGATGAAAACCAGCCATTTGTATGGCTTAACGAAAGGCCGGATGTTTTTGAAAAGTTGGAGGAGGTTCATTGGGAATGGTTATTGGTTATTGAAGCGGGAGATTGCACAGAGCGATTTATTATCTTTTTTAGAGTTTCAAGCCGCAAAAGTACAAAATAATTTATCTGAAAACGGAATTGATTTTTTTGAAAAAAACGTATTTTTGCCCCGTTATTAATAAACATATATGGAATATACTGTTATATTGGAAAAAATGGACAATGGTCAATGGTTCTGTCAATGTGAACAGGTACCAGAGGCAGTAACCCAAGGAGCCACCATTGAAGAGGCAAAAGAGAACATCAAAGATGCCATAGAGATGGTTCTGGCCGCCAAAAAAGAACTTACCAGAAAACAATTTATCGGACGTCGCATATTACGACGCAAAATAGCTATTCTTTAATGAAACGAACAGCCTTAATCAAATACTTATTGGAAAACAATTGCATCCTTTTCAAAGAAGGAAGTAATCATTCTGTATATATTAATAAAAATGGAAAAGGGTTATCTGCCGTTCCGCGCCATTCTGAATTAGGAGACCGCTTAGCAGTGGAAATCTGTAAGCTGCTGGATATTCCAAAAATTAAATGAATACTTTTAAAATGTGCAGACCTAAAATATTACTGATACTCTTTACACTTTGTCTTACCGCATCCTGCACAAGAGTTCGGAATAAAGTGGTGGATTGGTTGAGGACAAGTTCTAATTTCGAAGAATACCATGTCAGGCAACTTTATCCTTCTTTGGGTCAAGACGATGATTGCGGGGTTTTCGAAGAATGGCCTCTCTACAATATGTGGTTTCGGTATCAAGGCACACCGGCGCAAGTGGAGTCTGCTATTATCGCCAAAGAATGTACCTACACAGAAATCACGCCTGACTCCGCATTTATCAGTTGTGATCGAAATTATATTTTGGAAAAACAGAGCCCTCATCAGAGAATCGACTTTTTTGACGAATGGGAAACCCTACCGGAGGATCATCTGCTATACTATCACTGCTGCAGGACGCCGCATCATCACTTTTTCGTGTTTGATACGGTTACCGGTTACGTATATCATCACATAGTCGAATTTCGGGAATAAAATTTCCCCGCACACCTAACGACGTGCGGAACTCATCGTGGCCGCCCATCCCTACTACCAAGCCCGGCAGACCTAACGGCCTGCCCGTGCCTGTTTTATAACTAATATGGGGAAATGCTCCGTCCGCAAACCAGCCCGTTAGGGCTGAAGGGCTCGGTAGCAAATGGGGTTTCACGCGCGATTTTTCGCAGGCCGTTAGGCCTGCGGGCAAACAGTCCCGAACAAATCATATTCCGCGGCGTCGGTGATTTCCACGTTGTAGAATTCGCCAACGGTCAGCGGTTGGTTCTTGTCGATGAAAACATCGTTATCGACATCGGGTGAGTCGAACTCGGTGCGGCCGATGTAGCAGTCCTGCTCTTCGCTGTCGATCAGCACCTTCATCGTGGTGCCGACGCGGGTTTGGTTGATTTCGTGGGAGATTGTCTCCTGCAATTTCATGATTTCGTTCACCCGTTTGTTCTTTTCAGACGCCTTGACGGGGTCGCCGAGGGCGTAGGCGGGCGTGTCGTCCTCGCGCGAGTAGGCGAAGACCCCGAGCCGCTCGAAGCGGTTGCGGCGCACGAACTCCACGAGTTCCTTGTGCTGTTCGCGGGTCTCGGTCGGGTAGCCGGAGATCAGCGTAGTGCGCAGCGCGATGCCGGGAATCGTCTCGCGGATACGCGCGATGAGGTCGTAGATGTAGGCCGAACTGCCGCCGCGCCGCATACTCTGCAGGATGTCGTCGCTGATGTGCTGGAACGGGATGTCCAAGTAGCGGCAATATTGCGGGTACTGCTTCATTACCTCCAGAATCTCGTAGGGGAAGTTCAGCGGGTAGGCGTAATGCAGCCGAATCCACTGGATGCCGTTCACCTGTGCGAGTTTGTCCATCAGGTCGGCGAGCTCGCGCTTGCCGCTGCGGTCGATGCCGTAGTAGGTGAGGTCCTGGGCTATCAGCATCAGCTCTTTCACCCCTTGGTCGGCCAAACGCTGCGCCTCCTCGACGAGAAGCGGAATCGGTTTGGAGACCTGCCGGTCGCGGATGAGCGGGATGGAGCAGTAGGAGCACTGATGGTCACAGCCCTCGGAGATCTTGAGGTAGGCGTAGTGGCGGGGCGTGGAGAGCATTCTGTCGGATGTGCCAAGCAATTGGAAATCAGGAGACTCCAATAGCTTCGGCAATTCCGCGAAGGTGAAAAAACCATCCACCTCGGGCAGGGCCTCCTGCAATTCCGCCCTATTGCGCTGCACGAGGCATCCCACAACGTACAACTTCTTGACCTGACGGCGTTTCTTGCGCTCAATCTGGTTCAGAATCTCGTTCACGGACTCCTCACGCGCGTCGTGGATGAAACTGCATGTGTTGATGATGACGATGTCGGACTTCTGCGCACTCTCGTAGTAGAGCTCGTGCCCGTTGCGGTGCAGCTGCGCGGCCATGACTTCCGAATCGACGATGTTCTTGGAACAGCCCAAGGTGATGATGTTGATGGTCATAAGGCTCAATTTTTAGCCGGCAAAGATACAAAAAAAGCCGCAGCAATTCGCTGCGGCTGATGAGGTTTCGAGGAATGCTTAGAAGACCTTCGAGGTGCATTCGATACCGGTCTTTTTACCGTCGATTTCAGCAACGGTGTTCATTTCAGAGCAGCTCTTGTAGGAATCCTTGTCTAATTCCATTTCCGTGGGGTCACCGACAACCACGCCTGCGAGATAGGTTTTGCATTCACATTTCTTGTTGCAAGAAGTTGCAACGCCTGCCAGCAACAGCGTGGCAGCACAGATAGCCATAATCTTTTTCATTTCTGTCAAATTTTAAGGTTCGTTACTGTTGTCTTTTCGACGGCAAAAATATATTTTTTCTCAATATACAGCGTTTTAATCTTTTTATTTGTCAACAGTCTAACGTTCGTTCAAAAATTGATCTATTGCAAATATCGAATGACTATCATCTTTTTTTGTATCTTTGCCGCCTGAAAATTGTATCACCAAAAAATTATAAGAAAATGAAAAAGATTATTCCGATCCTGTTGGTGGCTGTCCTCGCACTGACTGGCTGCCAGAACAAAAATCAGTATGCCGGCACCTATGCTGGTAATTTCACCTTCTTCAAGTTCAACACCACGGACATTTCGCAAAGTGCGACAAGCTCAGACAACAAGCAGGGTAAAATGCAGTTCCTTACTAACCCGTTGACAAACGGCTTGTTCCTCTACAGCGTTATCCCGCTCAACGCCGTCACGCCTGAGCATTATGTCTCCAACAGCGGTCTTTTGGACTACCTCGATTTGCTGCTTACGAACATCGGTTATCAAAATAACATCTACAATGCTGCTACAGAGCAGATTAAAAACATTGGTATTACTGTTGATTTCTCCGGAAATAACGTTCATGCCGAGTTGCAGTACGAAATTGAAATCTTGGGTACGGTCAACACTCGTATCACCATCGTCAAATTTGACGGTACCAGATAATCATTGAACCTTCATGATGAGAAAGTGGACTCTTGGGCTGTTTTTCCTTTTAGGATGGGCGTTTTGCCAGGCTCAGGATTCCACTTTTTTGCCTGATTACAAAATATTCCATTACCCCAACGGCGTGAAGTCGAGCGAAGGCCGCCTTGTTGATGGCAAGCCCGACGGCTGGTGGAAATCCTACAATGAAAACGGTATCCTCGTCTCCGAGGGCAATCGCAAAAACTTCCTTCTCGACAGTCTCTGGACGTTCTACAACGATGATGCGTCGTTGCGCATGACGGTGCATTACAAGGAGGATAAGAAAGAGGGGGAACAAATTGTGTATCAGAAAGATGAATATACTGTGACACAGTGGCGGAAGGACACGATTGTCGGCCAAGTGAACACTTACAATATAAATAATGTATGGAAGAAGACAGTGCCCTATATGAACGGGCTGCCGCATGGTCTGGCCAAGGAGTTCAATGACACGGGCTTGGTGGTGGCGGTGACCAAATATTACCGCGGGGTGCGCAGTCGCCGCGAAATCATCAACCGCACCGACAAGTTCGGCCTCCGGCAGGGCAGTTGGAAATATTTCTGGGAAAACGGGAACCTGAAGCTGGAAGCGCAGTACCTCAACGACAAGAAGCATGGTTTCTTCAAATATTATGATGAAAACGGCGACTTTCTCTATGTGGAGAAGTACGAGAACGACCAATTGGTGAAAGACGCCAAGGAGACTAAGGAGTTGGAGCGGCGGCGCACCTACCACCCGAACGGGCAGGTGGCCATCGCCGCGACTTACTACAACGGTCGTCCCGACGGCATCCGCCGCGACTTCGATTCCACCGGTAAAATCATCAACGGCTACCTCTACGAGGACGGATGGCTCCGCTACGAGGGCATCACCGACCTTAACGGCCTGCGACAAGGACTTTGGAAGGAGTACTACCCGACTGGTGAACTGCGCTCGAAAGGCAAGTACAAGAATTCCAAGCCCATTGGCGAGTGGAATTTCTACTTTCCCGACAAAACAGTCGAGATAACAGGAAGTTATAATGCCAAGGGACAAAAAATAGGGGAGTGGTTCTGGTTCTACCCGACAAGCGACACGATGACTGCTGCCAATTATGAGGACGGGGAATTGGAAGGTCGCTACGTGGAGTATGACGAAGAGGGCGTGACGGTGACCTCAGGGCAGTACGAAGCGGGCTATGAAGAGGGAACATGGATGTATCGGAACGGAACTTCCTACGAAACAGGAAAATACAGCGGTGGTTTGCGCGAAGGGTTATGGAAATCATGGTTTGAGTCGGGAAAACCGGCCTCCGAGATACAATATTCGGAAAATGTGATGGACGGCAAGTATGTTCTCTATTGGGAGAACGGCAACATCCGGCTTTCCGGGAAATACGAAAACGGCCTGCAGGAGGGCGTTTGGCAACTTTATGACGAAGAAGGGAATATATTGATGACGACCTTATTCCAAGAGGGTAAGGAATTAAAATGGAATGACTATACAATAAAAGAATAAGTTTTACGTTGAAAAAATCGTATTTTTGTGGCCTCAAATTTCAATCTGCTATTCCTTAAAGGATTCAGATTGAGGCTTATTGGTCTCAGGAATCTGTAAGACCTTGATTTTTATTGTTTTATAATTGAAGATTATGAAGTTAAAAATATGGATATTGGTTTTATTGTGCGGGTTCACGTGGAATTTATGGGCGCAGAATGTTGCTCCCGTCGATTCTTTCGCCAATAAGGCCGCTCAGGAAAGTTTGGAAATTTTTACCCGGAAGGAGATCCGCCTGATGGATTCCCTGTTGAATGTCTGGTACATTAAGCGCGATCTCGCCTCCCAAAACTCGGTGCTTTCCAAACTCACTGACGACACCACGAAATATGACAACAACGACTCCTTGATTTTCAATCGTTTGAGTCAAATTCAGACTCCGATTGAAGTGGCCTACAACGACAAGGTGAAACGTTTCATCGAACTCTATGCCGTCCAGCGCCAGCGCAGTTCGTCCGTCATTTTGGGACTTGCCCAGTATTACTACCCGTGGATGAAGGCCATTTTCGACAAATATGACCTGCCTGAAGAGCTGGTTTATATCACGATTATCGAGTCGGCGTTGAACCCGACCGCCGTTTCCCCTGCAGGTGCCACCGGCATCTGGCAGTTCATGTACGGCACGGGCAAGCTCTACGGCTTGGAGGTCACCTCCTACGTGGATGATCGTCGCGACCCCTACAAGGCCACCGATGCCGCCGCCCGCCACTTCCGCGACCTGTACAACATCTTCGGAGATTGGGGATTGGCTATCTCCGCCTACAACTGCGGTGCCGGTAACGTGCGCAAGGCCATCCAGCGCTCCGGCGGCAAAACCGACTTCTGGAGCGTCAGCCGCTTCCTGCCCCGTGAAACCCAGAACTATTTCCCCGCCTTCATCGGTGCCATGTACATGATGACCTACCATAACCTCTACGGCATCCAGCCGGCGCAAATCTCCATCCCGTCCGATGTGGACACTGTCATGATCAACAAGGAGACTCATTTTAGACAAATAGCTGAGGTACTGGGTATTAGCTATGACGAAATCAAATCCCTCAACCCGCAGTATAAAAAGGAGATTATCCCTGCCTTCACGGAGCCGAAGCCGCTGCGACTGCGCTCTCATGACCTTTTGCACTACATCGCGCTGAGCGACTCCATCTCCAAATACAATTATGATGCTTACTTCAACCCTACCCGCAACCTGAACACGATAGCGGCTAATGAGTCGGTGAGCGACGACGGCATGATGATTGTCCAGCAAACCCCGAACAAATATCATACGGTGCGCAAGGGAGAGACGCTGGGGAAAATAGCGGCGAAATACCACACCACTGTGGGCAATATCAAATCGTTGAACCGCATACGCAGTACAAACCTCCGCATCGGGCAGCGCCTTCTGGTGAAGAAGGGCACCACGGTCAAGGTGCCGAACCCCAACGCGAAACCGGCAGCGCAGGATTCGACGAAAGCGATTGCCCAAACAGGCGCAAATGATTCGGCCACTGCCAAAAGCGATACTATCGGCGGTCCTGTGCCCACGAAACCCGTGCCTGAAATCAAGCTGGTGAAGCCGCAACTGAGCTACACCTCTTACACCATCCGGCAGGGCGACACGCTGACCTCCATCGCCAAGCGCTACGGCACTACGGCCAACGATATCGCCCAATACAATAACCTTTCCAATAAGGATGCCATCAGGGCGGGCCAGAAGCTGAAAATACCGAAAAAATAGTCCTTTCGGCGGTGTGCAGGCCAGAGACCTTTCGGGAAATGTCTCAAGGAAAAACACCCGGCGGTCTCCTTTTGGAAATTATTGTTTACTTTTGCGCCATCATTTGATTGTAAATCATGGGTGTTGTCATTAAACAGAGTATTCGCGGCACAATTGTCAACTATTTGGGAATAGCGGTCGGCTTTCTCACCACTTTCTTCATTGTCACCGCCTATTTGACTCAGGAAGAGGTCGGCCTCACCCGCATAATGATTGATGCGGCCGTTCTTTTCGCCAGTTTCGCGCAACTGGGGACAAGCTCGTCCATCGTCCGGTTCTTCCCTTATTTCAAGGACGAGTCCAAACGACACTACGGGTTCTTTTTTTGGACGCTTGTGGTGCCTCTTGTTGGGTTCCTTATTTTCTTTTTAGTGTCTAAACTGTTGCAAGGCACCATCATACAGACATTTTCGAAACATTCCGAGTTGTTCGTCAACTACTACCGATTTGTCTTTCCCTTGTCGCTCTTCATGTTGTATCAAAGTGTGTTCGAGGCAAATGCCAACGTGTTGATGCGTATTGTGGTGCCGAAGCTTGTTCGCGAAGTGGGCGTGCGGGTCGGACTTTTGGTAACCTATTTGCTGTATGGCTACTGGCACGTCATTGACCTGGACGGTCTGGTTGTTGGAATCTGCATCATCTATTTTCTCGCCGCACTCATTGACTTCTTTTATCTGCTCACTTTGGGGAAAATTTCTTTCAAGCCTGATTTCAAAGTGTTTACAAGACCTTTGCTGAAGGATATCGGCTTATATACGCTATTCATGCTGCTGAATGCTGTAACGGTGAACGTGATGCCGCTGCTGAACACTTTCTTCGTCAGCGCGGGCATGGGGCTTGCTTTCACGGGCATTTATGCCATCGCCAACTACATTGCTACGGTGGTGGAAGTACCCAATCGGTCGTTGAACGCCATCGTGCAGCCGGAAATCGCACAAGCATTCAAGGACAACGACTTCGAGACGGCGGAAAAACTTTGCAAGTCTGTCTCGTTGCATTTGATGCTCTCCAGCGTGATTATTTTCTTCTTCATCTGGATTAACATTGACGCATTGTTTATGCTGCTTCCAAACGGCGAAAAGTATGAGGCGGGGAAAAGCGTGGTTCTGATTCTGGGTATTGCCAAATGCATCAATTCCACCCTTTTCGTCAGTTCCAGCGCACTGAACTATTCCAAATACTACTACTGGTCGTTGGTATTCACTGTTCTGCTGACCGGTATGGCGGTGGCGTTGAACGTCCTGCTGATTCCTCGTTTCGGCATGGATGGGGCCTCCTTGTCGCATCTGTTGTCCTATCTGACTTTCTACGTATGTCTTTTGCTACTTGTTCGCATCAAGCTGAATATCAACATTTTGTCTTTCGATCAATTGAAAGTGCTTGTTTTAATGGCCGGCCTGCTTCTGCTGAATTACGGCTGGGATACCATCCTCACTCCCGTGTTTTTGAAGATACCAGTTTCCACGATAGTTTCCACACTGTTGGATGCAGTGGTTAAAAGCGTATTCCTGATGGCTGTCACCGCTGCGGTGTGCTATTATTGGCATGTTTCCGAAGATGTGAACCGATTGATACGTAAGACTTTGCGGATAAACAAGAAAAACTTGTGATTCTGCGGGGAGAGAATCGTTTTCCGCATTCGAAATTTCCCATGAGTATTGCGACACTCGCAACCCTTGTTTCCTACCCTCTGAAAACCAGCCGCTCCCCTCGACTTTCTTCGTGGAAAATTCCATTTTCATAGACCAAAGTCCCGTTGACGAAGGTGTGCGTCACTTTCGTGTGCACGGTTGTTCCGTCGTAGGGAGTCCAGCCGCATTTGTAATAAACTTTTTCGTTGGTTATCAGTTCGTTCGCGTTGACATCCACAATGGCTAAGTCGGCATGGTAGCCTTCACGGACAAAGCCCCGGCGGTCGATGCGGTACAGCAGGGCAGGGTTGTGGCACATCAGCGTCACCAAGGCAGCAATAGAGAGTTTGTTGCGTTGGAAATGATCGACCATCAACGGGAAATTGTGTTGGATGGACGGGAATCCCGATTTGGCGGTGAAATAGCTGCCGGTGAATTTTTCCGCCCAAAGGTGTGGTGCATGGTCGGAGCCGATGGTGTCGATGTATCCGTCCTGCACCCCTCGCCAAAGTGCATACTTGTCATTAGCTGATTTGATGGCTGGGTTGCACTTGATGGCGAAGCCGAGCTGATCGTAGTCGCGGTTATCGAACAGGAGGTAGTGCGGACAGGTTTCCGCTGTTATTTTTCTCGAAGCCAGTGGAATTCTGGGATCGAAAAGCAAGAGTTCCGCCCGAGTGGAGATGTGCATGACATGCAGGCGCGCTCCTGTTTTTGTGGCCAAGGCCACCGCTTTTTCGGTGGAACGGTAGCAGGCTTCATCCGTGCGCACGAGTGGATGGAGAGCGGCGTTATCCACCATTTCATGCTTTTCAACTAACTCTTTGTAGTATTGAGTGTCCCGCTTTATGATTCCTTCGTCCTCGCAGTGGGCGGCAATCAGGCAAGGCGACTCCTTGAAGAGCGTTTCCAAGACAGCGTCCTGATCCACCAGCATGTTGCCAGTGCTGGACCCCATGAACAGCTTCACACCGCATACCGTGGCAGGGTCGGTCTTCACAATTTCGTCCAAATTGTCGTTCGTGGCCCCGATGTAGAAGGAGTAGTTGGCCAAGGACTTCTCGGCTGCGAGCTCGAATTTTTCTCGCAGTAAGGCCTGCGTGGTGGTCTGCGGCACCGTGTTGGGCATCTCCATATAGGAGGTTACGCCGCCCGCCACAGCCGCCCGGCTTTCACTGTGAATGTCTGCTTTTGAGGTCATCCCCGGCTCCCGGAAATGGACATGTTCATCGATGACGCCAGGGATCAGGTACTTGCCCCGCGCATCGATGACGGTGGCACCACCCGCGTCAAAGCATTCGCCTTCACGGACAATTTTGTCGATGATGCCATTGGAGATGTGGACGTCCGCTTCAAAACATTCGCCCTCGTTTACCACTGTTGCGTTTTTGATGTAGTAGTTCATTGGTGATTAGTGATTGGTATTAGCTGAAAATATAGCCATTAATTCCTAATTTCTAATTCCTAATTCCTAATTAGAACCGTCCTCCGGCGCCGCCGCCACCGAAGCCGCCACCGCCACCGAAGCCACCGAAGCCTCCGCCAAAACCTCCGCCGAAGCCGCCTCCGCTTCCTCCGAAATCGGTCCAGACATTGCCGCCGTAGTGCGAAGGCGGGAAATAGGAACCTCCGTAGATACTGCCGCCATGTCCGGTGCCCGGATGCTTTTTCGAGAAATAGACGATGACCACGATAATCGCGATGATGAAGAAGAGGGTCAGCAGAATGTCTGCTGTGGAGATGTTGTCGTCGTACAGCCGTTCTACGCTGATTTCGCCGGCCGCGAGGGGCAGGATGTATGCCAAGGCCGAATCGATGGCCGCGTTGTAGTCGCCTTCGCGCAGGGCGGGCATCATCTTGGTCTCAATGATGCGCTTCGCGATGGCATCGGGGATGGCCGCCTCCAAGTCGTAGCCTACGGCGATATAGACCTCGCCGGAGGTCTCGTTGCGCGGCTTGAGCAGCAGCACCACCCCGTTACGCTTGTCATCGGTGGAACGTACCCCCCATTGTTCCCCGATTTCGTACGCAAACTCCGCAGCGGTGTAGTTCCCTAAGTCATTGACCGTGACCACGCAGATGACATTCGTCGTGGAGTCGTTGAAAGCCACGAGCCGGTTCTCTTTTTCCTCGATTTGGTAAGGGGTGAGGATGCCGGCAAAGTCGTTGACCAAGCGGGGCGGATTGGGTGCGGGCGGAATGCCACCCGCACCCTTCGCCGTTGCCACACATGCGGCAGCAATGCACAACAATGTGATTGTCAGTCTTTTCAAGATGGAATGGTTTGGCTATTAGTTGAAGTTAAACTCCACATCCGGAGCTTTGTCGGCACCTTCCGCCGCTTTGAAATAGCCCTTCTTGTCGAAGTTGAACATGCCGGCGATGATGTTGTTCGGGAACTTGCGGATGTAACTGTTGTAGTCGTTCACCGTCTCGTTGTATTTTCCGCGCTCCACGGCGATGCGGTTCTCCGTGCCTTCCAACTGGGCCTGCAGCTCCAGAAAGTTCTGGTTGGCCTTCAGTTCGGGATAGCGCTCCACGACCACCATCAGTCGGCTCAGGGCGGAACTCAGCTGGTCTTGCGCAGCCTGGAACTTCGCGATGGACTCCTCCGTCAGGTTGCTCGGGTCCACCTGCACGGATGTGGCTTTCGCGCGGGCCTCGATCACGGCCTCCAATGTGCCTTTCTCATAGTCGGCGGCACCTTGCACGGTCTTCACCAAATTGGGGATGAGGTCCATACGGCGCTGGTAGGCATTCTCCACATTGGCCCAAGCTTGCGAACAGCCCTCGTCTTTCTGGACCATGTTGTTGTAAGGTTTCACAAAGAATCCGGCCAGCACAGCCAGAATCAAAACAATTACCAGGATAGTCTTTACTAATTTGCTCATAATATTGAATTTTTAATTTGTTCGTATATCTTTTCCACCGCTCCCGAGTTTTGCGCCACATATTGCTGGCATATTTCGCAGGTGTGGCGATAATATTCGGGATTTCTTTGGCTTTCAAAATCTTCCATAATCTTGGTCATTTCATCGGCGGAATTAACGGAGAAAGCCCCTTTCAGTTCCACCAGCTGCACCGCTTCATTGAAATGGTCGTAGTGCGGGCCGAAAAAGAGCGGTTTGCCATAGACGGCGGCCTCCAGAATGTTGTGCAGGCCGGTCTTGAACGCGCCGCCGATGTAGGAGACGTGGCTGTATTGGTACAAGCGGCTCAGGATGCCAATCGTGTCGATAACAAGTACTTGAGAGCCATGGAGATCCTCATCTTTCATGGAAGAATAGAAAGTGGTCTTATATGCGGCAAAGGTGTTTTTCACTTCCTCTTTTCGGGTGATTTCGTGGGGGGCGACAACCAACTTGTACTCCGGGAAAGAATGCAATAACTGTGCCAGCAGCTGCTCGTCAGGTCCCCAGGTGCTACCCGCCACGATGACTTTCTTCCCGTTGCGGAAGGTTTCCATGAAGGGGAATGGCTTCACCTGCGCGGCGATGGCGCTCACCCGGTCGAAGCGTGTGTCGCCGCAGACGGTAACCTGTTTTATATCAATACTTTCTAATAACTTCTTGGATTTTTCCGTTTGCACGAACAGATGTGTGGCATGTTGCAGCTGACGGGCAAACCAGCGGCCGAAGGGCTTGAAAAAGTGTTGCTTTTCCCTGAATATGGCGCTGATATAATAAAAGGGAACGCCGTTTTGGTCCAGCTGTTGCATGTAGTTGTACCAAAACTCGTATTTCACGAAGACGGCCGCCTTTGGCTTGACGATGCCAAGGAAACGGCGCACGTTACGGGGCAAATCCAAAGGCAGGTAGAAGACTTGGTCGGAGAGCTTGTCTTTGATGCCCTGCGTGTATCCGGACGGAGAAAAAAAAGTTGTAAGTATCTGAATATTATTGTTTTCTGATTTTATTTTTTCGATGAGCGGTTTGGCTTGCTCGTATTCGCCCAACGAAGCGCAGTGTACCCACACAGGACGGGAGGAATTGCCGAAGGCCTTCTCCAGATCGCCAAAAATTCCTTTGCGCCCTCGCACCCAAAGCCGCGCCTTTTCGTTGAACAGCACCGCCACCCGGATGCCGAACCCGTAAAACCATATTCCTATCGTGTACAGTAATCGCATTTTGGTGATTGATGAAAGGTGTCGAATGTCCCGCGTTTATCGATAGTAGAATGTCGTTGTGGTCTTCTTTTCATACAGCGGGATGTTCCAGCCTGCTTTCAGGCCGACCAGACCGCTGAATTTGGCTTTCATCTCGTTGGTTGGACCCTCGAAAAAGACGTAGTTGCGGTTCGGCTTGGTCCACATCTCATGGAATTCGAGTCCGACGAAGAAGTTCAGCATGCGGTTCTTGCGGACGAACTGGTAGCCGACGAACTGGCTGAGGACGAAGCCGCCCGAGCGCCGGTCGTAGCCCTTGGCGTAGTTGCCGTCTAACTGCGGGTACTGTTTCCCGAAGTCGTCGAGCCGCAGCCGGTGGCTGAAGTAGCCCGCGCCGAGTTTCAGCCAGATGCCGGAGTTCTTCCAGCGATCAACGGGGATGATTTTGCCGAAGTCGGCCTGGACGGTCCAGTAGCGGCCCTCGGCGGTGATGCCGCCCTGCGACACCAAGCCGTTGCCGTCGATGACAATGCCGTGATCGTTGGCCAGCGTGCCGTTGAAGAAGTTCGGGTCGCGCATGTTGGCGTTGAACATGTAATCGACATGGAACCCCACGGTCCAGTTGCTCCTCGACTTGAAGGTGAAACCGGGCCCCACGGCGAAATTGTTCTTGAACATTTTGCCCAGCTCACCAAAGGGGAAATGGTAGGCGAGGTGCGCGTCCAACCAAATCATCGGCGCGGCGGTATCGACATAGTTCTTGCTGGAAAAATCCGTCTGATAGACAGGCTTACTGCGCTGTGCCTGAGTGTTTTGTGGAATAGTGACGGCAAAAGCAATGGTAAAAAAGAGGAAAAGATGCGGCAAGCGAACCGCCACCACATCTTTTCCCTTATGAAAGTTTGTCCTAATCATTATCAATGTCTAAGTCAAAGTTTAAGTCTAAGTCATTCGTCTAAGTCATTTGTCAAAGTCATTCGTCAAAGTCATTCGTCAAAGTCATTCGTCAAAGTCAAACTTAGATTGTGCGTCCGGGATAGACTTTGAGGGCTTCACGGAGGCATTCGACTGACTTTTCAAGATCTTGGACGTTCAGGCAGTAGCTGATACGGACGGCGTTCAATCCTTGGCTGCGGCTTTCCTCGGAGAAGAAGCCGGTGGCGGGGGCGAACATCACCGTGGCACCGTTGTAGCTGAACTCCTGGAGCATCCAGCGGCAGAACTTGTCGGAATCGTCGATTGGAAGGCGTGCGACGCAGTAGAATGCGCCCTTCGGCATCGGCACGAAGCAGCCGGGGATGGAGTTCACGCCGTTCACGATGGTGTTCCTGCGGGCCTCGTATTCGGCCACCACATTGTCGAAATACTCTTTCGGGGTGTCAACCGCCACCTCGCCGAGAATCTGGCCGTACAACGGAGGGCTCAGACGGGCCTGGGCAAATTTCAGTGCCGTGGCATAGACCTCCTTGTTGTGTGTGATGAGTGCGCCAACGCGGATGCCGCATGCACTGTAACGCTTTGACACAGAGTCCAAAAGGACGACATTTTGCGCGACATCGGTGAGCTGCATCACGGAAAAGTGTTGGGCGCCGTCGTAGCAGAATTCGCGATAGACCTCATCGGCAAAGAGGAAGAGGTCGTGTTTTTTCGCGATTTCGCCGAGCTTCAGGATTTCCTCTTTGGAGTAGAGGTAGCCTGTGGGGTTGTTGGGGTTACAGATCATGATGGCCTTCGTCTTCGGCGTGATCATTTTCTCGAACTCTTCGATGGGCGGAAGTGCGAAGCCATTTTCAATGGAGGAGATGATGGGTTTCACATGCACGCCGCTCATGTTGGCGAAGCCGTTGTAGTTTGCGTAATAAGGTTCAGGGATGATCACCTCGTCGCCGGGGTCCAGACAGGCGTTGAAGGCAAAGAGGATGCCCTCGCTGCCGCCCACGGTGACCAGGATTTCGTCAACATTCACCTCTATGCCGACGGAATGGTAGTATTCCACCAGTTTTCTTCTGTAGCTGATGTTGCCTGCGGAGTGGCTGTAGGCAATCACCGGAATGTCGATGTGCTTGGCGGCCTCGCGCATCGCTTTCGGGCTTTCAATATCGGGCTGGCCGATGTTCAGGTGATAGACGTGTATGCCACGTTCTTTGGCGGCATCGGAATACGGCACCAGTTTCCGAATCGGGGAAGCCGGCATGTTTTGTCCTTTTTGAGAGATTTTCGGCATAACTTTTTATATTAATGAATTGATAATCAGTATATTGATTTTAATAGTTTAAGTGGCAAATATACAAAAACTTTATTCTATTCGTGTTTTTTGCGTCATATCATATAGAAAATGTTGTAACTTTGCCGCGCCATTGTCGTCGAAAGGTGTTCCCGAACTGTGCACCATTCGCGGAGGCAGCGTGAGAGATTTTAAGATTTCAAAATACATCACAATATGAATAACACAAACGAAAAACCGTTGGATTATCGCTGCTTTTTGCTCGGAATCATCCTGTATTGGATGTTTGATGCCGTTTGGGCATCGTTCACCCCGTTCCTCTTCGCGTTGGAAGCCGTGATGCATCCGGTATCCATAGTCATCGGAAAATCCCTGCTGTACCTGCTGCTCTTTTATCTCTTGTTTCGTAAACCGAGGATGTTCAATGTCAAATGGGGGCATCTCGCGATATTGGTCGGATTCGTTGTTTTGATGACAGCGCTGGATTATTTTTTGCTTGACCGCTTCTTTGACGTTCATTCTGTTGCGGACAATCGGATGGATAAGGATGTGACCATGTACACCATGCGAAACGTCCGGAAGTGGGCGAATTTGGCCACTTCACTCCTTCTGATCGGCTTCTTGTGGTGGCGTTTCGATTCGGAAAATACAGACGCGGTCCCCGAAATCTCCCCGAACGAATCAAGAGATTATTACGCGGGGATGCTGTTTGTGATAACCTTCGGATACATCCTCTATGCAATTTCCATATTAGGAGGTACATTGTGGTTTTATGTGCATCAGCCTGTGCTCATGGAGGTTGTGCTTTGTCTGCTGATGGCAACGCTTTCAGGTGCAGCCATTTATTTGTTGGCTAAGAAGCGGACAGTTGTAATCCCGTTTGCGGTGATTTTAGTTGTTGTTGCCGCTCATTTTTTCATTTCCAATTATTTGAGCGTTATTCTTTTTGAACACGGCACGCCAAACACCGTCACCACCCAACAGGGGATGCTTTTCGACAATGTCGCATCTTGTTGTAATTGGGTGTTGTTTTTGGCTGCCTTTGTCCTTTACCGCAAGGAGATGAAATCTTGACCATTAAAACAATAAAATGAACTTTTTTGCGATAATTTGGGTATGAGAAAAACACTGTTCCTGCTATTGTTGAGTTTCTGCATCCAGGTTGTGGCTTTGGCGCAGCAGGATTTCTTCAGCCGTCTGGCCGACTCGGCCTTGACGTTGACGCATCAGCAAGTGCAGTACGATCCCGCTTATTTTAAGATAAGCTATCCCAACGGTGACGTGCCTGCGAACAAGGGCGTATGTACGGACGTGGTCATTCGCGCCTACCGGAAACTCGGTATCGACCTGCAGAAAGAGGTGCACCTCGATATGAAAGCAAATTTCCGCCTTTATCCGCAAAAATGGAGGTTAAAGGGCCCGGATCCGAATATCGACCATCGCCGGGTACCCAATCTGATGACCTTTTTCAGACGGAAAGGCACATCACTGCCCATTTCCGACAAGGCCGCTGATTATCGCCCCGGCGACATCGTATGCTGGAACTTGGGCGGCGGTGTCACCCATATCGGAATAGTGTCCCAAAAGAGCACGTCCGATGGCAAAAGGCATCTGATCATACACAATATCGGGAATGGCCAAGTGCAGGAAGACTGTCTTTTCAGTTTCAAAATCATCGGCCACTACCGATACAAGCTTTAGATTTGCCCACAGATTTGACGGCCTGCGGGTAACCTGCCGCTATTTCAACAATTGTGCCGTGTGCGCCTTGGTGTTCACCTTGCCGATAGCATCAATGATAATGCCCTGTTCGTCAATAACGTAGGTAGTGCGGAGCGTGCCTTCGGTCACCCTGCCGTACATTTTCTTTTCACCCCAGGCCTCGTAAGCCTTTAGGATGGTGAGGTCGGTGTCGGCGATGAGATGGAAGGGCAGCTCGTGCTTGGCGATGAACTTTTGGTGCGAGGCGGCGGAGTCGCGGCTCACGCCCAACACCTCGTAGCCCATGGCGAGGAAGCGCTGGTAGTTGTCGCGCAGGTCGCAGGCCTCGGAGGTGCAGCCTGGCGTGCTGTCCTTGGGGTAGAAGTAGAGCACGAGCTTCTTGCCAGCGAAGTCGCTCAGTTTCACGGTGTTCCCGTTTTCGTCAACCCCCTTGAAATAGGGAGCTTTTGTTCCGATTTGCAGCATAGTACCTATATTTTTCTGTGGACGGCAAAAGTAGGATTTTTTTGTACTTTTGCCGCCTGAAAAAACAGGCAGTCTCTATTCACCAATCACAATACTAATGGTACGGGCAAAGAAACGTTTAGGGCAGCATTTCCTGAACAACCAGGCGATAGCGCAGGACATCGCCGACGCCATCCGCACGCCAGACGCGCACGTGTTGGAAATCGGGCCGGGCATGGGCGTGCTGACACAGTATCTCCTACAGCGCGAATTTTCACAATTAGCTGTAATAGAGTTAGATGAAGAGTCGGTGGAATATCTGCAGACGCATTTTCCGGAGTTGGGCAGCAACCTAATTCATGGCGACTTCCTGCAGTATCCGCTGACGGAATTCTACGACGGGCCGAAGGTAATCGTGGGCAATTTTCCTTACAACATTTCTTCGCAGATCCTGTTCAAGGTGCTGGACGAGAAGGAGACGGTGGTGGAGGTGGTGGGCATGTTCCAGAAGGAAGTGGCCGAGCGAGTGTGTGCCCACGCCGGCAACAAGCAGTACGGCATCCTCAGCGTGCTGTTGCAGGCCTACTACGATGCGGAGTACCTGTTCACCGTCGGGGAGCATGAGTTCACGCCGCCGCCGCAGGTGAAATCGGCTGTCATCCGCCTCATCCGCAACTTCGGCAAGCGGCTGGAATGCGACGAGAAGACCTTCCGCACGGTGGTGAAGACGGCCTTCAACTACCGTCGCAAGACGCTGCGCAACGCCCTGCAGTCGTTGCCGTTCGACAAGGCGTTTGTGGAGGCGGAGCCGCTGTTCACGAAACGCGCCGAGCAACTGTCACTGCAGGATTTCGAGTACTTGAGCCGCCGTCTGAACGACCAAGCTGACTGACCGGGTCACTCCTCTATCGCCACCGCAGGCCAGCCGTAGTCTTGGTAGTATTTGACGTTGAGGTTGTGTTTTTTCACATACTCGCGCAGCTGCTCCTGACGGACGGCCTCGCGGACCTTCTCGTTGGAGTGGATGTTCTGGTAGATGTCGAAATAGCTGCCGAAGATGCGTTGGGCGCTGGCTTCGTTGCCGGCCCCATCGACAGTCTGCTCGAAGGAAACCACCTTGTACTGGTCGCCCTCCTTCTTCAGGGTCATCGTGCCCGCGTGGTTGCCGCCAGAGACGCACTTCAGCGTGTCACCAGATTTGTCGTACCAGTACACCCAGAAATCTCCCATGAAGAGTTCGTCCTCTTCGTGTACCATGATCATCATAGGGATGCAGAGTTCGCCTTTCTGGTAGTGCTCGTCAATCTCATTCACCAGGTAGTTGCTGATGGCGTTGCGCACCACCTGCTCCTTTTTGTTGATGGCGATATGGCGGATGCAGTCTGCCTTGTGCCCGTCGAAGTCGGATATCAGCCATTGGCCGTTCACCTTCTCCATATAGAGTTTATGTTCCTCTATGTCAGAGTTTTCGTCAAAGGAGCCGTCTTCCCATTTCTGGCGCACCATGATGGTCGCGACGGCATGGGTTTTGTCGGTCAGTTCCACGCCGGTCACCTCGTAGTCGGCGATAGTGCCGCCGTTGCCGGTCACGAAGTAGTGGAGCCATTCGTGGTCCATGGCCTCGAACTCGGGCAGCTGGTTGAACACTGTGTCCAAAACGGCGTAGAACTCGGCCGTCATGTACGGTTTTGACTTCTCCGACAATTCATGGTCGGGGATGTATTGGCACAGTTCTGCCGCACGTTTCTGCAGCTGTTTTTCAGAATCACTACATGCCGCAAATAACAGCGCGGCGATAGCGAAAATCAGGATTTTTTTCATACTAATACGTATTTAATTGTTATTTGCAAAAATCTAATCTCTACTTCCGGGCATTAGGTCGATAAAGGTTTTCTTGACCAGTTCGTTCAGTGCAACGCCGTACCTCCGCGAAAAGCCAGCTGCGAAGCCAAAAATTCATCGTTGAATATGCAGACCAGGGCCTTGCAGATGATGAGGTCTTGTTCGACCATCGCGTCAGAGTTCCAGAGTACTTGCTCGTACCATTCTTGTATGTAGTATTGGGGAATCATATTTCGTCAATTTCAACTTCGTAGTTTATAATAATTTTCCAACGCTTATCTATGGGCATATCATCGCTAACGGCATACGTTTGCTTCAGTGGAGTCTTTCGCATTATCCTACCTGTTTGTTTCCATAATGTATAGAGTTTGTTGGCTTGATCCTGCTCTTCAATCTGTTCAAGCAGATAGCCAAGACGTTGAATGGTGGCACTGCTGAAATAACTCAGCAATGGCACCTTTTTGTCATCCCAGGAGGTTGACTCGCACAGTTCCACTAAAAGTTCTGCAGCTCGACTCACACCCCCCACTTTGCGTTCTTCTGCCACCACGTCCAAAGCAGTTAACTCAGGTTCTGCCACAGTCATATAGCCAGTCAAGGTTTTCACACGCCTGGTGAATTCAAGTGGCAGATTTTGTCTTAGAGTGAATTGTACGCGTACGCCGTTTTTCATTCCTGAACGGATAGGTCCCCCATTGACCGTTGCTTGGAACACCATGGCCCGTTGATGCGAAGCTCCATTCATCGCAGCAGCCGTCAGTAACGAGACGTAATAATCACGCTTCAGAAAACTCATCAACTTGTCTATGTAAAACGAAGGAGGAACAACACCTCTCAACTTGTACTCATTGGGTATGATGACGTAAAAGTTTTGCCAAGGTGACATGATGATGCCACGATCAGTCAGTCGGGTCAAACTGTTCTGCAACGCTTGGTCTGAAATGGGCAGGTGCAGATTCAGCACATCTTCCTTCGTGAAAATGTACCGGCCTCTCACCATTTCATGGGTAACCCAGTCTTGCAAACATTTAATATCTGCCATCGTAATCGTCTTATTGTCTGTTTATAAGCAAAACTAATCGCTTTCTGATTATTTCTGCAAATCCGCTGCAAAAATACAACTATTTTTGATTCAACCACATTTTAGTCTAAAAAAACTTATACATAACAAAACTGTTGGATTTATGATCTCTACCGCACGCCAAGTTCCTTAAAGGTATTGCCAAGTACTTCTGCATCGTTGCGACAGAGATAGGAGTTTATTTCCATCGTTTCCACATTGGTGATATTGTTTTCCTCCAATGCTGTTTTTAGTCTTTCCGAAATCAACGGATTTGAATGCAATGGGTACAACCAACACATATCGGGGTTGCTTTTCTCCAAATATTCCTCGTTGAAAGCAAATTTCATGACACCTATTGTCAAGTCTATATTTTCATGTTCATCGAATTTGCGATTATATTCGGCTTGTACTTTCAGATAGTCATCATAGCTGTTAATTTTTAAGATGGACTCATTCCCTTTTATTCCCCCAAAACGAGCATAGGAATCCTCAAAAAAAACCGAATTTTTCCAATCCACCATTTCTGGACAACAGAGCTGTGGACGCCTTTTATTATCGCGCGGTTGCGCAAATCTGAGCAGATGATAGTCCCAGGTTTTGTCCTTTTTTCTAATGGTACAGCTCGCCCATTGGTGTTCTTGAATATTGAATTCCTTCAATATTGAATACATTTTTGAACTGACAATAAAGTTATTGATAGTGCTAATATTCAGGCAATAGAGTAAATCTGTAAGGCGGGAGTTCCCTTTTAGCCTGAATTCCGGTTGTTTTGGCAACTCATCGCGATTTTGCATACTGTTAAAATTCAGGGGCTGAAGGAGTTCCAATTGTCCCCCCGGGGCACTTCCGACCACTTTTGTTTTTATAGAATGTTCAAAATTGTAATAGGTATTCATCTTTTGATGTAGTAGTTATTATTATTAGATTTCGTATAAAG
>JAFXPL010000153.1 GCA_017527945.1 Bacteroidales bacterium | reverse complement strand
GTGGATGCGCTACTTCACGGAGATGACCGCGGATACGAGGACGCCCGCGCCGGAGCTCCTCGCCGACCCCGACATCGCCAAGGCCGTCAAACTGCTGGAGGTCATCAACTACAACAAGGCGGAGGAGTACCTCTACGACAGATACTGGGACGGTGTCAGCGTGGAAGCCACCTGGAAGGGCATCGGCCGGGACGAGGGGCTGCAAAAAGGTTTGCAGCAAGGACGCGAGGAAGGGCTGCAGCAAGGTTTGCTGCAAGGGCGTGAAGAAGGGATGCAAAAAGGACGGAGCGAAGAGAGGCGGAAACTTGCCCGCGACATGCTCGACAAAGGAATTCCCCCTTCTATTGTCGAGGAAATCACAGGTCTGACGGAAGAAAAGACACTGTCGATGGGAGAGACGCTACCCCTTGGCGGGGAAAACATCACCCCCTCAGATCCACGAACTTAACCGGTTTTCGGGCACTGGGCGGGAAGTTGATGCGCTGCACCTCCTCCACGGGGGCGACCACCACCGAGGGCGCGACACGCACGTGCGCACGGAAGCGGTTCTTCAGCTCGTTGACAATCTCCTCGGGATGGCTCTTGAAACGGACATTGCCCTCCACCGCCTCGGCGTTCAACCCCACCTTCACCACCACCTCGTCGGTGCCTTGCTGGGAGTCCTGCACGTAGATGACATAGTTCTGCACGAAGGGGGTGTTGTTGAGCACGTCCATCAAGGCCGGCGGGTAGAGCGTGGTACCCTTCAGCTTGATCATATTGTTCTTACGTCCAACCAAAGGGGTGAGCCGGTAGCTGTTCCGCCCGCAGGGGCACTGCTCGGTGATTTTCGCGCACATATCGCCCGTGCGGAAGCGCAGCAACGGCATACCCTCCACGCCGAGGGTCGTCACCACCACCTCGCCGGTCTCCCCATCGGGCACCGGCAGGTTGTCCTCACCGATGATTTCCACGATGATGAGTTCGGGATGCACATGGCCGCCCACGCCGTACGCACACTCGCTGAACGTCGCGCCCATCTCAGTGGAGGAATAGGTAGCATACAACTCCACATCCCATTTCGACTTGATCTGCTCGCCGAGGAGGTTGAGCGAGAAGTCTTGGTTGCGCAGGCTCTCCCCTATCCCGATGATTTTCCGGATGCTGGAGTTCCGGTAGTCGATGCCGTGGTCTTCGGCATATTGGATGAGACGCGGGATGAACGACGGCACGCACATGATGCTGTCGGGACGGATGCGGCGGATGGTGTCCCACTGCAGCTCGGGGATGCCGTTGCCGACCCGAATGACTGATGCGCCGAGTTCCCGCAGGCCAAGGAAGTAGGCCAGGCCCGCCATGAAGCGCTTGTCGAGGGTAACCATCAGCTGCAGGATGTTGCCCGGACGCAGCCCGGCGCACTCGAAGCTCTTCTTCTCATTGAAGGCCAGCCGCCGCAGGTCCTTCTCCGTGCAACAGAAGGTCACCGGGTCGCTCAGCGTGCCGCTGGTGGTGATATAGTCGATCACCTTCTCCTTGGGCACGCAAAGGAAGTCCTCGTTGAAGAGCTGAAGGTCCTTCTTTTCGGTGAACGGGATGTTGACCAGGTCCTCAATGCAGCGGATCTTCTCCACCTTGATGTCATAGCGGTCAAACATGCGCTGATAGTAACGCGAATGGCGCTGCAGATAGACCAGCGCGTCGTGAAGTTTCTCCTCCTGGAAAGCTTTGATCGCCTCCGGGGAGGCAAACTCGATGTCTTTGGACGTGTTCATCATACAATATTATATAACACTCAGGCTTCCGCCCTGAAAAAAAAGCGGCGCAAAAATACAAAATATTGGGAACCTTGACCAGACTACTTGCCGAACAATTTTGCGGCCCAGTCCCCGTTCGTCTCCACGTGGAGCGTCCGGATGCCCAACTGCGCGGCGGCTTCCGTGTTGCGCTCGCTGTCATCAACGAAGAGGAGCTGTTCCGGCCGGATCTCCTCGCAACGGAGCACATATTCGTAAATCTCGCGCGTAGGCTTCAGCATCCGGCAGCGGAAACTCACGTAGAGACTGTCGAAATAGTCGCGGATGGAGTGGCCGCAGCCGTCGAACGCCCCGCTTTCCGCCCATTCGAAAAAGAAGGGGTTGGTGTTCGAGAGCAGGCAGATCCGGAAGCCCTCGCGCCGCAGCCGCCGCAGGGCCGACAGGTTGCGCTCCGGGATCCCGCCCAAGTAGCCGAGCCACGCATAGCGGCACTGCTCGTATGTCAACTCCTTGCCGACAAAGCGGCTCAACTCGTCCACAAAAGTGACCGAGTCGATCAGGCCGCCCTCCAGCTGGCCGAAAATCCCCTGCTGGTGGTAGGGGTTGAGGAAGCGGCGGGCGTCGGCCACGCCAATCTCCTCGAAGCGCGCCACCGCCTGCTCGTGGTCGATGTGGAGCACAACGCCGCCCATATCAAGGGCTATGTGGGTGATCCCGTCTGTTATCATATCCGATGCTCTTTTAGATGAGCCGCAAAAATACACAAATTCCGGATATGCCCCGATAATGAACTGAGAGCTTTGAGCTTTGGGCGCTCACCGCGTCTCGTTCCGGAGCCAGCGCAGGAAGGCGGCGGGCCATACGGCGCACTCCTTGCCGGCCATCTTCTCCGGGTTCACCCCGAAGCCGTGGCCGCCGGTCGAGGGCCGCAGGATGCGGTGCCGCTTGCCATGAACGGACAGCGAGTCGGCCATCATGGCGGCGTTGTGCCAGTCCACCGTGGGGTCGTCGTCGCAGCTGAGCAGGAAGACGGGGCAGCACACCCGATCGGCGTGGAGCTCCATGGAGAGCGAATCCTGCATCGCGGGGTCGTGCCTGCGGCGTTCGCCCAAAAGTCCGCGTCGGGAGCGCTTGTGCACGTAGGGCTCGCGCATGGTGACCACCGGATAGAGGGCCGCCACGAAGTCGGGAGCGGTGCTGTCGGGCAGCAGCTCGGCGCCGCTGAGCACCAGGTGACCACCGGCGGAGAAGCCCATCGCACCCACCGTCGCATAGCCTTTCGCCCTGACGGTGCGCAGGGCGTCAGCCAGCGCATCGAGCTGTCCGGGATACTGCGTGCAGCAGCTCCGGCGGATGTGCGTGAACCACGACCACCAGCCCGAAACCGGGTATTCGAGCACATAGGCCGCGTAGCCGTTGGCGTTCAGCCACTGCGCCACCTCGGAGCCCTCGCCGCGCTTCGCTAACCAGTAGTAGCTGCCGCCGGGACAGACCACCACGGCGGTGTCGGCCGGCCGCGCGACGCATCCTTTTGAGGGCAAAAACTCCGTGAGACGCTGGGCGGAAACACTGTCAACACACAACGCCATACATACGGCCAACACAACGATTCCTGTATTAATCGGTCTTCTTTTCATCATATTATTTGTTTGTTTTGGTCTATTTATTCGTTTTATTCATTTTATTCATTTTATTCATTTTATTCATTTCATTCATTCGCCCCAGGGCTCGCTAACGCTCACCCTGGGCTGACATAGGACACCCTTTCAGGGCTTTCAAGGAATAAATATAACGAAACAAAACACTCGTCACTCGTTACTCATCACTCATCACTCGTCACACATCACAAATCACTCGTCACTCATCACTCATCACAAATCTTCTTCACGATCCCGTCCTTCTCTCCCATCACCGCCTCGGCGGTCATCACGGCGGTGAGGGGGACGCCGCAGCAACCGTGCAGATAGACGTTTTGGCCGGTCATGAAGAAGTTGCCGACCTTGGTGCGGAGCGGAAGATAGCCGGCGTATGGGTCGCGGCTGTCCTTGCGAAGGCCGTAGAGCGCACCTTCCGGTTCGTTGAAATAGTCGCGGATGGTCAGCGGGGTGGCGTCATAGACCGCCTCCACGCACGCGCGGAAACCTGGATGCCTTTGTTCTAACTTTCTCAGTATCAGATCCGTGTGTCGTGCTTTCCACTCCTCGTACTCCGCGCCGCGCCGCCCGACGGTCGTGCCCGCCCAGCGCTCGCACATCGAGAACGGGGAAAAAACGAACACCTGCAGGGCGCGGGCATACGGCCCTTGTCCACGCACGCACGGCGTGTAATAGACGAAACTACGCGGCCATCTCTCCGGCACGTACCGACCAAACTCCCACACATCTTCGTAACGGTCCAGGCAATAGCACGGATGGTTGATGTAGGGGAACGTCCCCTCCTTCAGCACCACATAGACACAATAGGCCGAATAGTTGTTCGGGGCAGCGGACAAACGGTTCCGCGCTGCCTTCGTAAACAACTGTCCATCAATCGTTTTCAATAACGATTGCGGATGAATGGACGAAACAACGGCATCCGTCTCGAAGACTCGGCCGTCGGCGGTGGCGAGCGTTTTCACCTTCCCGTCCTCAAATCCGACTCCCGTGACCTCGGCATTGACGAGCACCTCGCCGCCCCACTGCCAAATGCGACGCACCAGGGCATCGGCCAGTTGCTCGGCCGGTCCCTCGAAACGGAATTGTCCGGTGACATACAGATAGTTGATGAGGGCGAAGATGTAGGCGGGCGTGTGGCCGGCCTCACCGCCGCATAAGGGGCTGAGGTAGGCCAGCAGACTGCGCAGGCGCGGGTCGCGGACATGATCGGCGATGAGCTGCGCGGACGATTGGTAGAACGCAGGATCGGAGCCCGGTCCCGACTCGCTGCCGGGGCGCAGGAAGAAGAAATCGACCTGCTCGGCCATACCGAACAGACGGTCGGTGTAGCGGCGAACGGCCTCCCGCTCTCCCGGGAAAGTGCGCTGGAAAAACTCCGCGAACGGCTCGCGCCCCTGCGGGATGCGGTAGGTGTGCCCGTCGGCGAAGCAGAAGACCTCGTCCATGCAGTCGGCATCGACGGGACGGTAGGAAATCTCGTCCAGAATGCCGAGATAGCGGCAGATACGGTGAAGGGAGCCGCCGGGGCAGAGGCCGCCCACGATATGCATGCCCGCGTCGAAGGCCACCCCGCGACGGGTGAACGACTGCAGGCCGCCGCCAAGGTGGGGGCTGCGTTCCAGAACGGTCACGCGGAAACCCTCCTTGGCAAGGAGCGCGGCGGTGAAAAGGCCGCCGACACCGCCCCCGATGATATGGACATGTTTCGTATTCATCATTTTCGAGCCGCAAAAGTACGATTTTTCCAATCCGGACGCGACTTTTTTTTGAACGGGAGGAATCGCGCAGTCCATCAAGCAAAAAAGCCGTTCAGACGAACGGCTTTTCTGTGGTGCCCAGGACAAGAGTCGAACTTGCACGGGAGTACTCCCACTACCCCCTCAAAGTAGCGTGTCTACCAATTCCACCACCTGGGCTTGAAAGACGCGGCAAAAATACAATTTTTTTGATATGGTGCACCACTTTTGAAAAAAAAAATTTTGTATCGAAAAAAATCGTATCTTTGCCGTCTTAAAATAAAAATATGGCTCAAAAGAAGGTTTTATTCATCACTCCCGAGATTTATCCCTACTTTCCAGAGGGCTACATCTCCAATATCTGCCGTTTTCTCCCGCAGGGAATTCAGGAGCGTGAGAACGAAATTCGCACATTCATGCCGAAATTCGGCTGCGTGAACGACCACAAGCACATGCTGCACGAGGTCATCCGGCTCTCCGGGCAGAACATTATCATCGAGGACACCGACCATCCTCTCATCATCAAGGTGGCGTCGCTGCAGAACGTCCGGATGCAGATTTACTTCATCGACAGCGAGGACTTCTTCAAGCGGAAGACACAATACCACGACGAGAACGGGGAGTTCTACCCCGACAACGACTCCCGCGCCATCTTCTACGCGAAAGGCGTGATCGAGACGGTGCGCAAGCTCGGCTGGGACCCGAACGTCATCCACTGCCACGGCTGGATCTCCGCCCTGGTGCCGCTCTTCGTGAAGACCGTCTATAAGGACGACCCGCTGCTGCAGGGCACCCGCGTGGTGTTCTCCATCCTGCCCGACGAGTTCCCCGACAAGTTCTCGCCCAACTTCGCCAAGAAGCTCAAGCAGACCAACATCCCCACCGCCGGGCTCAAGCACTTCCGCAAGGCCGGCTACGACCAGATCATCCAGGCGGCCATCGACTACTCCGACGGCATCGCCCTCACCAAGGACATCAAGAAAAAGCTGCTCACCTACGTCGAGAAGTCCGGCAAGCCCGTCCTCCAACACCCCGATGACGACAACTATGTCGATATGTACGATGAATTCTACGACGAACTGTTGGAAATGCAACCCAACGAATAGGAGGATTCCATGAAAAAGCTTCTTCTCTGCACCCTTGCGCTTTTAGCGTGCCTTCTCATGCCGGGCTGCAAAAGGGAAAGTTCCGACATCGGCCTCGACCTGATCGACAACCTGGTGGGCACCACCTTCACGGACACCGTCACCTTGCAGGCGTACTCTGAACTGGAGGATACCATCAGCACCACCAACCTGTCGGCCAACATCCTGGGCCATCTCAGCGACCCCGTGTTCGGGGATAGCGAGGCGGGCATCTACGCGGAATTCGCCTTGGCCGGCGATGCCGTCAACTTCGGCGAAGCCCCCTCCATCGACTCCGTGGTGCTCACCCTGCAGATCTCCGGCTATTACGGCGACACCAACTCCACCGTGGGCATCCGCGTGCACCGGCTCACCGAAAGCCTCGACTCGGAGACCACCTACCACCAGGACGCCACGATGGAACACGACCCGACCCCGATCAACCAAAATCTCAACGGCTACACCTTGAGGCCCAACACCTCCATGGTGGTCGATACCGGTGTCTATAACGCGCACATGCGCATCCGCCTGTCGCCACAGTTCGGCCAGGAACTGCTCAACCACCAGGCTGAACTCAACAACGACTTCTCGGGGTACCTGCCCGGGCTGTACATCACCGCCGTGTCGCACACCGGCAACCGGGGCTACATGCTCACCTCCAACATGACCAGCGCCCTGACCGGCATCACCCTGTATTACCATAATGCCAACGAGCAGAACAAGCGCTACACGTTCCCCTGCTCGGACAAGTGCGTCCGCTTCACCCACATCAGCCACAACTATGAGGCATCGCAAAGCAGCGACTTTGTGGAGGAGGTGCTTCAGAACCAGCACGCCATCGGACAGGAGGTGCTTTACGTGCAAGGCGGTGGCGGCGTTAAGACCCACATCACCTTCCCGAATCTGGAGCACGCCTTCGACCACCTCGACAAACGGGTGGTCATCCATCGTGCCGAACTGGTCGTCACCGACATGGAACCCAGCAACCCCTATCTCACCCATCCCACCGCACTCACCCTGCAGGGCATCGGCAAATCTGACAGCGCCGTCCGCTTCATACCCGACGACGACTACTACACCTCGGTCGCTTACTACGGTGGCACCTACGACGCCTCGAAGCACGAATATCGGTTCCGCGTCACCAAATGGGTGCAGCAACTGATTCTCCAGCAGGGCGACTGGAGCAACTCCATCAACCTCATTGTGCGCGGTTCCGGCGTGCGGCCTCACCGTCTCGTCCTCGACGGCACCCACCTCGACTCCCCCACCCGCCTCCGCCTCGAAATCGCCTATTCCACGTATTAATATAGAGCTTAGAGCTTAGAATTTAGAGCTTAGAGTTTGAACTTTGAACCTTGAACCTTGAACTTTGAACCTTGAACTTTGAACCTTGAACCCCACCTGACATGTGCGGAATCGTAGCATACATCGGCACGGGCGCAGCCTACAGCGTCCTCATCAACGGCCTTCGAAAACTGGAATACCGGGGGTATGACAGTGCGGGCGTGGCCTTGATGCAAGACCATAATATAATAATGTATAAAAAGAAGGGGCGTGTCGATGAGCTGGACCAGTACTGCGCCGGGAAAGACACGCATGGCACGGCCGGCATCGCGCACACACGCTGGGCCACGCACGGCGAGCCGAGCGAAGAGAACGCCCACCCGCACATCGCCGACGACGGCTCCATGGCGCTGATCCACAACGGCATCATCGAGAACTACCTCAGTCTCAAGAAACAACTGCTGCAGGAGGGGTTCGTCTTCCGGAGCGAAACCGACACCGAGGTGCTTGTGCATCTCATCAAAAGCGTGCAGCAGAAAGAGGGGCTCGCGCTACCCGAGGCCGTCATGCTCGCCCTGAGCATGGTGGAGGGCACCTACGCCTTGGCCATCCTGTCGGTCGATGACCCCGACCGGCTCATCGTCGCCAAAAAGGGCAGCCCGCTGCTCATCGGACGCGCAGGCGGCAACTACTTCGTGGGCTCCGACGGGGCGCCCATCGTGGAATACACCCAGGATGTCGTCTATCTCGAAGACGGCGACGTAGGGGTCATCAAACGCGGCGAACCTCTGAAAATCAGAAATATAAACGATGAAAAGCACCTGCTCAAACGCCCCGAATTCCAAAAATTGGAGCTCAGTTTGGAGCAGTTGGAGAAGGGCGGCTTCGACACCTACATGCTCAAGGAGATCTACGAGCAGCCCAAGGCAGTGACCGACAGTATGCGCGGCCGCATCAACCTGAAGAAGGATGTGGTTTCCTTGGGCGGCATCATCGAATACGAACAGAAGATGCTGAATGCCAGACGGTTCATCATCGTGGCATGCGGCACTTCCTGGCACGCCGGACTCGTGGCGGAGCATCTGTTCGAGACGTTGGTGCGCATCCCCGTTGAAGTGGAGTACGCCTCCGAGTTCCGCTACCGCGACCCCATCATCCGCGAGGACGACGTGCTGATCGCCATCTCGCAGTCGGGGGAGACCGCCGACACGCTGGCCGCCGTGGAGATCGGCAAGCAGCACGGCGCCACGGTCATCGGCATCTGCAACGTGGTGGGCTCAACCCTGGCACGGGAAACCATGGCCGGTTCCTACACGCATGCGGGACCTGAAATCGGCGTGGCCTCCACCAAAGCGTTCACCGCGCAGGTGACCGTACTCGCCCTCATGGCCCTGAGCCTCGCCGAGAAAAAAGGCACCATCCCGAAGTCGATGTATCACCAGCTAATCAACGACCTGGAGTCCATCCCCGACAAAATCCGCCTGGTGCTCGAACAGGAACAGCACATCCAGCGCATCGCGCAGTACGTGGCCACCAAACCCAACGCCATGTTCCTCGGGCGCGGCGTCAACTTCCCCGTGGCGCTGGAAGGGGCCCTCAAACTCAAGGAAATCTCCTACATTCACGCCGAAGGATACCCCGCCGCCGAAATCAAACATGGCCCCATCGCCTTGATAGACACCAATATGCCCGTCATTGTCATCGCCACCGAACAGAAAACCTACGACAAGGTGGTGAGTAACATCCAAGAGATTATCGCCCGCAAGGGCACCATCATCTCCGTGGTCACCGAAGGCGACACCGCCGTGAAGAACATGTCGAAATTCTGCATCGAAATTCCCAGAACCGAAGAGCTGCTCACACCGTTGGTGGCTTCCGTGCCGCTACAGCTGCTCGCCTACCACGTGGCCGTCATCCGCGACTGCGACGTGGACAAGCCGAGGAATCTGGCAAAGTCCGTGTCGGTGGAATAGTCGGTTAATGGGGTAATGGGTTAATAGGTTAATGGGTTAGGTGAAAATATTTTTGTGTTAGGCAGTTGCGCGTATCAAAAAAAAGTGTATTTTTGCCGCTCGAAAAATCAAAACCGAAATATAATAAAATAAAGAAGATAACTATGTCAAGAGTTTGTGAAATTACCGGAAAGAAAGCGATTGTGGGCAACAATGTCTCCCACTCCAATATCAAAACGAAACGGAAATTCAGACCCAACCTGCACACCAAGAAGTTCTATGTGCCGGAGCTGGACGAGTGGATTTACCTCAAGGTGTCGGCGCACGGCATGCGCAACATCAACAAGAAGGGCATCTACCAATGCCTGATCGAGGCCAGTGACAATGGCATCTTATAATCCGTTTCCATCGCGAGAGAAAAAAGGACTGCTGTTTCCGGACAGCAGTTTTTTTTTGCCGAAACACAATAAAAAGGAGAAAAAAACGTAATACGTCGTTCGTTTTCTGATGATGAAGCATCGCATCCTGACCATCATGGCTTTTCTGTTCGCCACGACTTTCTGCCTTGCGCAAAACGCTGTGGTAAAAGGGGTTGTGTCCGACGAGTTTGGCGATCCCATCGAGAACGCCGTGTTCCGCGTCATCGACCACGACCTGCAGACCATCAGCAACGAACACGGCCAATACAGCCTCTCCGTGCCCGCCGGCCGTGTAATCCGCATCTTCGTCCAGCACCTGAGCCACCGCGACACATTGGTGTCGCTGACCTTGAAGGCGAAGGAGACCCACACGCTGGACCTACAGCTGCGCACCACGGGCGAACGGTTGGAGACGGTGAACATCCACGGGGCCACAACGACCGGCTACGTGCAGGTGAACCCCAAACTCACTTTCCAACTCCCCTCCCCCACCGGCGGCATGGAGTCGCTCATCAAAATGCTGCCCGGCACCACCTCCAACAACGAACTCAGCTCGCAGTACAACGTTCGCGGCGGCAACTTCGACGAGAACTTAGTCTTCGTGAACGGCATCCAGATTTACCGCCCGTTCCTCGTGCGTAGCGCACAACAGGAGGGCATGAGCTTCATCAACAGCGACCTCACCGGCAACGTCACCTTCTCCGCCGGCGGCTTCGACGCGAAATACGGCGACAAGACCTCCTCCGTGCTCGACGTGGTCTATAAGGACCCGGTGCAGTACGGCGGCTCGGTGTCGGCCAGTCTGCTCGGCGCCACCGCCCACGCCGAGGGCAAAACCGGCAACTTCTCCTTCCTCGTGGGCCTCCGCTTCAAGTCGAACGCCTACCTGCTCAAGTCCTTAGAGACCGCCGGCAACTACAAACCCCGTTTCTTCGATACGCAGTTCCTGCTGAAATGGGATGTCACGAAAAAACTGTCCATCAGCCTTTTAGGAAACGCATCCTACAACTACTACCTCTTCCAGCCCGACAGCGTGAGCACGCGCTACGGCAGCGTGGGCGAGGCCCAGATGCTGCGCGCCTTCTACGAGGGCCAGGAGGTGGACCGCTACCAGAACTACCTCGGCGGCCTCACCTTCCACTACCACCCCGACGAGCGCAACCAATACCGGCTCATTCTCTCCTCTTTTTACGCCAAAGAGAGCGAAACCTATGACATTCTGGCGCAGTACTGGCTCAACGAGATCCGTCTCGGGGGCGACGGCGAGGTGGAAATGGGCGACCAGCTGGGCTACGGCAGCTACTTGGAGCACGCCCGCAACCACCTGACATCCGTGGTGTCGGCCGCTGACCTGCAGGGTGCGCACCGGCTCCCGTTCTCCAACAAACTGGAATGGGGCGTGAAGGCCCAGAACGAATATATCCGCGACAACATCCGGGAGTGGACGATGCTCGATTCCTCCGGCTACACGCTGCCCTACATCCCCACCGCGCCCGGCGAGATTGTCATGCCCGACGACCCCGCCCGCGAGCTCTACTTCGGGGACGACAACTATCTCGTCTCCTTCAACACGCTGAACACCTGGCGCTTAACAGGCTACGTGCAAGATACCTGGAAAATTGACGGCGACAGCGCGAACCGATTCACCCTCACCGGCGGCCTGCGCTACCATTTCTGGACCTACAACCCGAAGGAGTTCACCGTGTCGCCGCGAATAGCCTTCACCTACAAGCCGCGCTGGAAGCACGACTGGCAGTTCAGCCTCCGCACCGGCCTCTACTACCAGCCGGCGTTCTACCGCGAGATGCGCTACCCCGACGGGTCGCTTAACCCCAACATCCGGTCGCAGCGGTCGGCGCAAGTGGTGGCCGGAAGCGAGTACCGCTTCAAGCTGTGGCGACGCCCGTTCAAGTTCACGGCGGAGGCCTACTACAAATACCTCGACCGCCTGATCACCTACAACGTCAACAACGTGCAGATCATCTACAGCGGCGAGAACAACGCCAAAGGCTTCGCCACAGGCATAGACCTGCGTATCAGCGGCGAGTTCGTGCGCGGGTTGGAGTCGTGGTTTGCCGTATCGTTGATGAAGACCATGGAGGATGTCATCGGCGACTACCGCACCGACGCGAACGGCAACACCGTGGAAGTCGGCTACATTCCGCGTCCCACCGACCAGCGGGTGCAGTTCAACCTCTTCTTCCAAGACCACATCCCGAGCTTCCCACAGTTCCGCGTACACCTGAACTTCGTGTTCGCCAGCGGATTGCCCTACGGTCCGCCGAAAGCGGAGCCTGCCATGCGCGTGTTCCGATCCTCGTGGTACCGCCGCGTCGATCTCGGCCTCTCGTTCATGATTCTGGAGCAAAGCCGCGACCGCATGAAGCACAAGTCCGCCTTCGTGCGCAGCATCAAGAACGCCGGCGTATATGTGGAGGTCTTCAACCTGTTGGGCACCTACAATGTGTCGTCGTACATGTGGGTTACCGACATTTACAACAACCAGCGTCCCGTGCCCACCTACCTGACGGGACGGCTGATCAACGTGAAGTTGATGGTGGAGTTCTGAGGCTTACGGCACAGGACGAAAAAAACATCAACATCTGTTTGTGAATAATAAAATAATTTGTACCTTTGCGGCTGTTTTTGGATCAAGCGTTGGATTTGACTGGAAAATGGCTGAGGGGAAATATTTAAAACATTGAAATTAAACAAGTTATTTATATCACTATTATTCATCAAAATCCAGTATTATGAAAAAAGTTTACCTTTTTTTCGTGATTAGCCTGATGACACTCTTCGGGATTCTTCCGAGAGCGCAGGCGCAGACGATCTGGAACGGCACCGCAGACATTTCGTGGTACGATGCCACCCAGACGTCATTCGACATCTCCACTCCTGAGCAGCTTGCCGGTGTGGCGCAGTTGGTGAACAGCGGCACCTCCTTCCAGGGGGCGACGCTGAACCTGACGGCCGACATCTGGTTGAACGCCAACGGGGTCAACACCAACAACTGGACGCCCATCGGCGGTTCGTCGACCCCCACGTCCGAGGAGGCTTCGTCCGGAAACAGTTTCCGGGGCGCTTTCAACGGCCATGGCCACGCCATCCACAACCTCTACTGCGACAAGACCAACTACTTCCACGCGGGTCTTTTCGGCTGTATCCAGAACCCGTGTACGATTGACTCCTTGGTGATGTATAATCCCACGGTGAAATCGTGCGGCATGATGGGCTGCATCGCGGGCATGACCCGCAGCGGCGGTGCCATCTACATCCGTTATTGCTTGGTAGTCAACGCCAACGTGGTGGGTACGCCTTCGGGTACCGGCCCGTCGGCAAGCCACAACAACATCGGCTGCATCGTGGGCGCCAACTACCCGAACTCTTCCGGCGGCACCCATATCCAGAACTGCGGCGCCACCGGCACCGTCAGCGGCTTCTACGCAGGCGGCCTGGGAGGTAACAGCACCGGGGACAACTTCACGAACTGCTATTTTGCAGGCACCATCACCAACTACAATGCCGAGTC
>JAFXPL010000152.1 GCA_017527945.1 Bacteroidales bacterium | reverse complement strand
CTTGGTGCAGTCGCACTTGCACTCGATGTCGAAATCCTCGGCCAAGGCAGCGAAGAACTGTTTGCCGTCCAAGCCATTGAGGTCTTTCACCACGCGGTTGTAGTCGATGACGTTGAGTTGGTTGTCGGGGAAGATGACGGTCATGAAGTAGTTGTACTCCTCTTTGCCGGTGTGGTGCGGGTTGTGCTCTTTTTTCTCCTGGCCCACGAGGGCGGCAGCGGCGCTACGGTGGTGACCGTCGGCAATGTACATGGCGGGGACTTTCGTGGCGAAGAGTTCCACCAGCTCGTCGATGAGCTTGCGGTCGTCAATCACCCAGAAGCGGTGGCCGAAGCCGTCTTCCTTGGCGATGAAATCATAGACCGGCTCTTTGGCGGTCACGGAGGCCACGATTTCGTCGATACGGGCGACGGCGGGATAGGCGAAGAAGACCGGTTCGACGTTTGCGTTGGTGATGCGCACGTGTTTCATGCGGTCCTCCTCCTTGTCTTTGCGGGTGAGCTCGTGTTTTTTGATGACCTTGTTGACATAGTCCTCGCTGTAAGCGCAAGCCACGATGCCGTACTGCCATTTGGCGTCAGGGGCGGTGGGGTTCATGCTTTGGGCGTAAACGTAGAGTTTTTCCTCCTTGTCCTGAACCAACCAGCCATAGTCCTTGAAACTGTTGTAGTTTTTCACCACCTGGAGATAGACCTCGGGGGAGTGCTCGTCGGTGCCTTCCGGCAGGTCGATCTCGGCTTTGGTGACGTGCAGCAGACTGTACGGGTTGCCCTCGCACTCTTTGCGCGCCTCTTCGGAGTTCAGCACGTCGTAAGGACGGGAAGCTAATTTCTCAACGATTTCTTTCGGAGGACGGAATCCTCTAAAGGGTTTAATTACTGACATATCTATTTGATTTACTGATAAATAATAGGTTTTATTCTAAAATTTGCAGATGTATAAACAACGGCAAAAATACAAAAATTGTGAATAGTTGCCCACAAATGAAAATTGGAATCAAAACAACACGGGCAGAGCCAGTTCCACGATGATGGCGACCACAACGGCGACGATGGCTACGGCGACGAGGCCGCGTTTCCGCCAAGCCATGATGATGGCAACGGCGGTGGCAATGACGGCCGAGACGGTGATGTGCGGTTCGGTGCCTGCCGCGCTGGTGGAGTAAAGCACATCGGGGAAGGTCATGGCCGACAGCACGCAGAACGGAATGTAGTAGAGGAAATCCTGAACCCATTTGTTCTCCATTTTCCGGCGCACGAAACCGATGGGAATCACCCGGATCAAGTAGGTGGTCAGGAACATCAGGAACATGCAAATGACGACGTAGCTCATGCGTCCCTCCCTTCTGCTGCTGCCACAGCGGCTTTACGGTGGCGTTTCACCTCCTTGATGCTGGCGCAGATGGCCGCGCCGAGGATGGCTGCCGTGATGATGGACCAACCTCCGCCACCCACCTTCGAGAGGGCGTTGATGCCAGGCACGTACTTGAAGATGCAGGAGAGCGCGGCGGCCACCACGACGGCCAGGGCCACTTTGCGGCTCTTCCGCGCCGGCGGTATGATGATGGCGATGAACATGCAGTAGAGCGCGATGCCCATGCAGCCCTGCATCATCGGGGAGAGCAGGCCGGAAGCCACAGCGCCTAACAAAGTGCCTGAGGTCCAGCCTAATATAGGAGTCAGCATCAATCCTCCGAAGAACGGGAAGTTCACCTCTTCGGGCTCCATGGCCGCTAAGGCGAACACTTCATCCGTGATGCAGTAGGCCATCACCGCCCGCTTGTAGAACGGCATCTCCGGATTCACCTTCTGCGACAGGGAAAGCGACATCAGAAAGTAGCGCAAATTGATGACGAAGGTCGTGATTATCAGTTCGATATAGGGTGCTCCGCCCTCAATGAGGCGGATGCCTGCGAATTGGCCTGCGGAGGCCATGTTGGTCAGGGAAATGAGTGTCGCCTGTGCTGGCGAAAAACCCATCTTCACGGCTATCAGACCGAACGTGAAAGACACGGGAATGTAGCCTAAGCAGATGGGAAATCCGCGTTTTATTCCTCTAATAAACTCATTCATAAGCAGTTATATATTTATATAAGCCGCTGCAAAGATATACATTATTCGTGAATAAAGCACCGGCGATTTAAGGTTTGCGAGTTCCGTATGGAAACGAGCGCATTATGTCTCTATCGTAAGCCGTCCCGTTCCAAGAGCGCCTCAATCTTCGGCTCGCGTCCACGGAAATTGACAAACATTTCCATCGCATCCATGGATCCGCCTTTCGAAAGGATGGCTTCTGCATACTTTTGCGCGGTTTCGTGATTCATCACACCATTCTCTTTGAAAAGCGAGAAAGCGTCCGCCTCAAGCATTTCCGCCCATTTATAGCCGTAATATCCGGCAGCGTAGCCGCCTGAGAAGAGGTGCCCGAAAGTGGTACTCATGCAGGTGCCCGGCACCACGGGAAGCACTTCAACGGTGTCGAAGATGGACCGTTCTAACCGGCGGATGTCGTCAACCTCCGATGTCGGCATGGTGTGCCACATCATGTCCAAATAGCCGAACGAGAGTTGCCGCACACACAAATAACCCGCCATAAACTTGTTCATGTTTTTCAACTGCTCGACATATTCGTCCGGAATCAGCTCGCCGGTCTGGTAATGGCGGGCGAACGTCCGTAGGAACTCGGGTTCCGTGAGCCAATTCTCATTCAGTTGCGAAGGAAGCTCCACGAAGTCGCGGGGTGAGTGCGTACCTGACAGGGTGGCATACTTCACTTCGGAAAGCATCCCGTTTAGTGCGTGTCCGAACTCATGCAGGAAGGTGTTCACCTCGTTGAAAGTCAGTAGGGAAGGCAGTTCTTTCGTCGGCGGAGTGAAGTTCATCACCAAGCTCACCCACGGACGGATGTCGTTGCCCTCCGCATCGATGTGCTGGTCGCGGAATTCCGTCATCCAGGCACCGCTGCGTTTGGTGCTGCGCGGATGAAAGTCCAAGTAGAGTACCGCCATGAACTTTTCTTTCCGAAAAACTTCAAAAACTTGAACGTCAGGGTGATACGGTTGTATTGCTTCCGATTTTTCGAAGTGAAGGTCATACAGATTGGCTGCCAGTCCAAAAATTCCGTTAATTACTTGATTCAGAGGAAAATATACCTTTAGTTTTTCCATATCAAGGTTGAACTTTTTCTGACGTAGCTTTTCCATAAAGTAACTTAGATCCCAGCGTTGGAAAGTTCCTTCAAAGCCTTGCTTTTGGGCGAACTGTTCAAGTTCGGTAATCTCTCTATGGGCGGCGGGCAGGGCGGCGGCTTTCAGTTCGTCTAACAGTTTATAGACGTGGGGGAGGTCCTTGGCCATGCGGTTGCGCAAGGCATAGTTCGCATAATGCTCGTAACCAAGCAGATGTGCAATCTCTTCACGACATTTGAGGATGGCCTTGATATTCTCGCAGTTGTCGAACTCCCCGCCGTATGCCTTCGTGCTGGAATGCATATAAACATCCTCGCGCAGAGAGCGGTCATCGGCGTACGTCAGCACAGTGTTCACATCAGGGGCGGAGAGGTCGAAAACGTAGCCTTGCAGCCCTTTGTCTGCAGCTTTCTGCGCAGCAATGGCGAGAGCACTTTCGGGAATGCCTGCCAGCCGTGGCGATCCCTTTTCGAGATGCACGTGCCAGGCGTTGGTGGCTTTCAGTGCCCGTTGCCCGAAATCGAGCTGCCGGTTGGCCAGTTCCAAACTCAGTTCGGCGAAGCGCTTTTTCTGCTCATCGGGCAAATTGGCACCGCCCGACACAAAGGCATCGTAGGTTTTGTCCAACAGAATCTTTTCGGCGCCTTGCAGTGCCTTGTCTTTTTCCTGTTGTTCATGAACCGCCTTCACACGGGCGAAAAGGTCGGGATCCTGATACACTTCGTTTTCGTACTGCACTAACAGCGGCTGCACTTTTTCGGCGGTCGCCTGCATGGCATCGTCGCCGTCGCATTCCAGAATGTTGAAAAACAGGTCGGCAACAGTGCTGAGCTTTTCACCGGCACGGTCGAGGTCAACGATCGTGTTTTCGAAGCTGGGAGCTTCCGGATTATTGACGATCCGGGCTATGTCTTGTTTCGCTGCCTTAATGGCCTCTTCGAAGGCGGGCAGGTAGTGTTCGGTTTTGATTTCTATGAACGGCGGGGTTTGCCGCGGCGTAGTCCATTGTTCCAGTAAAGGGTTCATTCGTTTTTGGGTTAGTGGGTTAGTGGGTTAGTGGGTTTAGTGGTTTAGTTGGTTTAGTGGTTTAGTGGTTTAGTGGTTTAGTGGTTTAGTGGGTTTAGTGGTTTAGTTGGTTTAGTGGTTTAGTTGGTTTAGTGGTTTAGTTGGTTTAGTTGGTTTAGTGGTTTAGTTGGTTTAGTTGGTTTAGTGGTTTAGTGGTTTAGTGGTTATAGTTTAAGTTATTGGTTATAGTTATAGTTTAAATTATTGGTCATTTAAACGTTGTAGAGACGCAATATTTTGCGTCTCTACAACTCGATAGGGTTATACAATTATATATTATATGCAGCATTCACTTATTTAATGCCCAGTTCTGCGCGTACGGCAGCGGTCAGGTCGGTGGTTTCGCTGTAGAAGGCGCACATGGTGATGTCGAAGACGTAGGTGTATTTTTCCGTTTCCGCCACTTTCTTGATAGCGGCCAGAAGTTTGTTTTGGAAAGGTTGAAGCAGTTCAACCTGTTTCCGCTGAATGTCCATTTGGCTGGAGGAGACGAAGTCCTGAAGCCGTTGGTAGAGTTTCATCAATTCATCCTCCTTCACTTTCAGGATGGCGGACGAAGTGGTGGTGTTGGTGAGGTTGGCATAATCAGCTTGCTTGGCCTTGAACTCCTCGGCCATTTGCTGTCCCACCGCCTCTAATTCCTCTTGATAGACCTTGAGGGCTGCCTGCGCGGTGTCGATTCCGGGCATATCCTTCATGACAGAGCCGTAATCCACATGGCCGAACTTAGCCTTTTGGGCATATCCGGTGGAGAGGCAGGCAATCGCGATGACTATTAAAACAAAACACTTCTTCATTTTTCCAATTATTTGATGCCCAACTCTTTCTTGACTAACGGTGTGATGTCATCGGAGGTGCCGTAGTACAGCAGGGTCTTGGTGTCGAAGATGTAGGAGTAGCCGTTGGCCTTGGCCACTTTGTTGATAGCCTCTTGGATGGCATCTTGGAACGGTTTAGCCAATTCAAACTGCTTGTCTTCCAAGTCTTCCTGTGCACCAGCTTGGAACTCTTGGATGCGGTTGGCGAGATCCATCAGCTCTTTTTCGCGCACTTGGCGCACGGCGGCAGACATGGTGCCCACCTCGCGGTCGAATTTGTCTTTTTTGGTCTGATATTCAGACATCATGTTCTCGTACATGGATTGCAGATCCTGCTGGAAGGCTTGCAGTTTGATTTGAAGGGAGTCGATGCCGGGCATCACTTCGAGAATTTCACTCGAATTGACGTGTCCATACTTCTGTGCGTGAGCGGCCTGCACGGAAAAAAGACCGGCAATGGCCAAAATCATTAATACTTTTTTCATTGATTTTCTGTACTTTATGTTCTAATTAAATTTATTCGTCCATGTCTCTGTTGACGGAGATGCCCATCTTTTGAAGCACTTGCTCGTTGATGTCCCATTTCGGGTCGGCGTAGATGATGGTGAGGTCGCCGGCGGTGTCAAACACGAAAGCGAAACCTCTCTCTTTGGCATAGTCGTTGACGGCATTGATGACACGGTCCTGGATAGGTTTCACCAATTCCTCGCGTTTCTTGAAAAGGTCGCCGTTTTGGCCGAAGCGTTTCTTCTGAAGTTCTTTCGCGGCCTTTTCCTGGGCGATAATGGCTTCTTCGCGGCTTTGCTTAATCTGTTCAGGCAGGGTGATGGATTCCACCTGGTAGCGTTTGTACATCGAGTCGATGGTGGAGAACTTCGCTTCAATCTCCTTCTGCCATTGCACGGCAACACGGTCTAATTCCGCTTGGGCTTCCTTATATTCAGGAATTTGCGAAAGAAGGTATTCGGAATTGATGTACGCATACTTCTGCGCGAATCCGAAAAACATGATCAACGTGAATAATCCGGTGAGCAAGAATTGTTTTTTCATATCGATGTAATTTTTTGATGACATTGTTAAGACTGTTGTTTTGGGATAAGTTTAATCGATGGACTGGTTGATGGAGATGTGGAAGTGGCTGCCGGAGGCAGAGGCCGGCAATCCTGGCACAGGGTCGAAGCCGTAACCCCAGTCGAAACCGAGCAGGCCGAACATGGGCAGATAGACGCGGACACCTACGCCGAGGGATTTGTAGAGGTCGAACGGGTTGTACTGCTGCTTGTCGATCCAGCCCTTTCCTGCTTCTGCAAAGGCCAGCAGATAGACAGTTGCGGAAGGGTTCAGGGTGATTGGGTAGCGCAGTTCGGCGGTGAACTTGTGGTAGATGGAGGCACCCACGACATTGCCGTTCACGTTGGGTGAAAGCACTTGGTCGTCGTAACCGCGCATGCCGATGATTTCGCGGCCGTCATAAGACCAGTTCGACATGCCGTCGCCGCCCAAATAGAATCTGCCGAATGGCGAGATGCCGATGGTCTTGTTGTAGCAGCCCATGAAGCCCAGCTTCATGCGCACATTGAGGACAAGATTGTCATAGATGCGGGTGAACCATGACATGTTAAGCTTCCATTTGTGGAACTCAAGGAACTTGTATTTCTCTTGGTCGGTGGCGCCGGTGTAGTCCTTATGGCCGATGATGGAGTACGGCGGGGTGAGCTGCATGGTGAACGAAATGTCGGAGCCTTCGCGCGGGTAGATGGGTGCGTTGACGGAGTTGCGCGAGAGTGTGAAAATATAACTGATGCTGTGGGCGTAACCGGTGGAGAATATGAATCCGCCCCAGTTTTGCACTTTATAGTATTCGTAGGAGAGGGTGTGCGACATGTGGAAGTAGTCGTCGGGCCATTTGAGCTTGTTGGCTAACGAGAGGGAGGCGCCGGCGATGCTGGTGTAGGCATAAAGGGAGCTGTCTCTCCGCGAGTAGCCGTTGTTCTGCCGCTGATAATAGGCACCCACGGTGAGGGCATTGGGCTTCTTGCCGCCAAGCCAGGGTTCAGTGAAGGAGAAGCTGTAGTACTGATAGTATTTGGTACTCACGGATGCCTGCAGGGAGATGCGTTGGCCGTCACCGCCAGGAATGGGAGTCCAAGCCTCTTTCTTGAACAGTTTTTTCGTGGAAAAGTTGTTGAACGTGATGCCGGCGGTGAGCATGAAGCCCGTGGCACCGTAGCCTGCAGAGAGCGACAGCTGGTCAGAACTGGTCTCCTCCACCACGTAGTTGATATCGACGGTACCGTCCGCTTCGTTCGGTTTCGGCTGCACGTCCATCTTCTCTTGGTTGAAGTAGCCCATCGACATCAGCACTTGCTGGGAGCGGATGATGTCGGCGCGATTGAACAGTTGTCCAGGGATGGTGGTCAGCTCGCGGATAATCACGTTGTCGTTGGTTTTGGTGTTGCCCAGCACATTGATGGACCTGTATCGCGCCTTTTTCCCTTCGCGGATGCGGATTTCGATGTCAATGGAGTCGCCGTCGATGGCCACTTCCACGGGATTGGCGCTGAAGAAAAGGTAACCGTTGTTCATGTAGAGGGAGGCCACATCCTCGCCGTCCTCTTTCATGGTCAGATTTTTGCTGAGCAAGGTCTGGTTATAGACATCGCCCTTGCTGATGCCTAAGAGCTGTTTCAGCAAAGTGGTAGGATAGACGGTGTTGCCGACAAAGTTGATGTTTCGGAAGTAATATTGCGGGCCTTCGTTCACATCGATGTCGATGTACATTTTATTTTTTTTGACGTAGAAGGTGTCGTGGGTGATGACGGCATCGCGGTAGCCGAGTTCGTTGTAACGATTGATGAGGTTCACCTTGTCTTTTTCGTAGTTCTCCTTGATGAATTTCGAAGGTTTGAAGATGCGCAGCTTCACGCGGTCGGCAAAATACTCGTCAAGGTGATCCTTGATGTCCTTTGATTGGTAATATCCTTTGTGTTTGAAGCAGTAGGCGATGGCGGTGTCCATTTTGTAGAAAGGCATGAAGCGGAAGCGTTCCTTGGTTTCCTTCATGGAGCGGAGCAACACGGCATCGGTCACGCCCTTGTTGCCGTTGATGGCAATTTTGTCGATTTTGACTTTTTTCGACTTTTTGATGTCGAACAGCAGCCTGACGGCGTTTTTGACTTTCTCGTCGGGCATCTCCTGCACGTCAATCTGGCAACTGTAAAAGCCTTTGTCGATATAATATTTTCGGATGATGTTCTGGCAGGTGATTTTCATGTTGTCGTTGACGATGTTGCCTTGGGAGATGCCTAATTTCTCGCGCAGGTCGTTCTCCTCGCTTTTGGTGGTTCCTTTGAAACCGAAGGCGCTGAGCCGGGCGCGGTCTTCGAGGCGCACATTAAGGAATATGAGGTTTCCCTGCACGCGGGTGGCGGTGATTTCCACATCTTCGTAGAGGCCGGTGTTCCACAGGTTTTTGACGGCTTTGGAGATTTTGTCGCCGGGCACCTCGATGACTTCGCCCACATGGAACGGGAGCAGGCGTTGGTCCAAAGGGGCGGTGCCGGAGGAGGTGATGCCGCCGATTTCGTAGGTTTTCGGGGAGGAGTAGTCAATTTTCACGGGTTCGTCGGGGGTATCGCCGCCCACAATTACTTGGGCGCGAACCGCCAGCGTGCCGAGGCAGATCAACAACAACAAGGTGATATTTCGTATCAATTGCATTCTTCCAAAAAAAGTCGGCAAAGATAGTGAAATTTCCAATGTGAACGGACCTGTTCGCCTGTTTTTCCGAAACGGCGTTCGCGGGTGCCGAATTGCGCCACGATTTCGCGAAGGTGTTCCTTGCGGAAATCGGGCCATAGGATAGGGGTGAAGGATAGTTCCGCGTAGGCAATCTGCCATAGGAGAAAGTTGCTGATTCTCAGGTCTCCACCTGTTCTGATCATCAAGTCCACGTCGGGGATTTCAGGCCGGTAGAGATGTTGTTCTATTGTTTTTTCGTCGATGTCGTCGGGGGTTACATTTCCGTTTTGCACTTCTCGGGCAATCTTCTTCATGGCATCTGTCAATTCGGCCCGTCCGCTGTAGCTAAGGGCGAGAATGAGGGTGAGCCGGCGGTTGCCGGCGGTTTTTTCCATCGCCTCGCGCAGGGAAACCTGGCAGTCTTCGGGAAGGGTCTCAAGGCGGCCGGAGGTCAGCAGCCGCACACCGTTCTGGTGCAGTTTGTCCACCTCTTCGGCGATGGCTTTGGTGAGCAGCCGCATCAGCATATCGACTTCCTCCTTCGGACGGTTCCAGTTTTCCGTGGAGAAGGTGTAGAGGGTGAGATAAGGGATGTTGAGTTCGCAGGCGCCCTCCACCACGCTGCGTACGGCTTCCACGCCATGTTGGTGGCCGAAAGTCCGCTCGTGGCCATGTTGTTGCGCCCAGCGGCCATTACCATCCATGATGATGGCTATATGTTTGATTTTATGTTCGTTATTGGTCATTCTAATATCTTTTTTTACGCGGTTTCTTGAGGTCGCAAGTTCTGTCTTGGTTGCCAAACTTGACGGTCAAGGTTGCTCCGGCGAAGGAATAGATGTCGTGGGTGGTGGAGTTGCCGCGCTGTTCGCCAGCCTGGTGGAGTGGGAGAGCGTTTCCGTGTTCGTCAAGGAGTTCCGGGGTGCGGTCGGCCATGTCGGCGATGATGTCGCCGCGCCGTTCACGCATCAAGTCGTTGTCGTAATAGCGGCCGCCCACATCGTCGAGGTAGTCCGTGAAAGTGTAGCGGATTCCCCATTCCGCGCCGAGGCAGACATATTTGCCGATGTTCACGCGCAGCCCGATGCCGAAGGGGATGGCGACGTGTGTCAGCGAATACTTTTTGGGTTCCCCATCCAACCCTTGTCCCTCGGTGCCGAGACTTTGTAGTTCATACACGGTGCCGTCTTTGTATTGCGCCATCGGGTCGAACGAGAAGAGGGTGAGTCCGGCGAAAATGTAAGGGGTGAAGTGGTTTTTGCCCACGGAATTGTAAAGTCTCAGGAAGTTCAGCTCGCCCACGACGGAAAATTCGGTGATGGGGGAGAAGAAGCTGAGGTTTCGCTCATAACCGCTGTTGGTGGCGGCATCGCTGGCGGCCACTTCGCCGAACAGGAAGTCCGCCTTTAACGCCCATCGCGGGGAGATGTTGTAGCGATAGACGATGCCGCCGGCAATCCGCGAGTTCGCGAAAAGCTTCGAGGGATTCAGTTCCCCGAGGTAGAACGTTGTGCCCACACAGGCACCCACCTCCGAGTTCTGCGCGCTCAATGTGCGCAACGAAAGCCCTCCCCATGTCAGGAGAAACACCCCGATTACCGTTAAAATATTATTCTTCATATACATTGCTAAAAAGGCTGCAAAAATAAAAAAAATGCAGAAACGATTCTTACAATAAAAAATTGTGTATTTTTGCCGCCCAAAAAATTAGAAGTAAAGTTTTTACACTTAAAAAGAAAGGATTTGATCATCGCTCAGAACAACCGGCCCAATAGGTCTTTCGGCCCGAGAAACAAGAAAGACGCCCAACACCGAATCAATGAATATATCACGGCACAAGTCGTGCGTGTGGTGGGAGACGACATTGAACCCCGAATCGTGTCACTTCGCGAAGCGTTGGCAATTGCCGACGAACATGGTGTGGACTTAGTGGAGATTTCCCCGCAGGCCAACCCGCCCGTGTGCAAGGTGATGGACTACCAAAAGTACTTGTACGAACAGAAGAAAAAGCTGAAGGAAATTAAGGCCAACAGTGCCAAGACGGAAATCAAGGAGATCCGGCTGAGCCCGCAGATCAGCGATCACGATGTGGAGTTCAAGTGCAACCACGCCATTCGCTTCCTGCAGGACGGCTACAAGGTGAAGATCATCATGACTTTCCGCGGGCGCAGCATCATCTATAAGGACAACGGCGAACTCGAACTCCTTAAATTCGCCGAACGCCTCCAGGATTATGGCAAGGTTGACCAAATGCCCGTGCTCACTGGCCGCAACATGACCCTCCTCATGGTACCCAAGCCGAAGAAATCGTAGAATATATACAAACACTTACATATAAACCTTTAAAATAATAAGAAATGCCGAAAATCAAAACGAAATCCGCTGCCAAGAAAAGATTCACTCTGACCGGCACCGGTAAAATCAAGAGACATCACGCTTACCACAGCCACATTCTCACCAAAAAGACCAAAAAGAGAAAACGTAATCTGGCTTACAGCGCCATTGTCGAACAAAATCTGGATCGCACCGTCAAGCAAATGCTCGGACAGTGCTAAATTAAGTTAATCACAAAAAAATCAAATGTTTACGCGCAGTTCCCTAAGCGCCTCGTGCCACTGACGTAAACGGAAAGGAAAAGAAATTATGTCAAGATCAGTCAATCACGTTGCTTCAAGAGCAAGAAGAAAGAAGATTTTAAAACGCACCCGCGGTTACTTCGGAAAACGCAAGAACGTCTGGACCGTAGCGGTGAACTCGTGGGAGAAAGGCCAGCAATACGCCTACCGCGACAGAAAAGCGAAAAAGAGAAATTTCAGAAGCTTGTGGATCACCCGTATCAATGCGGGCGCCCGTGAATATGGAATGTCCTATTCTGTCCTGATGGGCAATTTGGCAAAGAAGAACGTTGCGCTCAACCGCAAAGCTCTCGCCGACCTCGCGATGAATAATCCTGAGGCATTCAAGGCCATCGTCGATTTGGTAAAGTAAACCGACCTGACCAATCATTTTTTAGTCAAGAGTGTTTGTTATATAAGGAGGAGGCCTTCATGGTCTCCTTTTTTTGTGTCAATAAAAGCCAGCAGCCGAAATCACAACGTTTTCTTCAACCTTTGCGTCAGCGGCTGCGCGTAGATGAAGTCGTTCAGCGTTTGGTTGTCGGAGGTGAGGATGTTGTCGCTGCTGCCGCGCCAGGCGAGGCGGCCCTGGTAGATGAAGGAGATGGTTTCCCCGATGGTGATGATGGAGTTGAGGTCGTGAGTGTTGACCACGGTGGTGGTGTTGAAGTCGTGGGTGATTTTGGTGATGAGCTCGTCGATGAGCAGGGAGGTCTTGGGGTCAAGGCCGGAATTGGGTTCGTCGAAGAAGAGATATTTGGGGTTGAAGGCCAAAGCGCGGGCGATGGCGGCGCGCTTCTTCATGCCTCCGCTCAGCTCCGCCGGGAACAGGTTGTTGGTGTTCACCAAATCGACACATTCGAGGCAGAAGTTGGCGCGATCGAGCTTTTCGCTCTCGCTCATGTCCGTGAACATGTCCAGCGGGAAGGTGACGTTTTCCTCAATGGTCATGGAGTCGAACAGCGCAGAACCTTGGAACACCATTCCCATCTCCTTACGGAGCAGCAATTTGTCCTTTTCCGGAAGGTTGTGGAACTCGCGGCCGCTGTAGAGCACTTTGCCCTCTTCAGGTGTATGCAGACCCACCAAACACTTCATCAGTACCGTCTTGCCCGACCCGGACCGTCCGATGATGAGGTTCACTTTGCCCTCCTCGAACTGCGTGTCGATGCCGAAAAGCACCTGCTTCTCGCCGAAATACTTGGAAACGTTGTTGACTTCTATCATAGGTTATCTACTGATTTTGACCGGCCATTTGCCAAATTGGCCGCAAAAGTACTTTTTTTTCGGGTACGGAAAGTACTTTTTTCAAGTTCGTTTCGTGCCTCTTACCGGCTCGGCCTCCAGCGGATTGTCGGGCCAGGCATGCTTGGGGTAGCGGCGGCGGAGTTCTTTGCGGACATCGAAATAGGTTGATTTCCAAAAACTTCGGAGGTCGGTGGTGAGTTGCACGGGCTTGAAACCGGGTGAGAGGAGCTCCATTAGGACAGGGGTACCGTCAACCAAAGGGGTGTCAAGCAGACCGAAGCACTCCTGCAGGCGGACGCGCAACACCGGGACTTCAGTTCCAATGCGGTACTCCAGACGGATGCGGCTGCCAGTGGGAACGACAACATGTGTCGGTGCCAAGCGGTCCACGGCCTGCTGTTGATCGTAAGTGAGACGACTCCAGACAACTTCGCAGAGGTCGAGTTTTTTCAATTCGGCCGTGTTGGTGGCTTTGCCGATGTAGAGCGGTCCCCAGTCGGGGGCACTTTGGCAGATGGCATCATTGTCCACGGGAGGAAGTCCAAGCTCAGGATGTCGTGTGGCGATGAAGGCGATGCGCCGCTGCAGATTCAGCACCTCGTCGGTAAACGACAGCATCGAGGGACCGTCTTTGACGATGGCCTCGCAGATGACCTGTTGCACAGCCTCCCGGTGGTCGCCGGAGAGCGGTTTCGACTCCAAGAGGATATTGCCGATACGTCGTTCGCGGCGGGCCACCACCGAGCCGGACTTGCCGTCCCAAAAGATGCTTTCTCGGTCAGTGGCATACGGGTGCAAGTCAGAGACATCGACAATGCTGGCCAGAAACACCTTGCCTGTGCCGCCGGCCTTTCGGTGCATTGAGGCGGCGACTATCCACTCAGCTCCAACCATCGCATCCGAAGTCTCTACGGCAACCAATTCGCCACCAGACAGTTGAAATATGCCTGCGCCATTTTTCCATACTTTGCCGATACGTTCCGGATAGGCCGAGGCCAAGAAGGTCCCCACCTCGTAAGGATTGACAGGCGCATTGTCCTCACGGCAATGAATCATTTCACCATACTGGCGGGCAATTTTGATAATTCGTCCCCAGCGGCCCGATTGTCCGTTTTTGCGTTCCCGCCGCAGGGCATCGAGTCGAGTGGCCGCCGATACATCTCCCTCGCCTGCCATCGGGTCTTTCTCTTCCAAGAGGGCTGCGATGTCGGCAGCCAATGATTTTCGCTGTGGGCTGTCTGCCGAGAGCAGCATACGGGCGATGCGCGGGTGACAGGGCAGTTTCGACAAGGCCTTTCCTTGCCGCGTCACTTTGCCTTCATTGTCCAGTGCCCCAAGTGATTGCAGAAGCATTCGGGCGTGGACGAGCGACGACTTGGGTGGTGGTGTCAACCAAGGCAGTCGCTCCACCTCGCGCTCTCCCCAAATGGCGGCATCAAGTACCAACGACGTGAGGTCGGCATCCAAGATTTCGGGCTTGCGCACCGTCTCCATGCGGACTTCGGAAGCCTTCGACCACAGCCGATAGCAGATGCCTGGTGCCACGCGCCCGGCACGTCCTGTGCGTTGTGTGGCCATGTCCGTCGAGATACGCACCGTTTCCAATCGGTTCAGTCCGCTGCGGGCGTCGAACATCATCTTGCGGCAGAGTCCGCTATCGACCACCACGCGCACGCCCTCGATGGTGAGCGAGGTTTCGGCGATGGGTGTCGCCAGCACCACTTTCCGTCCGCCGGGCGGACTCGGCGCGATGGCGCGCGCCTGTTCGTCGTTGGACTGTAAGCCGTAGAGCGGGTATATCTTTGTGTTTCCGAGACTGTTAGAAAGGAGCTCCGCCACGCGGCGTATCTCGCCTTCGCCCGGCAGGAACGCCAGAATGTCGCCCTCGTGCTCGCGGTGGGCTTGCAATATTGTTTTCGCCGTCAGCTGCGAAACATTCATGATGTCAGCCTCTTCCTGCGTGTGTATCACCTTCACGGGGAACATCCTTCCTTCGCTCTCCAACATGGGGCAACGCAGCGCCTCCTCTAATGCCGCCGTGTCTATCGTGGCCGACATCACGACGATGCGCAGGTCGTCGCGCAGCAGCTGTTGGCACTGCCGGGTTAGGGCAAACGCCTCGTCGGTGTTCAGGCTCCGCTCGTGGAACTCGTCAAAAACCACCATCGCGATGCCCTCCAGAGCCGGGTCGTCGAGCAGCATCCGTGTAAGCACGCCTTCGGTCACCACCTCGATGCGCGTCTGTTCGGAGACTCTGCTCTCGAACCGTATGCGATAGCCCACCGTCTTACCCACGTTTTCGTCCAACAGCCATGCCATCCGCGACGCAATCTGCCGCGCCGCCACCCTGCGAGGCTCCAGCACGATGATTTTCTGAGATTGGAGACGGGTGGGTAGCGATTGAAGCAGCGTGAGTGGCAGCAGCGTCGATTTTCCCGCGCCTGGTGCCGCCGTCACGATCGCCGCTGCGGAAGTCCGCAGCGTCTCGTTCAGCGCCGCCGCTATCGCCGCCACAGGCAGCCGATCCAGTTCGGTTTTCAGTCGGTCAGTCATATCCGTTTCGTGTTATTGCAATTTTTTTATCGCCGACACAAACCTTCACCGTTCCAAACCCAACAAGGATTCAGGCATCATACATTGGTCAACCAAAAAAGCATGGTTCTTATTTAAACTGTCGAGCCCCACGCTGCTCATTGTTTACAACATGATATCCGTAATCAACACGTTGAGTATCAGTATAATGAAGCTTGACACCACAATCCCTTGCGTGCTGGCCTTGCCGAGTTCCAAGGCGCCGCCCTCGATGCGGTAGCCGTAGAAGGAGGCAACGGTGGACATGACAAAGGCGAAGACGCAGGTCTTGGTCAGCGCATAAACGACATCATAGACGCGGAAACAGTAGGTGAGCCCGTCCATAAACGCGTACGTGGTGGTGCATCCGGTGAGCCAGACGGTGACATAGCCGCCTGTGAGCGCGAATGCGATACTGAACACGCAAAGAATAGGATTCACGATAACGGAGGCCAATACTTTCGGCAATACCAAATACGAAGCGGGATTGATGCCAATAACCTCTAAAGCATCAATCTGTTCCGTCACGCGCATGCTGCCAATTTCTGCCGTGATGCGCGAACCGAGGTTGCCCACCAACAGCAGGCTGATAATCGTCGGGCAGAGTTCCATCACGATGGAGGTGCGGGCCACAAAGCCCACCGTCCAGGAAGGAATCCAACCGCTCTCGATCTGCAAGGCCGTCTGCATCGTGATCACACTGCCCATGGCGAGCGACACGATGCTGACAATCAGCATGGAGCCGATGCCCATGGCGTCCATCTCGAAAAGCCATTTTTTCAGAAACACAGACCATTTGGTCGGCTTGCTGAAAACCTGGCGCAGGAAAATGAGATATTCGCCAAACGTGGCGATGGCTTTGCGGAGCATTTACTTCAGTTTGATGTTCAGTTCGTCCAACTGTTTGGGATCGATAGGGGTGGGAGCGGGCAGCATGGTGTCGCGGCCGGCGTTGTTCTTCGGGAACGCGATGAAGTCGCGGATGCTGTCGCTGTCGCTGAGCACGGCGCAAAGACGGTCGAAGCCGAAGGCGATGCCACCGTGAGGCGGGGCGCCGTACTTGAAGGCGTTAATGAGGAATCCGAACTGGCTCTGCGCCTGTTCCTCGGTGAAGTTCAGGGCCTTGAACATGCGCTTCTGCAAGTCCGGACGGTGGATACGGATAGAGCCGCCGCCGATTTCCGAACCGTTGATGACCAGGTCGTAGGCATTGGCCAGCACCTCGCCGGGACGGCTTTCGAGCCAATCTTCGTGCTCCGGCTTCGGCGCGGTGAACGGGTGGTGCATGGCGTAGTAGCGTTGCGTCTCCTCGTCCCACTCCAAGAGCGGGAAATCGACCACCCACATCGCCTTGTACTCGCCGGCCTTGCGCAGCCCGAGACGGTTGCCCATTTCGAGACGCAGCTCGCACATCTGCTTGCGCGTCTTCATGGCCTTGCCGGAGAGGATGAGGATGAGGTCGCCGGCGTGTGCGTCGCAACGTTCGGCCACCACTTTCAGATCGTCCTGTGTGTAGAATTTATCGACGGAGGATTTGTACGTACCGTCTTGATTGCAAAGGATATAGACTAAGCCAGCGGCACCCACGCGCGGACTCTTCACAAATTCCGTGAGGTTGTCGAGCTGCTTGCGGGAGTAGTTGCCGCAGCCCTCGGCCTTGATGCCGACGATGAGCTCGGCCTCGTTGAAGACCTTGAAATCCTTGTGCTGCAGCACATCGTTGAGTTCCACGAAGCGCATTCCGAAACGGGCGTCGGGCTTGTCGGAGCCGTAGAATTTCATCGCATCGTGCCAGGTCATGCGCTCCAGCTTGCCGATTTCCATTCCCTTGAAAGTGCGGAAGATATGCTGCACGAGACCTTCGAACAGGTTGAGGATGTCCTCTTGTTCGATGAATGACATCTCGCAATCGACTTGGGTGAACTCGGGTTGGCGGTCGGCGCGGAGGTCTTCGTCACGGAAGCAGCGCACGATCTGGAAGTAGCGGTCCATGCCGGCCATCATCAGCAGCTGCTTCAGCGTTTGCGGAGACTGCGGCAGGGCATAGAACTCACCGGGGTTCATGCGGGAGGGCACGAGGAAGTCGCGGGCGCCCTCGGGGGTGCTGTTCACGAGGAACGGCGTTTCGATTTCGAGGAACCCCTGTCCGCTCAGGTATTTGCGGATCTCCAGACCCAGTTTATGACGGAAGATGAGGTTGTTCTTCACGGGGTTGCGGCGGATGTCGAGGTAGCGGTACTTCATGCGCAGCTCGTCGCCGCCGT
>JAFXPL010000151.1 GCA_017527945.1 Bacteroidales bacterium | reverse complement strand
TATGAAAAAAATAAGTGTTTTTTTGGAGCGGAAAACGGGACTCGAACCCGCCACCTACAGCTTGGAAGGCTGTCGCTCTACCGGATGAGCTACTTCCGCATAAAAAAAAAACAAGTGGGAGAGGAAGGATTCGAACCTCCGAAGGCTTAGCCAGCAGATTTACAGTCTGTCCCATTTGACCGCTCTGGAACTCTCCCATATTGTTTCTCTTTTATGCCTTGAGCCGATAGTCGGACTTGAACCAACGACCGGCTGATTACAAATCAGCTGCTCTACCAACTGAGCTATATCGGCATAGTTTCAATGAACGTCTCGTCGTTTTTGCGGTGGCAAAGATAGTATTTTTTTGATATGGTGTCACGCTGTGTGAATTTTTTTTTGATTTTTTATGCAAAATATTGTGTTTCAGCTATATATTTTTGATTTGAATCGGAATGATGTTGCTTTTTTTGCGTTTTGTCGGCTTGTTTCTGCATTTTGTGAGGCTTCGTTTGGAAGATTTTCGGGAAAAACATGAAAAAACCTGTTTCTTTTTGCTTGGTGTTCTTTCGTGAAATAGGGGTCTGTTCCGAGGTCGAATACAATTTTTTCGTGGCGTTCGCTTTTTTTTTCCGTGGTACGTACTTTTTTGCTACTTTTGCACGCTCAAAAAGTGCCATATATGGACATGAAGATTATCGTACAATAATATAATATAAACAATAAAGAATAAGATGAAAGACATTTTCGAGAGAATCAAGGAATCATCCGGTGGTCCGATTGGACAGTACCGTGAAAAGATAGATGGATATTTTGCGTTCCCGAAGCTGGAAGGCGAGTTGGGCCCGCACATGCGTTTCAACGGCAGGGAGGTGCTCTGCTGGAGCATTAACAACTACCTCGGGTTGGCCAACCATCCGGAGGTGCGCAAGGCCGATGCGGAAGGCGCCGCCCGATGGGGCATGGCCTATCCGATGGGCAGCCGTATGATGACCGGCCAGACCGCCCTCCACGAACAGCTCGAACGCGAGCTTGCCGATTTCGAGCACAAGGAGGCCGCCTTCGAGTTCAACTTCGGCTACCAGGGCATCATGTCCACCATCGACTCGCTGGTGTGTCGCCGCGATGTCATCGTCTATGACGCGGAGGCCCATGCCTGTCTGCGCGACGGCATCCGTCTGCATCTCGGCAAGAGCTTCAAGTTCCGCCACAACGATATCGTCGATTGCGAGCGCATCCTCGGCAACGCCTGCAAGATTGCCGAAGAGCAGGGTGGCGGTGTGCTGCTGATTACCGAAGGCGTTTTCGGCATGACCGGCGCACTCGGCATCCTCGACCAGATCGCGGCCCTCAAGAAAAAGTACCCCTTCCGCATCCTCATCGACGACGCCCACGGCTTCGGGGCGATGGGCCCTCACGGGCGCGGCACTTCCGAGCATTTCGGCGTGATGGACGACATTGACATCTACATCGGCGCCTACGCGAAGTCCATGGCCACCATCGGCGGTTTCGTGGCTTCCGAAAAGGGCATCATCAATTTCCTGCGCTATAACATGCGCTCCCAGATGTACGCCAAGTCGCTGCCGATGCCCATCGTGGTCGGCTGCCTGAAGCGCCTTGAGATTATCCGCAGCGAGGAGGGCGACCGCCTGAGAGCCCATCTGTGGGAAATCACCCGCGCCCTGCAGAAGGGTTTCCGCGACCTCGGTTACGAGATCGGACCCGCCGAGGCGTGTGTCACCCCGGTGCATCTGCGTTGCGGCATCAACGAAGCCGCCAACATTGCCGTCGATCTGCGCGAGAACTACAACATCTTCTGCTCCATCGTCACCTATCCCGTCATTCCTCCCGGAATGCTCATTTTCCGCATCATCCCCACGGCCGCCCACAGCATGGAGGACGTGCAGCGCACTTTGGAGGCTTTCCGCGACATCAAGGAACGCCAGGCCCGCGGCGAATACGACAAACCGATTCCGGATATGGCGTTGATCAAATAGATAAGTGCATTGCGCCGCTATGAAAAAAAGTGCTCTTTTTTTGTTCTTGACGCTTTTCTTTTTTTCAGGCTTTGCACAGAACAGTCTGAACACAGGCAAAGTGTCCGCCCATTTGGCAAAGTTGGTTGACCGGTATGCCGAATCCAAGGCAACTCCAGGTGACGCGGTGCCGAATGCGAGCGTGGCCGCCTTGGTCTCGTTCGCCATTCCATGCGATGCCGGGACCTTTTTCGGAGCACACCACTGTCGTCTCCTCGACCAGGTGGGGCGTGTCTATATCGTGCGCATCCCGTTGGGGGAGGTTGCGGCCCTTTCCAACAACGACACCATCGAGCGTATTGAGGCTGAACGGATGCCTCGTCCCGCGATGGACGTGACCCCGCAGCAGGTGAACGCCTCTGCCGTCTATGCCGGCCAGAATCTGTCGCAGGCCTACACTGGCGCTGGAGTGGCGGCGGGGGTCTTCGACAGTTATTACGACTTCACCCATCCCGCTTTTCTGGATGCCAACGGCGATTTGCGCATCCAATACTACTACGACTTCCACTGGCCGAACGCCGACAGCACGTTGGGTCATGCGTTGGAGACCGCTGCGGAAATCGCCGCCCTGGAACATTCGCAATACACCCTGAACGGCGTCCACGGCACGCATGTGACCGGCATCATGGCCGGTTCCGCCGTGAACGGGCAGTATCAGGGCATGGCGCCTGAGGCCGACATCTACCTCGCCGACTTCAACTCCGAGCGCGAGCAGTTCGAGAACCCTGATGCGAACACTTCAGCCATTGTCGTGTTGGGGTTCAAGAAGATCTTCGACCGTGCGCAGGCTGACAACAAGCCCTGCGTCATCAATTTCAGCAGCTGCGAGAGCATCACGCTGACCCGCCAGCGCAAGTTGGAGGGCGAGGCACTGCAACAGCTCGTCGGGCCGGGGCGCATCATCGTGGCGGGAGCCGGAAACGACGGCAACCGCTCCTGTTTCTTGGCAAAAGGGGCCTCGGACCTTCAGGCAGGCACCGGCATCGAGAACGGGATATACAGCGGCCAGTACATCGACATTGACTTGGTGACCCCGGGCAACCAGTTCGTCCGCTTCGACTTCCTGGGCATGGGCATCACCGGCGGCGGCATTGAAGGAACCATCTCCTTCCACACCGACAGCATCGACGCTGTGAACGGCAGCCATTTCACCACTACTGTCAGCATGGGCGAGGTGCAGCTGGATGTCACGTTGACTCCCTTCCAGGACCCCCGTGGTTCCGTCTATCACATCCAGGGTGTCATGCCGAACCTTGGCTACTTGTTCTTCTGCGGCGCACTCGTGCTGCTCACCAGCGAAAACCCCGCATGGATGTACAGCGACATCAGTTTCAGCCCCTTCACCAACGTTGAGAACGTGCCGCAGTACCATTTTGCGCAGCCGGGCTACTCCGTCTCCTGGCCGGCGATATTGCCCGACATCATTGCGGCGGGAGCCACCGGTTACAAGTCCTCGGTGACCAACATCGACGGTGAAGAGTACTACGACATGGTCCAGTTCGCGCCTGACCAGAACGGGCAGATCACCAAGTTCTCTTCCTGCGGCCCCACTTTCGACGGGCGGATAAAACCCGATGTGGTGGCGCCCGGACTGAACATAAATGCCGCCTACAACAGCTTCTACGGCGACTTTGCCGGCATCAAGAAGAGCATCACGCACCAGTTCCAGCATAACGGCAAGGACTATTACTACTTGGCGGAAAGCGGCACCTCCATGGCCTCGCCCGTGGTGGCCGGTGTCATCGCGCTGTGGCTGCAGGCCAAGCCTGACCTTACGCCCGCCGAAGCCATGGAAGTCATCCGCGAAACCTCCACGCACCCTGACAATACGTTGGAGTACCCGAACAACACCTACGGCTACGGCCAGATTGACGCTTACCGCGGACTGCTCTACGTGCTGGATTTGCCCTCCCGCATTCCCGACCTGAGCCAGAACCAGCCGCAGGGAGTGACCTTCAGGGTGGTGAATCGCCATCTGTATGCCGATTTTGGGGACGAATGCCCCAAGCAGATCGTGTTCAACGTTTATTCGCTCAACGGAAGCTTGGTGCGGACCCAAAGCGGTCGTTCCGACATCGATCTCTCCATGCTGAAGGACGGGGTCTATGCCGTGCAGCTGCTCACCGACAAGCGGAGCACCACCGGCTCCACGCTGATCCGGTTACCGTAAGGTTTTGTCGCTTAGGTATTACCGTTTCGCGGCCGTTGAGTTATGGTATGAAATTGAATCATAAAAAAGCAGTATATGAACAACAAATATAAATTAGTCTGTACCCAATGTGGCGAGGTCATCCCCGATTTTGCCACTTGGTTTTCCCAAAACCAGCAGTGCAAGTGCGGCTGCAAACGAGCCGATGTGGTATATTCGGCTGATTATCAACATTTAACAGAACTGACGAAGCCGGAGCACAAACCCGCCGACTTCTACCACTATTTCGACTTCCTGCCCCTGATGGACCGGAAGAACATCGTCACGCTCGGAGAGGGGGCGATTCCGATTGAGGAGTGGGGGTTCCTTGAGCAGTATGCCCGTGAAAAGCACGGCGTTGACTGCAAGGTGATGGTTTATCGCAATGACCTGAACGGTGGCAGCAACACTTTCAAGGACATTGCCGCTTCGTTGGCCGCTTCCCTCTTCAAGGAGAACGGCGTGAAGGAGTACTGCGTGGCCTCCACGGGCAACACCGCCACGGCTTACGCCCGCTATTTGGCCGAGGCCGGCATCAAGTTCACGGTCTTCATGCCCCACGATGCCTGTCCCGACTCGGTTGCGGCCATCCGCTCCTACGGGCAGACGGTGGTCGTGTGCGACGGCAACTACGGCGACGCCAAGCGAGAGGCCAACGAGTTCCACGAGAAGAACCGCGTGCTGATTTCCACCGGCAACATCGACCCGATCCGCGTCGAGGCCAAGAAGACCATGGTGTTCGAATACCTGCGGCAGCTGGGCAAGATGCCCGACGTGTATGTGCAGGCCGTCGCTGGCGGCACAGGACCGATAGCCCTCGACAAGGGCATCCGCGAGCTGCAGGCATTCTTCCCTGAGACCAAGCTGCCGCGTATGCTGCTGATTCAGCAGGACACCTGCGACCCGATGGTGCAGGCGTGGGAGAGTGCCGTGAAGGCCGGCTTCCCGGAAGGGTACGAGAAGAACTACCCCGTTATCGCCGATCCGCAGACCATGGTTTCCATTCTCTCTGCCGGCAATCCAGGCATGTTCCCGATTGTCGCGCCCATCGTGCGCAAGAGCGGCGGCACGTTCCTGCGCGTGAAGGAGGGTGAGTTGGCGAAGTTCGGACGGATTGTCAAGGACGAGCGCGGTATCTATTTCGGTCCCGCCTCCGTCGTCTGTCTTGCCGGTTTCTACAAAGCATTGGAAGAGGGACAGATACACAACGGCGAAACAGTGCTTTTGAACACCGGCGAAGGTGCGGCGCGGGCCACGTTCTTCAAGAAGATGGTGGACGAGGCGGAGTAGTGGATGGTAATCAAAATTATGAAAAAAAATGAGTACTGTTTTTACTCTCAAAAACATTGAAGATATCGTTTACGGCGGCCGCAAAATCAATTTGTCGGAGCTGCCGATGCGTGAAGTGGTCGATTGTTACGACTTTTTGGAGCGGTTTGCCTCCGACAAGATCATATACGGCATCAACACAGGCTTCGGCCCGATGGCGCAGTGGCGCATCGACGACGCCGACCTCACGGCCCTGCAATATAATATTATACGCAGCCATTCCACGGGTGCTGGCGAGCCGCTGCCCGACGATTGCGTGAAGGCCGCGATGGTGGCCCGCTTGGGTACCTTTTTGCAGGCCCGTTCGGGCGTGCATCCCGACCTGGTGATACTTCTGGTGGAGATGATTAACCGCGACATTCTCCCGATGATTCCGCAGCACGGCAGTGTGGGCGCGAGCGGCGACTTGGTGCAACTGGCTCACTTGGCCTTGGCGATGATCGGGGAGGGAAGTGTCCACTACCATGGGGAGTGGCGGCCCGCCGGCGAGGTGCTCCGCGAGAACGGCCTTGAGCCGTTCCGGATCCATATCCGCGAAGGGCTCTCCATTACCAACGGCACCGGCGTGATGACCGGCGTGGCGACGGTCAACCAGTTCCAGGCCGAGCAGCTCCTCGATTGGGCGACGTTGGCCGCTGTGATGATGAATGAGATTGCCGGCTCCTTCGATGACCTGATGGCCGAGCCGCTTAACAAGGTCCGTCGTCACGAGGGACAGCAGGTGATTGCCGCGCGGATGCGGCAGCTCGCCCGTGGCAGTCAATGTCTGCAACAGCGTGAGCACCAACTCTATGAGGGAAACCATCAGGAGACCACCTTCGACCACAAGGTGCAGCCCTACTATTCGTTGCGTTGCGTCCCGCAGATTCTCGGGCCGGTCTATGAGACCCTGGCCAACTGCCGCCGCGTGCTCGAAGAGGAAATCAATTCCGCCTGCGACAACCCGATTGTGGATCCCGAAACCCATAACGTCTATCATGGCGGGAACTTCCACGGCGACTACGTCTCGTTGGAGCAGGACAAAGTGAAGATCGCGATGGTGCGATTGGTGATGACCGCCGAGCGGCAGCTCAACTACCTCTTCCACGACCGCATCAACGGCATCCTGCCGCCGTTCCTCAACCTCGGCAAACTGGGACTGAACTACGGTATGCAGGCCTGCCAGTTCACAGCTACATCCACCACCGCCGAGTGCCAGACGCTCGCCATGCCCAATTACGTGCACAGCATTCCGAATAACAATGATAATCAGGATATTGTGAGCATGGGCACGAACACCGCACTGCTCACGAAAAGGGTGATCGACAACGCCTGGCAGGTGATGTCCATCCAGTACATCGCCCTCGCGCAGGCTATTGACTGTCTGAAAATCGCCGACAAACTCGCTCCCATCTCTCGCCAAATTTACAAACAGGTGCGCGAAATTTGCCCGATCTTCATCGAAGACACCCCCTTCTACGAGGATATCCGGAACATCCAGGACCTTTTGAGGAAAACCCCGTTGTCGTTGGACTAATTTTATGAATTAAGAATGAGCGGGTATATCCAAAATCATTAGCTATGGGAAAGATTCTGGCATTGTTTTTACTTTGTGTTATGACAATTGTTGGATCGGCCCAAAGTGACAAGGAATTACCCTTTGCGGTGTTGGTTCACAAAAAATGTCACAATTGTCAGCATCCAACGTATGACACTCTTTGCCATTTCTCATACGAGGATATTGCCTTAACCGATGATTCAATTACATTTAGGGATATGAAATGCATATACTTTCACGATGATAAGGAAAATCCCAATCGTGTGAGTTATTTGTCTGGTACCTATTTGGTCTTTTCATTCCCTGATGGTTGGAAATATAACTTGGAGTTGTTTAGTTATTGGTCCAGTTTTTACCCTGTTTATGCACGGATATTGTACTTAAAGGACTTCGGTAACACTTTGCGCATCGAAAAACGGTTTTTCGATAAAGACTGGAGCAAAGGAGTCACCAAACTCGTGAAGAAATGGAATCGGTATGCGCTTAACCCATTAACCCATTAACCCAATAACCCCATAACCCAATAACCCAAATAACATGAAATATGCACTTATAACCGGAGGATCCCGCGGCATCGGACGTGCCGTGGCCTTGCGCCTCTCCCGCGAGGGAATGCCCGTAGTCGTCAACTATGTGAGCAATGACGCGGCCGCTGAAGAGACGAAGCAAATGATTGAAAACCAGGGTGGTGTGTGTGAACTTCTGAAGTTTGACATCGCCGATGCGAAAGCGGTGGATGCCGCGTTGGAGGAGTGGGAGAACGCCCATCCCGACGATTACATCGCCGTTTTGGTGAACAATGCCGGCACGCGCCGCGATAATCTGATGATCATGATGGGCGACGACGACTGGCACAGCGTCATCGACACGCCGCTGAACGGGTTCTTCTACATCACGCGCCGTGTGGTGAAGACGATGATCCGGCAGCGAGACGGCCGCATTGTCAACATGGCGTCGCTTTCGGGACTGAAGGGCGTGCCCGGCCAGACCAACTACAGTGCTGCCAAGGCCGCTATTATTGGTGCGACCAAGGCGTTGGCGCAGGAGGTGGCCAAACGGAAAGTCACGGTCAACGCCGTGGCGCCCGGCTTCATCGCCACCGACATGACGGCGGGCTTGGACGAGGCCGCCTTGAGCAAGATGATCCCGGCGCAGCGGTTCGGCACCCCCGAAGAGGTGGCCGCGGCCGTCGCTTTCCTTGTCTCCCCCGATGCCTCCTACATCACCGGGCAAGTGCTGCAGGTGAACGGCGGGCTGTACAGTTAGGAGGCCGTGTCCCTGACATCGCAGGGTGCGGGGTTGTTTCGGGTTTGTCTCCCCGGAATTTTAGGGAATTGTCCCCGCGAATCGAGCGGATTACGGGGAGGATGGATGTTTGTGTGATTTGTGGATTCCTTCGGAGACTATGCGAAATCCGGCCTGCGATTTTTACAATTCGAAGCGGAATAGTAAACAAGAAACTTATAACTTGTTGAATTGTCGTCTTTTAAAAATGTCGCAAAAGACTTGACAAACGGTCGGCCTTGTTGTATCTTTGCAGGAAAAAATAAGGACCATGGAGCAGGAAATAGTATCTTACCAGTCGGAGGACAACCTTGTGGTTGTGGAATCCGATGTGAAAGGGAGAAGCCAGAGTCCGGTGGAGAATATCGAAACCATGATTATCGAGGTTCGAGGGCAACAGGTGATGCTTGACCGTGATTTGGCACGTCTATATGGAGTGAAGACCAGTCGTTTAAATGAACAGGTAAAGCGCAACATAGCGCGATTCCCTCAATCTTTTCGATTTCAATTGACAGAGTCTGAACGTGACGAGGTTGTCGCAAAATGCGATAACCTACGGTCATTAAAGTTTAACCCCTCGTTGCCTTATGTGTTCACCGAACAGGGAATAGCGCAGCTGTCAACTGTTCTGCATTCTCAGACAGCCATACAGGTCAGTGTAAGAATTATGGAAGCTTTTGTCGCTATGCGCAGATTTCTGCTCTCAAATGCCGCTCTTTTTCAGCGTGTTGAACATTTAGAGATGCATATAATGGAACATGACAAACAAATTGCGAATGTGTTTCAGCGAATCAATCATCAATTTCCTCCCCGTCAGGGCATCTTCTTCGACGGGCAGGTCTTTGATGCGCACCGTTTTGTCAGCGACCTGGTGCGGACGGCTAAGCAGCGCGTTGTCTTGTTCGACAACTACGTGGATGACACTACGTTGGCGGTTTTGGACAAACGTCAGGAGGGGGTGGTGGCGGTGATCTACACCCGCAAGATCACCCCGGCATTGGGGGCCGACCTGCGCAAGCACGACGAGCAGTATGCGCCAATCGAGGTACGGGAGTTTTCGCACGCGCACGACCGTTTCCTCTGTATCGACGACATCGTCTATCACCTCGGTGCGTCGCTGAAGGACCTCGGACGCAAGTGGTTTGCTTTCAGCCGGATGGAGGTGGCTACGGAGCGGCTGTTGGAGGCCGTCGGAGCCGGAGGCCGAGAGGTCGCGGGGCAGTGAATCCTGCGGGGTTGTTTAGGGCTTGTCTCCCCGGAATTTTAGGGAATTGTCCCCGCGAATCGAGCGGATTACGGGGAGGATGGATGTTTGTGTAATTCGTGGATTCCTTCGGAGACTATGCGAAATCTGGCCTGCGATTTTTACAATTCGAGGCGGAATAGTAAACATGAAACTTGTAATTTGTTGAATTGTAGTCTTTTATAAATATCGCAAAAGACTTGACAAACGGTCGGCCTTGTTGTATCTTTGCAGGAAAAAAAAGAACCATGGAGCAGGAAATACAACCTTATGTGTCTGAGGACAGTCTCGTAAAATTAGAGGTGCGTGTGGAAGAAGAAACGGTTTGGCTGACACAATCACAAATCGCTGATCTTTTTCAAAAAGACCGAAGTGTAATTACACGGCATATCAATAATATATTTGCTGAAGGAGAATTAGAAGAGGGGAGCAATGTGCATTTTTTGCACATTGCAAATGCTGACCGTCACCTCGGTGCGTCGCTAAAGGACCTCGGACGCAAGTGGTATGCTTTCAGCCGGATGGAGGTGGCTACGGAGCGGCTGTTGGAGGCCGTCGGAGCCGGAGAGCGTGGTGTCGCGGGGCTGTGAATCCTGCGGGTTGTTTCGGGTTTGTTGTATCATTGCAGAAAAAATAAGGACCATGGAGCAGGAAATAGTATCTTACCAATCGGAGGACAACCTTGTGGTTGTGGAATCCGATGTAAAGAAAAAATGTTTGAGTTCAGCGGAAGACATAGAATCTAAGATTATGATTTTCCGGGGACAGCAGGTGATGGTTGATCGTGATCTGGCAATGCTTTACGGGGTTACTACCAAGGCGCTTAACCAAGCGGTGAAGAGAAATGCCGAACGGTTTCCAGAAGATTTTATGTTCAAACTTACTGTTGAGGAATTTTCAAGGTCACAAACTGTTACCTTGAATCAAAAGCGGGGTCAAAATGTCAAATACCCTCCGTATGTGTTCACTGAACAAGGCGTTGCCATGTTGAGCAGTGTGCTTCGGTCTCCGTTGGCCATACAAGTGAACATTCAGATTATGAGAGCGTTTACTTCATACAAGAAAATGGCACTGATACAACCGCAGTATTTGCATCGGTTTGAGGTTTTGGAGAAGAACCAATTAGAAATAGCGATCCAACAGAAAGAAATGTCGTTGCGCATTGATGAAGTCTTTCAGCGGATGGATTCGGAAATGGTGATACCCCGTCAGGGCATCTTCTTCGACGGGCAGGTCTTCGACGCGCACCGTTTCGTCAGCGAGCTGGTGCGGACGGCTAAGCAGCGCGTTGTCTTGTTCGACAACTACGTGGATGACACCACGTTGGCGGTTTTGGACAAACGTCAGGAGGGGGTGGCGGCGGTGATCTACACCCGCAAGGTCACCCCGGCATTGGGGGCCGACCTGCGCAAGCACGACGAGCAGTATGCGCCAATCGAGGTACGGGAGTTTTCGCACGCGCACGACCGTTTCCTCTGCATCGACGACATCGTCTATCACCTCGGTGCGTCGCTGAAGGACCTCGGGCGCAAGTGGTTTGCTTTCAGCCGGATGGAGGTGGCTACGGAGCGGCTGTTAGAGGCCGTCGGAGCCGGAGACCGTGGGGGCGCGGGGCAGTGAATCCTGCGGATTTTTCCCCTTCCCTCTCACCCCGCTCCCCCCAACACCATGAACAGTCCGATGCCGAGGTAGTTCCCGACTGCGTAGCCGAGCAGCCCGATGGCGATGCCCGGAAGGATCACCGACCGGTTGTGCAACGCCGCAGCAGCCATCGGCACAAACGGCGGGGAGTTGATGAGCGCGATGGAGGCGGTGAGGGTCAGGTCGCCGTCGATTTTGAAGATCTTGGCGAGCAGGAGCTGCAAGACGAGCGATCCGAACACCGCAAAGGCGATGTAGTAGAGGATGAACAGGTATCGGGAGAGCTCCAGGTCGCGGATGCTCACCATCGTGGCCACGCACAGGCAGAACACATACACGAAGTAGAGTCCCGTGTCGAAGGTGCCTTCGAGCCGCTTCACCGGTTTCCAGAAGGAGAGCGCGAGCGAAAGGGTGGTGAGCAGGATGATGATGACCGCCGTGGCGTTCTCGAAGGGGATGACACGCGACAGGGCGTACGACATCGCCACAATCGCGGCCGCCGCTCCGATGCCGGCACCCCGGTTCAGCAGGCGTTTCCATAGCGGGGATGCCGACTTCGCTGGGTTCGCTTCGGGCTCGGGCTCGGGTGCGCCTGCGGCCTCGGTCTGCGCCGCGCCTTTCGGAAACAGCCATCGGACGACTCTCCCGCCGAAGAAGACGATGAATATCAGGTAAACCCCGGTGACAATCAGGTCGTAGCCCGATACCAACAGGAAAATGTTCTGCGGAAGGTCCACCGCCTTGGCCACTGGTGCGAAGTTGGGGATGCCTCCCGTGTATATGCCGGTCATGGCCGCGCTCACGCGGGCGAAGTCCTCGTGCGAAAGCCCTGCGGCGGTCGCCTGGCCGTGGAAAAGGTAGAAACCGCCCACAGTCACGGCGAGAATGCTGAACAGCCCGGCGATGAACGCCTTGAGCGCCGCCTTCGCCGACCACATCCGGAAGTCGCAGCCCAACAGCATGAGCGGGATGGAGAGCAGCACCACCACGTTGGATACATTGGTGCATGTCTTGAGGTCGCTTTCGCCGACTATGCCGATATTGCCCACGACCAGACCGATGACGTACAGGATCACCATGGGCGAGATCTTCTCGATTACGGACCATCGTTTGGCGGCCAGCATGACGAACAACGGGACAAGGAAAAGATATAAGTACACGGAATGGATAAACTTCTAAACTTACTAAACTTACTAAATCACCTAACGTGGCAAAGGTAGCATTTTTCCAGTTTGATTGTCGTTTTGTTGAAAAAAAAGAATGCCGGTTCACAATAAACCGCCGGGATTCGCGTTACAAGCCGTTTTTATGTCGATTATGTGATTATGGTTCAACGATTTCTGTTCATGTTAGGGGTGATGTCGGTCTGTTTGGCATGCGTCACGGCGCAGGATGCGAAAGTCTCCATCCGGAAGGGGATTCCCTATTCCCAGGCGCTGTCTCCGGGGCGGGAGAAGATGCAGAAGCTCTGTTTCGACTTCTACGAGCCTGCAGGCACGGCCGACACGTTGCGGCCGTTGGTGATCACGGTGTTCGGCGGCGGATTCGTGCTGGGCTCCCGGAACCATGAGGACATGGTGGAGTGGGGCAACCGGCTGGCGCGGAAAGGCTTCGCCGCCGCCTCCATCGACTATCGGCTGATGCCCGCCAAGATGTTCTCGTCCAAGGGGCTGGTGCGCACCGGCTACTTGGCGGCGCAAGACGTGAGCGCTGCGGTCCGTTTCTTCAAGGCGCACGCTCGGGAATACCGCATCGACACGAACCGGATTTATCTGCTCGGGCAGTCGGCGGGCGCGGTGGCCATCCTTCATGCACTCTACATGGACGAGAATGAACGCCCGGCGGTCACCTTTGAGGAACCCGCGCTGCCGCCTCTGCACTCACAGGGCACCCCTGAGGCGCGTGCGGAAACCTTCAGCGTGGCCGGGGCGGTGTTGCTCTGGGGCTGCATCTTCGACCCGGAAATGATCGACCCCGACGAGGTCACCCCTGTATGCCTCATCCACGGCGGCAAGGACAAGATTCTCCCGGTGGACTCCGGCTACGCATTCTCCAACCCGAAGCTCCCGTACGTTTATGGATCGAAAGCCATCGCTGAGCGAATTCGCCAATTGCACACGGCTCCTTGCGAGCTTCATGTGTTTGAGAATGAGCAACATGCACTATTCTTCAAGTTTCTGTACATGTTCCAGCTCGATGCCTTGAAATTCGACAACTGCTTCCAAATCGCGACGGATTTTATCGGAAAACACTGACCTTTTTCTGCAGATAGACGGTCTCTTGCGGGGCCTGTTTTTTACGTGTTGGGCGGTAGAGGTTAAATCAGCGCGTCCGTGTTTTCGTTTTCCACACCCGGGATGAGCCGCTGCACGATTTTGTAGTCGTAGAAGAAACGGCTGGCGATGACGCGCACCACCGTGTAGGCGGGTATCGCGACGAGCATACCCACGGCGCCGCCGATGTTCCCGGCGATGAGCAGCACCACAAAGATTTCCAGCGGACTCGCCTTGATGCTGGTGGAGTAAATGAGCGGCTGGTAGATGAAGTTATCGACCAGCTGCGTGGCCAGCATGACGGCCAGTACAATCAGGGCGAACACCCAGATGTTGACGTCCAGTCCGATGCCGGCACCGTATTTCAGGATGACGCAGAGGACCACGCCGATGACCTCGCCGATCAGCGGACCCACGTACGGGATGACGTTCAGCAGGCCGGCGATGAAGGCAATGCCGAGGGCGTAGCTGAAATCGACCCGTGCGACGAGCCACAGCCCGAGGCAGTCGAGCAGCACCACGCCCAGAATCTCGATGATCAGCCCCACGAAGTAGCGCGAGAGCAGCCGTTCGATGTCGTGGATGGTGTTCTTCACGCGCTCCTCGATCTTGTCGGGCACCATGGCGCCGACAATCTTGCCGAAAAGGGTGTCGTCTTTGATGAAGAAGAAGGAGATGAAGACCACGGAGAAGATTCCGACCGCCAATCCGGCCACAGTTGAGGCCACCGATCCGATGATGCCGGAGATGTTCGACAGGTTGAGCACTTCGGTGATTTTGCCCATAAGCAGTTCCACCCCGTCGAAGTCATCGCCTACCCAGGGGAGGTTTTGGATAATCCAGCCGTTGATCTGGTCGATGATGTTGTTGCCGTCTAACGGCTCCTCCGAGTTCATGACGGAGGCTTCGCGCACGATGTTGGTGACCACCGGGATCACCTGCATGACCACGAAGGCCAAAAGGGCGAAGATGATGACGAGGGTGACGACCGCCAGCAGCGCGTCTGGTGCCGACTTCCCCTTGACCTTGATTTTGCGGAGCAGTCGCAGCACCGGCTGCCCGACTAACGACACCACGAAGGCGATGAGGATGTAGGCCAGCACGCTGCTGAAGTAATAGCATAGCACGGCGGCAATGGCGAGGGCTCCGGCGAAAATGATGTACCGGGCCAGTCTGTCGATACTGCGTTCTTTTTCTTCCAGGTTCATAGTTCAATGTTCAAAGTTCAAAGTTCAGCGGTGGCAAAGGTACGATTTTTTCGATTGCAAAAAAGGGGAACTCGCATCGAATTCCCCTTGTCGTATGGATTTGGTCGTGTGGTCCTTATTCGCAGTCCTTCACGCACCGCACGCTGAAGGCGTTCTGTTCGGACTGGAGGCCGAAGGGGACGGTGCAGCAGTGGGACTGGAGACCGAAGGCGGACGAGGAGGTGTCGCCGTGGAACCAAGTCTCGCTGTACAATCCCTCGAAGCGGTTCAGGGTGGCGTTGTAGAAGCCGGCGGGGCGTGCGTTGAAGCCCGAGGCGTTG
>JAFXPL010000150.1 GCA_017527945.1 Bacteroidales bacterium | reverse complement strand
TATCAAATTTCTATAGAAAAAATACCTGCGAAATTCGCGGCGGCAAAGATACAAATTTTAGCGGTTACACGGTCAGGCGATCACAATGTTATTTTAACCCATGACCTTATGACATTTCATCTCGTTTCCCTGCAAACGTGACGGCCTGTGGGCCTATCTTTCGAACCATTTCAACAATTTTATCTTCCACTCGCCGGCCTTTCCCGTGTACGGGTGCTCGCGCAAGGGGAGGTTGAAGACGGTGCGGCCTTTGAGGACGGTTTGCGGGTGCGTGAACTCGCGGAAGCCCCATTCGCCATGGTAGGCACCCATGCCGGAGTGGCCCACGCCGTTGAACGGCACGCCCTTGACCATCATGTGGATGCAGACCTCGTTGATACATCCGCCGCCAAACTGCTGCGTCTGCATGGTACGGTTCGCCCATCGCATGTCCTTCGTGAACAGATACATGGCCAATGGATGCTCGCGGTCAGCGATGGTCTTCATCAGCGCATCCACTTCGGCATCCTTGAAGGGCACCACCGGCAACAACGGACAGAAAAGCTCGTGCCGCACGATATGCTCGTCCTTATCGACGGGGAAAATGAGGGTGGGGGAGTAGCGACGCGATTCGCGGTCGCCCTCGCCGCCGTAGATGATGCGGTCGCGATACTCATCCGCCAGCGCCGCGCACTTGTCGTAGGCCGCCGTCGTGATCAGTTTCGGGTACTCGGGATTGGTCACCGGATGCTCGCCAATCTGCGCCGTGAAGGCCTTCTTGAGTTCCTCCAGGAAGGGCTCCGCGACCTCCTCGGCCACGGCTATCTGGTTGATGTTGATGCAGATCTGTCCGGCGTTGCAGAGCTTGAAGAAGGCGATCTTGCGGGCCGCGTCCTTGAGGTCGGCATCTTGGCGCACCACGCACCAGTTTCCGGTCTCGCCACCCAACTCCAACGCCACAGGCGTGAGGTTCTTGGAGGCCTCCGCCATCACATGCTTGCCCACGGCGGGCGAGCCGGTGTAGAAGATCTTGTCGAAGCGCTGCGCGAGGCACATATCCGCCACATCATGACCGCCGTCAATGAGGGTGACATACTCGGGCGGGAAGACCTCTGCAAAGAAGCGCTTGAGCACTTCAGTGCAGGCCGCCGACTTGCTGCTGGACTTGATGACCACGGTATTGCCGCCGCACATCGCCGCCGCCACCACGCCGATAGTCAGCAATATTGGGAAGTTGAACGGACTGATCACCAACGACACGCCGTATGGCATCTTATAGACTTTGGTGACGGTGCTCGGGAAGCACATCAGGCCGCTGAAATGGCACTCGGGCCGTGCCCAGCGGCGCAGTCCTCGCAACATCTCATTGATTTCCACAATGATGGGACCCACATCACAGAGGTAGGCCTCTACCCTGCTCCGTCCGAGGTCTGCGGTGAGCGCATCCTCGAACTCGGTGGCGTGCTCGATGACCGCCGCTTTCAGTTTCTTAAGCTGTTGTATCCGCCATTTGACAGGCAGCGTCGCGCCCGTGCGGAAGAAATTGCGCTGGGCCGCGACGATTTCGGTGATTTGTTCGTTCTTCATGCTTAATTCTTCATGCTTAATTCGTAATTTTTAATTGCCCAGTCACCCTCTCCAGCACCTTCACAATATCCTCCTCGCTGAACGTCATCGGGGCGGAGTAGTTGATGGAATCCTTGGCCACCATGCGGGTGAGTTCCTCGTAATCGGACTCTTTCACGGGCAACGGCAATGTGTCGAGGCCGCAGGTGACGATGAGGTCTTTTACGGCCTGCAGGAACCGCTCGGCTGCTATTCGGTCGTCGGTGTGCACATCCGCCAACCCGCAATAACGGGCCATCAGGGCATACTTCCTAAGACAGGTCTCCTTTTGATACTCCAGCACAGGCAGCATCATCAGCGTGATGGCCTGTCCGTGCGGGATGTGGTACTTGGCTCCGATGCTGTGCGCGAAGGCATGCACATAGCCCGCGAGCTGCGTGTTGATGGCGTTGCCGCCGTACATCGCGGCGCGGCACATCGCCAGCCGCGATTCGATATTCTCCGGCTCACGAATGACGATGGGCAGATGATGCAGGATCAGTTTCACGCCTTCCAGTGAGCGGTAGGCATCCTCCACATCGACCGTCACATCGCTCACCGTCCCTTCCACCACGTGGCTGAGGGCGTCCATCCCGCAGGCGGCGGTCACCACTTGCGGCGCATGGATGGTCAGTTCGCTGTCGAGGATCACATGCGTCACATCCAGCCCGACCAGCACGGTGGAGCCCTTCGTGCCGCGCGCATTGGTTACGACAGCACCTACGGTCACCTCCGCGCCTGTGCCGGCGGTGGAGGGCACCGTGATCATCGGGAGGGTCTTGCCAGGCACAGCCAAAAATTTGAGCAACAAGGCTTTGGTTTTGAGTCGAGGCAGCTTCACGCCAGCAGCGATCATCTTGCAGGTGTCCATCACCGATCCACCACCGAGGGCGATCACGCACTCGGCCTGGCACGCTGTAGCCATCGCACGTCCAGCGTCAATCAGCGCAATGTTGGGTTCGGAGTGGATGTCGGCGAACATGGTGCACCCCACCCCACTCTCTTCCAGCGACTGCACTATTTTCTGTTCGTATCCGAGTTTATGCAGTGTTTGATCGGTCACCAACAACACCTGCTTATATCCGAGTTCCTTGCAGATGGCACCGATCTGTGCCCGTGCGCCGTGGCCTTCCACGACCTGCGGTTCCGGCAGCGGCACATGGTGTATCACCTTGCCCGGCAACTTATGAATCTGTCTCCTAAAAATGTATGTATCCATAATCAACTGTTTATCACCCGTGGTATTTCACAAATAATCTGACACCAAGCACCGCCAGCACGACGAACACGATGAACAGCACAAACATAATGGTGAAGGCCACGACGGTTTTCAGGATGGTGCGCCACCAGCTGTAGCCACTCATCTGTTTGAGCGGGATGATTGTGAGAAGTAAAGAGAGTGCGGTCAATTTTGTCAAACTAAAGAAATCGAACACAATGGAATAGACCGTGTACATATTGGCAATATAGACCAACGAAATAAAGAGCTCGGGATAACGCAGATCGGGGATGTTCGGACTGTGACGGAAAAAGAGGAAGAGATTCCCGGAAATCAGCATCAACAGCAACAAGATGTTAATACTGGGGTATTTTTCCGCAAAACGTTCTATCTTATCCAATACGCTATTAATAATGGAGTACATTCGCGATTTTTCAGGATAATCTTTTTCAAAAAAATTTTGAGCACCATCTTCATCGATGGTAATACCTTGCTCCATCGTAGGGGTATTTTCTTCAAAATCATCCGTCGTTTTGGGTGTCTTTCCATTCTCAGGCTCTCGTTTCACCTCTTCGGTAGTGTTTTCGGAATCATCGTGGAGCGCGTGCCCTGTGATATTCAGCCCGTGGGTCACGAGGAGGGAGACAGCCGCAAGCAGGAAATACATTTTGAAAGGGGCGAAATAGGAGGCCCTCCTGCCACGGAGATAGTCGAGGATCAGGTGGCCGGGACGCAGAATCAGATCAAGGATAGTGCGAAACATGCCGCGCTCGCCCATGCCGTAGGCTTCGGCGAAGTTTTCAGCCGCCACCTTCATGGAAAAGCGGTCGGTGGAGGCTGCCTGTCCGCAACGGGGACAGTAATTGCCGGTATAATGGTCGTGACAGTTCAGGCACTCGTGCTCCTCTTGCGACATCGGGGCAACCTCGCGAGGCCGCTCCCGCCACGCCTTGAATTGCTGGATTTTCTCTTTTAGATTGAATTCTTTCTTCATTTTGACGGTGCAAAAATAGAAAAAAACACCAAGTTAGCGCAGCATTTATAACCCGAAAAAGTGTACCTTTGCGCCTGCCTTCGTCCCCGAAGGGAAAAACCAAATAACCTTTACAGACAGAAAAATAGCAAAAACAGTACCTGTATGCTGGCGGAGAAAACATTGGAGAAGCTGCGCATTTTGGCGGAGTCGGCGAAATACGACGTGTCGTGCTCGTCGAGCGGCACCGTGCGCGGCGGCAAGAAGGGGATGGTGGGCAACACCGTGGGCGGTGTGGGCATCTGCCACTCCTTTGCCGACGACGGCCGCTGCATCTCGCTGCTGAAGGTGATGCTGACCAACCACTGCATGTACGACTGCGCCTACTGTGTGAACCGCCGCTCCAACGACATCAAGCGCGCCACGCTCAGCGTCAGCGAGTTGGAGGAGATCACGATGGAGTTCTATCGTCGCAACTACATCGAGGGGCTGTTCCTCTCCAGCGGGGTGGTGCGCAATCCCGACTATACGATGGAACGGCTCACCGCTATCGTCCGCGACCTGCGGTTAGTACACCGTTTCAACGGATATATCCACTTGAAGGCCGTCCCCGGCGCCTCGCAGGAGCTGCTCAACGTGGCCGGGCGCTATGCCGACCGTATGAGCGTGAACATTGAGATTCCCCGCGAAGAGTCGCTGAAGATGCTCGCGCCCGAGAAGGACCACCAGAGTGTTTTCCAGCCGATGAAGCTCATCCAGCAGGGTGTGCTCGAGAACAAGGAAGACCGGCAGCGGATGCGCCACGCGCCGCGTTTCGTGCCCGCCGGGCAATCCACCCAGATGATCGTGGGCGCCACCCATGACTCCGACCGCGAGATCCTCACCATGTCGTCGCTGCTCTACGGCCAGCCCTCGATGCGCCGTGTCTATTACTCGGGTTACGTGAGCGTCAACACCTTCGACTCGCGCCTACCCGTGCTCAAGCAACCGCCGCTCGTTCGCGAGAACCGCCTCTACCAGGCCGACTGGCTGCTGCGGTTCTACCATTTCAAGGTGGAAGAAATTGTCGATGAGGCAAACCCGAACCTCGACTTGGAGGTGGACCCCAAATTGGCGTGGGCGCTGCGCCACCCCGAGGCATTCCCTGTGGACATCAACACGGCCGATTACGAGATGCTGCTGCGCGTGCCCGGCCTCGGCACCAAGTCAGCGTGGCTCATCGTCAACTCCCGCCGCTTCAACCGCCTCACCAGTTTCGACCTCAAAAAGATGGGCGTGGTGATGAAAAAGGCCAAATACTTCATCACCTGCCACGAGCTCGGCGCCTCCGACCTGCAACCCATCCTCGGCATCAACGAGCTGAGTCCTGAACGCCTGCGCCCGCTGCTGGTTTCCAAGACGGAACAGAAACTCGCCGCGAAGGAGGCGCAGCTGTCGTTGGAGTTTGGAGACGAAGGAGTTGAGACGTAAGACTTGAGATTGGAGACTTTCCTTAAACAGTCCCGAAGAAACAAAACGCATGAAGTGCAAGTAACCCCACACCAGCGACGAAGAAACGCAGTGTGGATGTCCGAAAAACACAAACCAAAACCAAAACCACAAACCGCAATGACCTGCTACACCTTCGACAACACCTTGGACGGTCTCCTTACCGCCGTTTTCGAGGCCTTTGAGTTGCACGAGCAGCCGGAGATGTTGTTGGCGGAGGGAGACCCCGTGCCGTTGTTCTGCGACGACCTGCATCAAGTGCCGACCGACGAAGAGAAGGCCCGCCGCGTGTGGAAGGGGTTGGAGAAACGGCTGTCGAAGGAGGCTATAAAAATGCTGATGGTTAGCTGGTTGTCGGAGTTGCCCGAACTCAACAACGCGCTGTTCCACTACATCTGCAAAGTGTTCCGGCAGCCGGAAGGAGGCGAGAGCATCGAGCGGAACTTTGCCGACCCGGATGTCCTGGCCGTGACTAACATCGCCCGCAAGGTGATGCACGAGCAGTTGCGGATGAAACAGTTCATCCGCTTCCAGAAAGCCAAGGACGGCACCTACCTGGCGGTCATCTCGCCTGACCACAATGTGCTGCCGCTCATCACCGACCATTTCGCCGACCGCTTCAACGACCAGCCGTGGCTCATCTACGACGCCAAACGGCACT
>JAFXPL010000011.1 GCA_017527945.1 Bacteroidales bacterium | reverse complement strand
TTCCGTGCCCGAGGGCGACGACAAACCCCTCAAGTACCCCCTCATGTTCACCGTCTGCGACCTCGTCATCATCAACAAAACGGATGTGATGCCCTATTTCGATTTCGACCTGGAACGCTGCAGGAAGAACATCCTCATGCGTAACCCCCACGCGACCATCATCCCCGTATCCGCCAAAACCGGCGACGGAATCGATAACCTTGCCGAATGGCTTCTAAAACAACTTCCTTAAGCAGCCCCGAAGGGGCAAGAGCTCGGTAGCCGTCATTACAAAAGTCACCAAACATATCGTAATATGCCTGAAATGTCCACCAAATTTGTCCCGAAACACAAAGGGGACAAGAACCCGAACCCCAAGCTTCTCAAACTGGTTCGCCACATCACCGATCGTATCCCCGGTAAAATCAAGATGGATACTGACGCCCCTGAGTATTGGGGTCTCGCCTGTATCTTCGAAGACGAGATGGATGCCGTCACCCGTGAGGCCGCTCTGGATCTGATGCTGGATATGCTGCCCGGCAATCCCTTCCGGGTGCGCAAACACTGGACCAATGCGCAACTCCACGAGCTGAACAGCCAAAAACATTACACTCCCGACGACAAGTCCTTTGACGAACTGCTGGATCTGATGGCCCGCATGGGCGTCATGGAGTATGACTATGGCGACAAATACACCAAAGACGGGCCCATTCCCGGCTCCACCTACGAAAGGAAAGACCGTGTGTATTGGGTGCCCATGTTCGTCCCCGGCAGTGCCGAATACACCAATATGAACGAGGAACTCATGAAGAAACACCCGGAACTGGGCATGTTTTTCGAACGTATGACGTTCCTGCCGTTAGAGAAGGTCACTCCGATGGTGCCTATGGGCGGTTCTGGTATCGGCATGCATGTGATTCCGGTGGAGAAAGCCATCTCCATGGAGAATCAATCCATTGATATAGAGCATATTTCATATTGGCTTAAACGCTACGAAGGCCATCTGGCGGTGGGCATCTGCTCCTGCCGTATTGGTCGCAAAGGACTGGATGAGGGTTGCGCCGACGATTACCACGATTGGTGTATCGGCGTTGGCGACATGGCGGAGTATCTGGCGGAGACGGGCCGAGGTCACTTCATCACCTACGATGAGTGCATGGCCATTTTGAAAAAAGCAGAGGATCATGGTTTTGTACACCAAATCACCAATATCGACGGTGAAGGCAAAATCTTTGCCATCTGCAACTGCAATGTGAAGATTTGCAATGCGTTGCGTACTTCCCAATTATTCAACACCCCCAATATGAGCCGCAGTGCTTATGTGGCGAAGGTGGATCCGACGAACTGCGTGGCTTGCGGTCGCTGCGTGGAATACTGTCCTGCAGGCGCTGTCCGTCTGGGACAGAAACTCTGCACCAAGCACGGCGAGCAGACCTATCCGAAACAGGAGCTGCCCGATGCCAAGAAGTGGGGACCGGAAAAGTGGGACGAGGACTACCGCGACAAGAACCGCATCAACTGCTATCCGACCGGCACGGCACCCTGCAAGACAGCTTGTCCGGCGCATATCGCGGTGCAGGGATATCTGAAGAAGGCTGCCGAAGGCAAATATACGGAAGCGTTGGAACTCATCAAGCGCGAGAACCCATTCCCGGCAGTGTGCGGGCGTGTCTGCAACCGTCGCTGCGAGGATGCCTGCACACGCGGCACCATCGACCAGCCCATCGCCATCGACGCGGTCAAGAAGTTCATCGCCGAGCAGGACCTCAAGGCTGAGACCCGTTTCGTGCCGGAGGTGAACATCTGCTCCAACGTGAAAGAATTCTGGGAGGAGAAGATCGCCATTATCGGCGGTGGCCCCGCCGGTTTGAGCTGTGCCTACTACCTCGCCACGATGGGTTACAAACCCACCGTGTTCGAGAAAGACGAAATCCCCGGCGGTATGCTGCAATACGGCATCCCCTCTTACAAGTTAGACAAGGAAGTCATCAAAGCCGAAATCGACATCATGCGCGAAATCGGTGTGGAGATCCGCACCGGCGTGGAGGTTGGCAAAGACATTACCATACAGCAACTTAGAGAGCAAGGATATAAAGGTTTCTACGTGGCTATCGGTTGCCAAGGCGGCAAACTGCCCGGTATTTCCGGCGAGAATCTGCCCGGCACCACCACGGCCATCGATTTCCTGCACAACTGCAATTGTGGCACGCAGGTCAGCGGCAAGGTTGTGGTTGTGGGTGGCGGCAACGTGGCCATCGATGCGGCGCGGGTCGCCATGCGCGGCGGTGCCGAGTCCGTCACCATGCTCTCGTTGGAGACCGAAGACATCATGCCCGCCTCCTTGGAGGAGCGCCGCGAAGCCCGCGAGGACGGCGTGGTCATCAACCCCGGCTGGGGCCCGAAAGAGGTGCTCGGTACCGACAAGGTCACCGGCATCGTCTTCAAGAAATGCACCTCCGTGTATGACAAAGATCACCGTTTTTCTCCGCAATATGATGAGGAAGAAACGATTACGTTGGATGCCGACTTGGTCATCTTCGCCATCGGTCAGACGGTCATCCTCAAGGATCTGCTCAAAGACACGAAAGTGGAGTTCGTGCGCGGCGTCTATCCCGTGGCCGACAAACTGACCTACCAGACCGCCGAAGAGGACATCTTCGTGGGCGGTGACTGCTTCACCGGTCCGAAGTTCGCCATCGACGCCATCGCCGCCGGCAAGGAGGGTGCCGAATCGTTGCACCGCTACGTGCAGCACGGCCACCTCACCATCGGGCGCAACCGCCGCGACTTCATCGAGCTCGACAAGGACGACATCGTGGTGGAGAGCTACGACAACTCCTCCCGTCAGGTGGAAGGAGTGTCCGAGCAGGTTGACAAGTTCCGCGAATACACGCTCACGCTTACGGAGGAGCAAGTGCGCACCGAGACATCCCGCTGTCTGAGCTGCGGCGCGTCGGTGGTCGATGAAAACCGCTGCATCGGTTGCGGCATCTGTACCACCAAGTGCGCTTTCGACGCTATCCACCTCTTCCGCGACAACCCCGACGCCAGCATCATGCGCACCTCCGAGGACAAGTTCAGCGGCATCCTGCCCTATATGTTGAAACGAGCCGCGAAGATCGTCTTTAAGAAGTAAATGTCGGTGACTGCGTGTTGATTACTGCGTGTTGATTACTACGTGTTGATTACTGCGTGTTGATTACTGCGTGTTGATTACTGCGTGTTGATTACTGCGTGTTAATTACTGCGTGTTACCAACAGCGAAGCTAACCAACAGCCGAAGGCTAACCAACATGAAATAACTAACACGAAGTAACCAACAGCCGAAGGCTAACCAACATGAAATAACTAACACGAAGTAACCAACAGCCGAAGGCTCATCAACAGCCGCAGGCTCACCAACACGAAGTGAATATGCACGAACTAGGTATCGTCTTCTACATTATCCGCGATGTCAAAGAGGTGGCAGCGGAAAACCACGTGGAACATGTTTCCACCGTGGTCATGGACATTGGGGAGGTCTCCACGGTGGTGCCGCACCTGCTCACCGACTGCTGGCGCTGGGCCGCCGACAAAGAGGAGCTGCTGAAGGGTTGCGAGCTGAAATGCAACATTATCCCAGCTGTCACCTGGTGCGACGACTGCAAACAGGAGTACGAGACGGTGAAACATGGAAAGACGTGCCCCCACTGCCATAGCGAGAACACATGGCTTTTACACGGTAACGAAGTCGAGATCCGCGAAATTCAAGTTGAAGAGCTGCGCTGTTGAGGAGTAAATGTTGGGAAGTGAATGTTAACACGAAGTCATCAACAGCGAAGCTAACTAACATGAAATAACAAACACGAAGTAACAAACAAAAAAATAACGAATATGTCCTGTTTTATAGTACCCATGGCGCAGGCCATTGCCACAAGCGCCTATCGAAAAGCCAACGCACAAACGATTGATAGTTCTGAACACGCACTCACGCGTAACATCCCGGCATTGGAGAAGATGCTTTGGGGCGGCACGGTGATGCTCATCGTCGATCATGTCATCAACGGCGAACTCACTTGGCGGTTCCCATTCTTCACAGCGCTCGAAACGGGCGGTTTTTCCGTGATGCTCCGTGAAATGCTCACCGTTGGCGTACCCATGTCGCTGATCCTCACCGCCGTCTGGGCGGTTTGGTCCCTCGCCAAAGCCCGCAAAGTCACTGCGTGTTGATTACTACATGTTAGTTACTGCGTGTTACCAACAGCGAAGCTAATCAACATGAAATAATCAACATAAAATAACTAACACGAAGTAACTAACAGCCGAAGGCTAATCAACAGCGAAGCTTACCAACACGAAGTCACCAACAGCCGAAGGCTAACTAACATGAAACACCTAACTTAAATTTTAACTATTATGTTTTTCCAAGTTTATGGGGCTAACGCCCTGGCCCAATGGGGGATGCTGCTCGTCGTCCTCGTGGGTCTCATCCTGTTCAACGAGTTTGCCCGTCGCACCAAAGCCGGCGGCATTATCACCTTTTTCCTTATCCCGCTTGCCTTGACGGTCTATTTCGTGGCCATCGCCATCGGTGCGCGCTCCGGAGCTGAATGGGCAGTGAACAACCAGACGCATGTCTATATGAACGGCTGGTTCCACTACGCTAAGCTCTACGCCGCGCTCACCGGCTGTATTGGCTTCATGATGATCATGTACAAATGGGGCATCGGCGCCAAACACTGGTTCAAACCGTTCCCGTTCATCATCGTGGCCATCAACATCCTCATCGCCGTGGCTTCCGACTTCGAGTCTGCCATCATGGGCTGGAACAAATGGTGGCTCTCCAGCGAGGGTGTGTGGCTCTATGGTGGCTGGCACAATGTCATGAACGGCGTCGCCGGTTTGCTCAACATCCTCTGTATGACCGCTTGGTGGAATGTGTTCCCGTCCAAGGACAAGAAAGACATGATCTGGGCCGACATGACCTGGGTTTTCATCGTGGTTTATGACATTTGGAACTTCGCTTACACCTACAACTGCTTGCCTACACACAGCTGGTTCTGCGGTATCGCTTTGTTGCTTGCCCCGACCATCGCTGCTCTGTTGTGGAACCGCGGCGGTTGGATCATGAACCGCGCCAACACGTTGGCTATCTGGTGTATGTTCGCGCAGGTGTTTCCGCTCTTCCAAGAGACCTTCAAAGACGGCTTCCAGGCCTTCAAGTGGGCTGTGCTTCCTGTTCAGTATCCTAACGGTATCGATACCATCACGGAGATCTACGCCGCTGCTGGCGGTGATGCTGCCGCTGTGGGCACCACCGTGGAGACCGTTGCCGGCAACCCGACCATGATGACTGTGATCAGCGCCCTGGCTCTTATCACCAATGCCATCGCCCTGTGCTACATCATCGCCCAAGCCAAGAAGCGTCACATCAACCCGTACAAGGAAGATGTCTTCATCAACCAAAAGTACTACAAAGACGCTGTGGCAAGAGCCGATATGGAATAATTCCATTATAGCTAAACGCCAAAAAGGGCCGCGAATTTCGCGGCCCTTTTGTTTATCTGATGGGGAGGTGGCGCAAAAATGCCGCCTGCGATGATTATCGCATCACCCTTTGCAAGAATTCTATCGTGATCTCCGCCGGGCGGTAAGGGCAGATGGTGAAGTTGTGGTCGTAGTAGTTAAGCAGGTGGAACTCGCTGTTGGTCCATGTCTGGTGGAAATGCTCGCTGCAGGTGTAGGGCACCAGACGATCAGCGTTGCCGTGGATGATGCAGACGTTGCCGTGGAAGTTGGCCGCCGTCTCAAAGATGGGCAGGGTGGAGGCGGTCTTCAAATATCTGTATCCAAGAGCGATGCCGTTGTTGAGCACCAGGCTGTCGGGCATGTCGAGGGGGTCGAAGTCGATGCCGAAGAGGTTGCCGCGCACCACATCATCGCGCACGGAGGATGCCGGTGCCAGCAGCACCACTGCCTTGATGTCGTCGGGATGCTTGCCCGCCACCATGGCCGCCACCACCGCACCCTGCGAGTGGCCCACCAAGGCGATGTCGTCCACAAACCGCAGGTCTTGGGCGTATGCCAGCACCTGTTCCAAATCCTCCATCTCATTGGCGATGGTCATATCCACAAACTTGCCCTCGCTCTTGCCGTGCCCGTTGAAGTCGAATTCCAGAACTGCGAAGTCGTTTTCCAGATAGTAGGCGATACGCCGCATGAGTGAGAAATCATGGTCGCAGTTGAGCCCGTGGCACAGGATGACGAGATCGCATCGTTGTCCTGCCTTCAGCTCTGGTTTGTACAATCGAGCCCATAGTTTTCCTTTGCTGCCGTCAATGGCTATGGTGTCATATTTTCCAAGAAATGGGGTCGCAATACTTTCCACGAAATTCTTGTACAGCATATTCTCAATCTTATACGACAACACCGTGCTCACCAGCACTTTGCCGTCGGGACCGATGAGGTAGAGGGAGGGTATCCAGCGCACGCCGTAGGCCTTGGCCACATCCGACTGGTTCATCCGTTTCAGCTCGCTCACCTGCGGGTAGGGGATGCCGGATTGGGCAATGTAGTCCGTCCATTTCTGCTTGTCGGTGTCGAAGGAGACGCCGAGGAACTCCACTCCCATTTTGTTCCATTTGTTGTACATCCGGATAACCTCGGGCAGGTCTTTGCGGCAGTCGGGGCACCAGGAGGCCCAGAAGTCGATGACGACATACTTGCCTTTGGCGAAATCGCTGAATTTCAAAGTTTTGCCATCGGGAGTTTGGAGTTGGAAGTCGGGGGCGGGCGTGCCGGGTTTCAGCAGTTCCGCCGCGTATTTTGTGTCCAGGTCGGGCACCTGCGCCTGTAAACATGAGAGGGCAGCTATAAACAGACCTAGAAGTATGGTCAATCGGATATTTTTCATCATAAAGTTGTTTTTTTTGTGAAGCGCAAAAGTATGAAAAAAACATCACTTTTATCGGACGCTTAAAAAAAACGAAAAGTCTATCCTTTGAATTTTGGACTTTGAACTATGATTTTTTTTGTACTTTTGCAATCCCAAATTTCAACAACAATCTAATTCAAAAATAATATGGAAAAATTCGATCCCGCAACCAACCTGGAAAGATTGGACAAGAAAGATGCCTATAGAGGTGTCAACCCGGCTATCTGCGATAGCGCAACCTTTATGTTTGAACAGGCCAAGACGATGACCGACACCTTCCACGGCGAAACCGAGGGTTACTTCCTCTACTCCCGCCACTGGAATCCCAGCACCCTGTCGCTGGCACAGTCACTGGCCGCTATTGAAGGCACTGAGCTGGCTTGGACCACTGGTTCCGGTATGGCTGCTATTACGGTAGCTTTGTTGCATGAGGTGAAGTCCGGTGACCATATCCTCTCCAGCATGACCACCTACGGCGGCACATTCGCTTTCCTGAACAACTATCTCAAGAAGTTCAATGTGGATGTCACTTTTGTGAACATGCAGGATTTGGATGCCGTGAAGAAAGCCATCCGTCCCAACACCAAGGTTGTCTATACCGAGACGATGAACAATCCGCTGCTGCGTATTGCCAATCTTCCGGAACTCTCCAAAATTGCCCACTCTGTTGGCGCTAAATTGTTGGTTGATAATACATTCACCCCGATGATTTTCTCCCCGTACCGTCTTGGCGCGGATGTGGTGATTTACAGTATGACAAAATATGTGAACGGCATGAACGACTGTGTGGCCGGTGCCATCTGCGGTTCCGCTGCTTACATCAACTCTTTGATTGATGTGAACGACGGTACGGCCATGTTGCTTGGTCCGGTGTTGGACACCTTCCGTTCCACCAGCATCCAGAAGAATTTGCACACCTTGCATATCCGTATGAAGAAACACAGCGAGAATGCCATGTATCTGGCTAAGAGATTCAAAGAGACGGGTATCAAATACAACTATCCGGGTCTTCCCGAGCATCCTGACCACGAACTCTTCAAATCCATGATGAACGACGGTTACGGCTTCGGCGGTATGATCTCCATCGATATGGGCACGGCCGAGAGAGCTAGCGCCATCATGGAGAAGATGCAGGAGTTAGGCGTGGGTTACCTCGCCGTGAGTTTGGGTTATTTCAAGACGCTGTTCAGCAACTCTGGCAAATCCACCTCTTCCGAGGTTCCCGAGGATATCCAGAAGGAGATGGGCATGAGCGAAGGCCTCATCCGTTTCTCCATGGGCTTGGACAACGATCCCGAGAGAACATTCCAACTCATCAAACAAGCCATCGACGCCACGAAATAGTTTTTTCGGGCGCTATGAACAAAAGCAGGGTGGATTGCGGTCCGTCCTGCTTTTTTTGTGTTGGACGTTGGAAGTTAGACGTTAGACGTTAGACGTTGGATGTAGGATGTAGGATGTAGGATGTAGGTATTGTCCTATAGTCATACGTCTCATGTCTTACGTCATACGTCTCACGTCTCACGTCATACGTCTCACATCCCACATCTCACATCCCACGTCTCACGTCTATAATCCCCCTTCCGCCGCCTCGTAGCCGCCGGTCTTGTTGGAGCCCACATGTCGGATGAGACCCTGCTGCTTGAGTTTGGCGATATATTTGGCCACGGAACTGCGGGACAGATTGGTCTTGGTCATGATGTCTTCGGTGGAACAAAGGGGATGGTCGGCAATAAACGAATATATCAGCGCAGGTTTCCTGCCCATTGTTTCGTTATACCTTGAAACAACCGCCATATTATCTTGCTTCTCGTCAGATGATTTGTCCGGATTGTCTGCGGGTTTCACAAAAGGTGCTATTCGTTGATGTACGTGTTCCCTGTACGAATTTGATATTTTAAAAGTGACAGTTTCTTCGCCTTCACCCAGAACACTCAATGTATCATAGGTATAATCGCTGAT
>JAFXPL010000149.1 GCA_017527945.1 Bacteroidales bacterium | reverse complement strand
TGGGCACCCTCACCGGCCTTCTGTTCCATCATCGTTGGGGTCTCCCGATGGCGGTGGGCACCTTCGTGACCGTGCCGCTGATGCTCCTTCTTTTCAGACGGTTCAAGCCCTTCGCGCCCGCTTTGGCCATCGCCATTGTGCCGGCGTTGCTGCCCTGCGAAGTCCTCCCGTGGTTCCCGCTCCTTGCAGCCCTCGGCGGAGGTTGGTTCATCCTCGCCGGAATGGTGCTGGCAAAATGGACGCAACAGGAAACAGCATAATTTTGTACTTTTGCCCATTCAAAAAACCGAACCGCTATGTCCATTTTCCGCGTCATCCTCTCCATCATCTTCCCGCCTTTGGCCGTCATCGACCGCGGGTGCGGCTCCGTGCTCATCGTCTTCATCCTCACCTGCGCCGGATGGGTGCCGGGCGTCATCGGCGCGCTGGTCATACTGAACAAGAACGAGTAAGCTATGAAACACATCACCGTTTCCGCCGCCGTCATCCACGACTCCCAAAACCGCATCTTCGCCACCCAGCGCGGGGCCGGCGACTGGAAGGACTGGTGGGAGTTTCCCGGCGGCAAGATTGAACCCGGGGAGACGCCCGAGGAGGCCGTCCGCCGCGAAATCCGGGAGGAGCTGGACACCCGCATCACCGTCGGGGAACTGCTGCACACCGTCGAGTGGGACTACCCCAGGTTTCATCTCACCATGCACTGCTTCCTCTGCACCGTGGAGAGCGGCTCGCTCACCCTCCTCGAACACGAGGCCGCCCGCTGGCTCGCCCCCGACGAACTCGACAGCGTGCAGTGGCTGCCCGCCGACTGGGAGGTGATCGAAAGACTGAAACAACGATATAATAATCAGCGTTAATCTGCGTGGCCTGCGGGAGAATAATATGCCCTCAAAATCATCCGTGCAGCAGCTACCTTTCGGAAAAAACAAATATTGCGAAGTGTACTTTGAAATATTTTTGTATTTTTGCAAAATTAACTTTCGAATATTGGTATGGAGAAACAAATCATAAAAAAAGTGATCGGGGAGAAGCAATTGCAACTCGGCAAAATAGAACTCTCCCCACGCCAGGCTGGTTTTGATGAGAAATCTTGCTATGTACTCGTGGGCATCCGACGTGCTGGCAAATCATATACTCTCTATCAGGATATCCAGTCCAAAATGGCATCCGGCAAAGCCAAAGCCGACGATTTTCTTTATGTCAATTTTGAAGACGAAAGAATTGCTCCCATCCAGGCTAATGAGCTTGGATTACTGCTGGAATCCTATTGGGAAATGTATGACCTGAAACGCCCTTTCATCTATCTTGATGAAATACAGAATGTTGTCGGTTGGGAAAAGTTTGCGCGACGGCTGGCCGAAGAAAAATACCGCATTATGATTACCGGAAGCAATGCCAAAATGCTCAGCAAAGAGATAGCCTCTTCCCTTGGTGGCAGCTACATCCAACGCAATATCTACCCATTTTCCTTCAAGGAATATCTTGATTTTCGAGGGTTCACCTTCGAACGCAACTGGGAATTCAACCCCGAAATTCGGTTAACGGTTATACGACACTTTAAAGAATATTTCCGGTATGGTGGTTTTGCAGAATCATTTGACAAAGCCGACAAAAGGGAATGGCTCACCTCCCTGTACCAAAAAATTCTGATAGGCGATATTGTAGAGCGCAATAACATACGCAATCCTCGTGTTTTCAGACTTTTGGCAAGAAAATTGGCAGAAAGTGTGATGCAACCCACTACACTGAAGCGGCTGGAGCACATTGTCAAAGCATCGGGAGATAGCATCAGTATGCCCGTGCTGAAAGATTATCTCGACTATATGGAAGACGCCTATCTCACATTCTCCGTCCCTAATTTGGTCTCCCCTCTGACGGACCAGCAAACCACTGTAAAACGTTATTTTGCCGACAATGGCATTTTAGGGCTTTTTTATACGGATGGTGAGACAAAACAGTTGGAGAACATCGTGGCCGTCCATTTGAACAAACAGTTTCGCAATACACCTGATGAGTCTCGGTTGTTCTATTACAGCAAGGGAGCGGAGGTCGATTTCTGTATCCCGGAGACTAACACTGCCATCCAAGTATCTTACAGCATTGGTGATGACAGCACATACGAGCGCGAAGTGGGTGGACTGATGAAGTTTCTGAAAGCTTTCAAACAGTATCATGGACTTGTCATTACCTGGGATACGGAACTTCAAATCACGGAAAACGGCATCAGCATTGAAGTGTTGCCAATATGGAAATGGTTATTAATGTAAAATGGAAATGATACTGAAAAAATTCAGCACCTGGCTGCTGGCGTTTGCCACCGCCGTCATCTCCCTTGCCACGCCGCTCCTTGTTGGCAGTGCGGTCGTCCTGAGCTCCTGCACCCCCGAGGAGATTATTTCCCGCCCGACAATCGAGCGGATCCAGCAACGGGGAAAGCTGCTCGTCGGCACTACCGGCGACTACCGGCCGCTGACCTTCCGCGAGCCCGAAACCGGCGAATACAGGGGCTTCGGCATCGAGCTGGCACAGGCGATTGCCGACAGCATCGGGGTGCCCGTTGCATTTGTCAGGACCACATGGCCAACACTGACGGCCGATGTTCTGGCGGAGCCCCAGACCTTCGACCTCGCCATCGGGGGCATCACCATCACCGAGGCGCGACTTGCCACCATGCTGATGAGCGAAGGATACTTGGCCAACGGCAAGACCATCCTCTGCCGGACGGAGGACACGGCTCGCTTCCACTCGTTGGCGGACATCGACCGTCCCGACGTGCGCGTGATGGTGAACCCCGGCGGTCTTAACGAACAGTTTGCCAACCAAAACCTCACTCACGCCACCATTATCGTGCATCCGAACAACGAAGCGATACCGTCGCTCATCGCCAAAGGACAGGCTGACGTGATGATTACGGAGATCACCGAAGCACCCTACTACGTGCAGACAAATCCCCGCTTGGCGGCACCGCTCCTAAACGCCCCCTTCACCCACGGGGAAATCGGCGTGCTGATGCGCAAGGGGCAGGGCGATCTGCTGGAACTAGTGAACGGCGTCATCCGCCGGATGAAGGCCGATGGTTCGCTCCAACGGCTGTGCGAAAAATACGGGCTGATGCCATAATTTTCTGTATCTTTGCCGGATTACGATAGCCTCATAAAAGGGAGGCCGTTGCCGCCTTCATCATCAGTAATGTAACTATATCACTATCAAGCATATCCATATTTCTCAACAGAAACAATAAACAACAAACAAAAACAGAATCAATATGGAACAGAAACGAACCACACCAGAGTTTATCACGGAACTTCAGCCGGGCGAGATTTTTGTTTTTGGCAGCAACTTGCAGGGAATGCACGGCGGCGGGGCGGCCCGGATCGCCCATCGCAATTTCGGAGCCATTATGGGGCAAGGTGTCGGGCTGCAGGGCCAAAGCTATGCCATCCCCACGATGCAGGGCGGCGTGGAGACCATCCGCCCGTATGTGGATGAGTTTATCGCATTTGCAAAGGCACACCAGGAGATGACCTTCCTCGTGACCCGTATCGGTTGCGGAATCGCTGGCTTCACCGATGCGGAAATCGCACCGCTCTTCACTGAAGCGCATAACGTAGGGAATATTGTATTGCCAGAAGGTTGGTAATGTCGGACCGAATGACACCCCAACAGCGCCATTACTGCATGTCGCGCATCCACAGCAAGGACACTAAGCCCGAGCTGAAGGTACGCCGTTGGCTTTGGCGGCACGGCTACCGCTACCGCCTCTGCGTGAAGGGCGTGCCCGGCAAACCCGACATCGTGATGCGCAAGTACCGCACCGCCATCTTCGTGAACGGCTGCTTTTGGCACGGACATTTTGTTCAATTCATAATGCATAATGCACAATGCACAATTGAGGATTCTGCATGTTGCAAGATACCGAAGACGAATCGGGAATTTTGGGTGGCGAAGATTCGGCGGAACCAAGAGAGGGATCAGAAGAATTATGAGATTCTCTCCGAGAACGGCTGGCAAGTCATCGTGGTGTGGGAATGCCAACTGAAGCCCAAAACATTGGAAAAGACAATGTTACAAGTGGAGCAACAGCTGCTCGACTATTACATCAAGACCTTCGGCCGCAAATCCAAATCCTACATCCGAATTGACGAGGATAGCCTGCCCATGGCGGCAGAAGACCCCGAAGAGTACGGTATAAACCTGTGAGACAGCACAAAACACTTCGCCGTTTCTGTCACTGTCATCCACAAATCTCAAGACACAACTTCGCCACCCGGCGCGCCTCTCTTTTTTTCAGCCCTAATATAAACAATTATTGTATCTTTGCAGTCGATAAAAATGTACTTTCGCACAAAAAAATCGAACAGCAATGATTGTAAAAAGAGATAACCTGCTGAATAAGCTGAAGATACGCAGAAATAACGGGCTGATAAAAATCATCACCGGAATGCGGCGATGCGGCAAATCTTACCTTCTGTTCAACTTGTTCTCAGAAGCCTTGATGGGGGAAGGCGTGAAAAAAGACCATATCATCAAAATTAATCTTGAGGACCGCCGTCTCAAGAATCTTCGCGACCCTGATGAGCTCCTGCACTACATTGACGCACAAATCACAGACCAAGATATGTACTATATCCTTTTAGACGAAGTGCAACTTGTCAAGGAATTCGAGGATGTACTCAACAGTTATCTTCACGTACCCAATGCCGATGTATTTGTCACTGGTTCCAACGCCAAATTCCTCTCCAAAGATGTCATTACGGAATTTCGTGGCCGAGGGGATGAAATTCGTATTCACCCTTTTTCCTTCAACGAGTTTCTCAGTACAAAAAATCTCAGCAATCATCATGATGAACTCATCTTGGAGTATATGACTTATGGCGGTTTGCCGCAAGTGGTTTTGATGGAAAATGAGAGGGAGAAAAAGAGTTATCTTCACAATCTTTTCGTACACACTTATCTGAAAGACATAAAAGAGCGTTACAATATCAAGCTGGATAACGATTTGGAGGATTTGATCAACCTTCTTGCTTCTTCCATCGGAGTATTGACCAACCCACGCAAGATTGCCAACACTTTTAAAAGCGTAAAAGGCAGCTCCATCACACAAGACACCGTCAAACGCTATTTGGATTATCTTGAGGATGCGTTTCTCTTAGAAAAAAGCCTTCGCTACGACATTAAAGGCAAACACTATATCGATACACCTTCCAAATTCTATTTTGAAGACCTTGGTTTGCGCAACGCCCGTCTTAACTTTCGTCAAATAGAGGAAACACATCTGATGGAAAACCTCATATACAGCGAATTGAGAAGAAGTGGATTGTCTGTTGACGTGGGCGAAGTTGAAATTAAAGAGACGAATCGGGAAGGGAAAACAGAGCGAAAGCGTTTAGAGGTGGACTTTGTTTGCAATCAAGGTTTCAGACGCTATTACATTCAATCCGCTCTTGACATCTCCAATGACGAAAAACGAGAGACCGAATTGCGATCTCTTCGAAAAATCAACGACGGTTTTAAAAAACTCGTCATTGTAGGTAGTATGTCAGCCCATTATCAAAACAACGAGGGCATTGAATTCGTAAGCCTATACGATTTTTTGACAGATCCTCAAATCATCATAGATTAGTCCCATGCCCGACATCGTAATGCGCAAATATAGAACCACCATCTTCGCCATGTTAAAATCATCAACATTTAAGTATATGCATTCTAATCGACCAACTATCCTTATCACCTTGGCAACTGCAATACTATGTTCACAGTGGACCTTCGCTCAAAACGCCGAAAAACCTCTGCTGCGGAGCGACAACATCGACGCGGTGCTGAATGCCATGACCGTGGAGGAGAAATGCAGTCTGCTCGTGGGTGGACAGGGCGACTTTCCCGGTGCGGCAGGTTACACCGGCGCACTGCCACGCCTCGGTATCCCGGCGACCGTACTCTGCGACGGTCCGGCTGGCCTCTGCATCGCCCCGACACGCAAGGGCACCGACCAGACCTTCTACTGCACCGGTTTTCCCGTCGGAACATTCATCGCCAGCTCTTGGGATCCCCTCATGGTGGAACGGATAGCCCAAGCGATGGGCAACGAAGTGCTGGAATACGGCGTGGACGTGCTGCTCGCCCCCGGCATGAACATCCATCGCAACCCGCTGTGCGGCCGTAACTTCGAATATTTCTCGGAAGACCCGCTGTTGTCGGGTCGCATCGCCGCCGCCTACGTGCGCGGGGTGCAGTCCAACGGGGTGGGCTGCTCCGTCAAGCATTTCGCGGCCAACAACCAAGAGACCAACCGATTGGAAAACGATGCCCGTATCGGTGAGCGCGCCCTGCGGGAAATCTACCTCAAGAGCTTCGAGATTGCCGTCAAGGAAGGGCATCCGTGGACGGTGATGTCGTCCTACAACAAGCTCAACGGCGAATACACCCAGCAGAGCCACCGCCTGCTCACCACCATCCTTCGCCATGACTGGGGTTTCGACGGATTGGTGATGACCGACTGGGGCTGCAAGGACAGTACCGTGAAGTCGGCCAAGGCGGGCAACGACCTGATGATACCGGGCTCCCAACGCGAGCGCGACCGGCTCATGACCGCCGTGGAAAGCGGGGAACTCAGCCGCGCCGAACTCGACCGCAACGTGCGCCGCATTCTCGAATACCTCGTGAAGACACCCCATTACCGGAACTATCGCTACTCAAATCATCCTGATCTGCAAGCACATGCGCAGGTGGCACGCCAAGCCGCCGAAGAGTCCATCGTGCTGCTCCGCAACGAGAAGAACACTCTCCCGCTGAAAGGCAACGAAAAGGTGGCCCTCTACGGCATCTGCTCCGTGGATTTCTTCAGCTGCGGCACCGGTTCGGGCCACGTGAACATGGCCCACGTGGCCAACTTGCAGGAAGCGATGACGGCCGCCGACTTCACCATAGACGAAAACCTTGCCGAGTACTACCGCCATTGTTACGCTCTCGAGAAGGACAAGGAGCAGATGGAAGGCAAAAACATCGACAAGCGCCATCGTCCCGAGCCAGAAGTTTCCGTGCAGGCCATTGAGCGGCAGGCACAAGCCAATGATGTGGCCGTCATCGTGCTGGGGCGCATTGCCGGCGAGGGTGCCGACCGCGTGTTCCACGACGATTTCGAACTGACCGACATCGAACGCGAGCTGATCCAGAATGTCAGTCTGGTCTATCACAAAGCCGGGAAGCGGGTCGTGGTAGTGCTGAACGTCGTGGGCGTGGTGGAGACTGCCTCGTGGAAGGAGCTCGTGGATGCCATTGTCCTCCCGTGGACTCCGGGGCAGGAAGGTGCCCACGCTGTCGCCGACATCCTCAAGGGCAAGGTCAACCCGTCGGGCAAGCTGCCCATGACCTTCCCCGTCAACTACATGGACATTCCTTCCGCGAAGAATTTCCCCTACCGTTGGAATCCGAGCGGCCAAAAGGGCGAGCGTCCAAACTACGATTTCACCGAATACGAAGAGGGCATCTGGGTCGGCTACCGCCACTTCCAGACCCGCGGGGTGGAGGTGTCGTACCCCTTCGGCCACGGACTGAGCTACACCACTTTCGAGTACGGGCAGCCCACCGTGAAAGCCGGTCCCGAGGGGTTCACGGCCACCGTCACCGTGACGAACACCGGCAAGATGGCGGGCCGCGAGGTAGTGGAACTTTACGTCTCCGCCCCGTCCGGCGGTTTGGAGAAGCCCGACCGAGAGCTGAAGGCATTCGCCAAGACCAGGAGTCTTGCGCCGGGCGAGTCCGAAACCCTGGCGATGACGGTCACCGCCTACGAACTGGCCTCCTTCAACGAGGCTGCCAACGCTTGGGAGACCGCCGCCGGCATCTACAAGCTGCTCTTCGGCGCCTCCGCCACCGACATCCGCCGAACAACCTCCTTCAAGATGAAAAACGCGGTTGCCACACCGGTTTCGAGGTAGTGGTTTTCGAACAATAACGCTTTGTTTGCGCTAATCAACCGGTTCCCTGACCCGCTATGATGAACAATAAGGAAAATATTACACATTCCACTCGAACATCCCCTATTTGTAAACACCCATTGACTTCATCACTAATCACCATGATTGAAATCACCCAAGCAAGCAAATCTCATGCCTCCGACATCGCCAACCTGATCATGATGGCCATGACCGACGAGTGCTGTCTCTATTTCTGCGGCGAAGGCCACGGGTTGGACGACTTCCGCCGGATGATGACTGGACTTGTGGAGCGAAAAGACTCACAATACAGCTACCAAAACACCTTAGTCGCAGTGGACAACGGAAAGGTGGTCGGCATCTCCGTGAGTTACGACGGCGGAAAGCTGCACGAGCTGCGCAAAGCATTCCTTGCAGCCGCCAAGGCCCAGATCGGCAAGGACCACACCGGCATGGACGATGAGACGCAGGCCGGGGAACTCTACTTGGATTCGTTGGCCGTGCTGCCCGAATACCGGCGCAGAGGTATCGCCAAACGACTGCTGATGGCCACC
>JAFXPL010000148.1 GCA_017527945.1 Bacteroidales bacterium | reverse complement strand
CCTTCGTCGGTCAGCTCTTCCAACAACGAATCTGTATCCAACCGGTTTTCTTCCACATAAACATCAGAATGGATCAGATACGAGCAATCATCATCGAACAGTGTGATAACGTCCTTATCATCAATCCAATGGGTGCCGCATTTCAGTCCGGCGGGTTTGGCTAAACGAATCAACCCGTCTGAATACTCGTTCTCCTTCAAAGTGCTTTCATCTATGAATATTTCCACTTTTTCATAAAATATGTCAGGTAAAGGCACTCCATTTACGAGGCATTCTACTACACGGTAATTGAACAGGACATACAGGACAGATAGTCCGAACAAAATGAGTCTTAATATTGGGGAAGAATGACGTTCTTCAATAGGGAAAACCTGCTTTACTTGATTGGAAAAAATCAGATACATTAAACAAGAAGTCCAAACTCCCAGACACCCCACAACCATCCATACGGACATATTAGTCCAAAACAAAGGCAGAGTACCCAGAATCATAAACAAGACAAATGCACGCAGTAGGTAAATCGTGTCTCCGCGCCGCTTACGCAACGACAAGAATGCCATCACCACAATGATGAGTGGCATAAGACAGAAGAAGATCGAGACCGCAATAAAGAGCTTCGAGGAGGGAAGGACACTGGAGAACCATCGATAACCGAAAATGGTGAGCGGAACATTGATTATTGTCACAATCGCGATAAAGCACAACAACACCTTAAACGCTCCGTGAATTTCAGGACGTTCACCTGTAGATTGATATTTGTCGGTCATATTAAGACTAATACAGCATGAATTAAACTAAAAGCCTATTTAACCCGCCAGCACGTCGAACTGCAAACTGCAAACTGCTAACTACTAACTGTTAAGCGCCCTGTACACCACCACAGCTTCCCCTTCCTCCGCCTTCACGGTGAACTCTTCGCCTAAAGCTTCATTCAGGCTGCCTTCCCATAACCAATTGAAAGAGCGGTTGTTGACGGGATATTTCAGCCCTTTGAAGGTGAGCTTTGTGCGCGGGTCGCGGGCGAAGACGGAGACCTGCATCCCCGGGAGCGACGACAGCGTGACCGACCCGCGAAACACGTTGAAGACGCCGTGCTCCGTCAACATGGACAAGCTCATTTTATCGGAATACATCACCATGATGCTCAGGTTCGCGATGAAATGGTCCTCGCGCAGACCGCCGCATCCCAGCAGCAAAACCTCCTCGCAACCGTTTGCCATACAGTATTTCAACGCCTTCTGGAGATCATTGTACTCCTCGCTCTTGTCGGCGTGATAGGGAATTCCGTGCCTCGACAATTCCTCGGAATCCATGGAATCGCCGTCGCCCACCACGACGTCCGGTATGATATTGACGGACAACAACTTTTGAAGCGCGCCGTCACAACAGACGACACGCTTCTTTTCTTTCAATATATTCAAGGACAATTCAGAAGAAGGCACCTCGCCGTTCGCCACAACCACTGTCGGTAAACCGGCAAACTCCTTCATCCAGAAACCATTGTTCATAAGCGTAGTTTTAGTTCCAGGATTCAAGCCTTAAACCTCCTAAACTTCCTAAACCTCCTAAACTTCCTAAACCTCCTAAACCTCCTAAACATCCTAAATCCACCTTACAATGTTGAAATCCTGGTCGTGCGGGAGGAGCTCATGGCTGGGAATTACGCGCACGGCGCAGTCCCAGGTGCCGACCCGGCGCACGACTTTGCTGCAGACAAACGAGAAGACGCCGTTGTGCTCCGCCTCGAAGACGAATGGCTCGCGGAACTCCAATTTCGGCTTCTGTCCGTGGTCCTCGGCGGAGATGAACACCATCTCGATTTTCACGTCCTGCGGGCGGAGGCCGCCGAGCAGCAGTCGCAGACGGCCTGTCAGGTGGTCGCCCACGCTGTAGGTGTTCTTGTCCGCCTTCTGGTATTCCAGCCCGAGGCATTGGATGTTGTTCCAGTTCGAGAGGACGTGCTCTTTCCATTTGAGCAGCACCCTGACATTCTCGTTGCTGTTCTTGCTCAGGAGCTGGTGACGGTTCATCAGTTTATGGTAGAACTTGCGGTAATAGTCGTCCAACTGGCGCTTCATGGTGAAATGCGGGGAAATCTGCGTGAAGCATTTCTTCATCATTTTGACCCACTCCGTGGGGATGCCCTGCGCGTCACGCACGTAGAATGTCTCCGTAATCATCTCATTGATAATGTTATAGAGAGTCTCGGCATCCAGTTCGTCCTGCATACGGTTGTCCTGGTAGGTGATTTGCTCCTTGAGGGCCCAGCCGGCACCGGGGACGTACCCTTCGGCCCACCAACCATCGAGCACGCTCAGGTTGAGGACCCCATTCATGACGGCCTTCTCGCCGCTGGTGCCCGAAGCCTCCAACGGACGCGTCGGCGTGTTCATCCACACGTCGCAGCCCGACACTAACTTCTTGGCCAGTATCATGTTATAGTTCTCCACAAAGACAATCTTGCCGATGAACTCCGGCTTGCGGCTCAGCTCGATGATGCGCTTGATGAGGTCCTGGCCGGCCTTGTCGTGCGGGTGCGCCTTGCCCGCGAAGATGAACTGCACCGGCTTGGCCGGGTTGTTGAGCAGCGCCTTGAGTTTCTGCTCGTTCATGAAGAGCAGGTGGGCGCGCTTGTAGGTGGCGAAGCGACGGGCGAAACCGATGGTCAGCACGTCGTCGCGCAGGGCGCGTAGCGTGGCGTCGATCAGCGCGGGCGACTCGTTGCGCGTGCGCATCTGCTCGTCCAGCATGGAACGGATGGCCGCCATCATCTCCTGGCGGAGTTCCTGTTTCGTAATCCAGATCTCCGAATCCGGCACCTCTTCTATCTTCTTCCAAACCAATGGGTTGGAACTGTCTTTCGTGAAATCCTCCCCGAAAACGCGGCGGTGCAGCGTCTGCCATTTCTTGTGCGCCCAGGTCGGGTAGTGCACGCCGTTGGTCACGTAGCCGATGTGCGACTCCTCGGCGAAGCGGCCCTCGTACAGGTCGGCGAACATCTCCTGCGACACGCGCCCGTGGATGCGGCTCACCCCGTTGATTTCCTGCGAGAAACGGCACGCAAGGATGCTCATCGAGAACTTGTCGAAGGTGTCGCTGTCGTGCTTGCGGCCGAAGCCCATGAAGGTCTCCCAGCTGACATCGAACTGCTGTGAGTAGGAGGCGAAATAGGTGCGCATCAGGTCTTCCGTGAAGGAATCGTGGCCGGCGGGCACGGGCGTGTGGGTGGTATAGAGCGACGAAGATTTCACCAACTCCACGGCCACCTGGCGGTTGACGTGCTCGGCCTGCATCACCTGCAGGATGCGTTCCAAGTTCAGGAAGGCGGCATGGCCCTCGTTCAGATGGAAGATGGTCGGGGTCTCGCCGATGGCCTTGAGCATGCGCACGCCGCCGATGCCGAGCAGGATCTCCTGCTTCAGCCGGTTCTCCACGTCGCCGCCGTACAAGGTGGCCGTCACGCCGCGGTCCTCCTGCCAGTTCTTGTCGAAGTCCGTGTCTAACAGGTACAGCGGGATGCGCCCCACATCGACGCGCCAGATGCGAGCGTACAGGTTGCGCCCTGGCATGGCCACGCTGATAGTCAACCAGTTGCCCTCTTCATCCTTGTAGGGCTTGAGGGGCAGTTTCGAGAAACTCTGCGGCGGGTAGAGGTTCACCTGCTCGCCATACGCGGAAATCTGTTGCTGGAAATAGCCGTAGCGGTAGAGCAGCCCCACGCCGAGCATGTTCACGTTGCAGTCGCTGGCCTCCTTGAGGTAGTCGCCGGCCAGCATCCCCAAGCCGCCGGAGAAGATCTTCAGCTCGTTGCTGATGCCGAACTCCATGCTGAAGTAGGCGATGCGGTCCTCCTTGCGCGACTGCGGCTCCTCCATATAGGCCTTGAACATGTCATAGACCGCATGGAGCTTGTGGATATAGGTCTCGTTCTGGGCGAAGTTCTCCATCCGGTCGTAGGGCAGCATCTGCAGCATGTGGACGGGGTTCTCCTCACAGGCCTTCCACAGGGCGGGACCCGCGATTTCCTCGAAAAGCTCGCGAGCCTCGAAGTTCCAGCTCCACCACAAGTTCTCCGACAGTTTCTCCAAAAGGTTCAGGTCCTCAGGAAGATGCGACTTCACGGAGACGCGGTGCCAGGTCGGTTTCTCCACCTGGAGTTCCTGCTCCATCATGCCCACGTTGGAGGTTTTGTTCTGGTACTGCTCGTAACGCTCGGCACTCTTGGTCAGCGCGAGGTCGTAGGCCTGCTCGTAGTTCTCGAAAAGATGCGACCACAGGGCCTTTTCGGCAATGTTGGTCGCCACTTTGCGGATGTCTTGCATGGCGGCGGCGGTGCAATGGTGGTAGAAGAGGATGCGGTCGGCGATGGCCTGCACCACCTCGTCGTCGTTGTGGTCGCCGCGCGGAATCACGCTGACGCTCTCTTGCTGGGAGAAGTGCTCCTGCACCCATGCGCCGAAGCCCGCCAGGGAGGTGGTGATGGTCGGGATGCCGAAGGCGATGCTCTCTAACGGCGTGTAGCCCCACGGTTCGTAGTAGGACGGGAACACCGACAGGTCGAAGCCAATCAGCAGGTCGTAATATTTCATGTTGAAGATGCCGTCCTCGCCGTCCAAATAGACCGGCGCATAGACAATCTTCACGTTTTGTTCCGGAGAATTATGCAATCCGTTGTTGTTCAGTTCGTTGAGGATCGGATCGTGATAGGGGTCGTGCAGCACGTGCGTCACGAAACGGTCGGCCATGGGGACGCCGCTCACCGGCTGGGTCATCTGCGCGGCGATTTCCTCGTTGCGGCCGCTGTGGCCGGCGGGCACCATGATGAAGGCCACGACGGGCCGGTCGGGGTTGGCCTCGGCGACCTTCGCCAGGCTCTTGATGAACACGTCGATGCCCTTGTTCTTGAACTCGTAGCGGCCGCTGTTGATGACTAACAGGGCGTCGTCGGAGATGTCCGTCTGCACCAGCGTCGAGGCCACCTGCAGCAGGCGTTCGCGGGCGGCTTTGCGTTTGCGGTCGAACGCCTCGCCCTGCGGCACGAAGGCGTTCTCGAAGCCGTTGATGGTGATCACGTCGGCGGGGCGCTCGAAGAAGGCGGCGCACTCGCGGTTGGTGATTTCGCTCACCGTGGTGTAGGCGTCGGCGTGCTTGGCCGACAGCGACTCCAACGAGAACTTGGACTGCACGCCGAAGCGCGCGGCCGTGTCGAACGGGTTGTATTGCTGGATGTCAGAGTATAGCGGCAGCCCGTTGCCGGCGATGCAGCGTCCCAGCACCGTGGCGTGGGTCGTGAAGACGGTCGCGATCTGCGGTGCCACCGACTCCAAGTAGAGGATGCCCGTGCCCGTCATCCATTCGTGAAACTGCGCCACGATCTTGTCCATCGAGTTGCAGTAGAAGTTGTAGAAGCTCTCGATGACGCGCCCGGCGGCATAGCCGAACAGCGCGGGCTCGATGTAGTCCCACTGCCCGGAGATGGAGTCGAGCTTGTAGCGCAGCCAGAACTTGGTCAGGATTTCGTTCTTCTTCTCGAAGAAGCTGGTGAAATCGACTAAGAAGACCACGGGGGATCCCACGATCTGCCAGCGGCCGATGCGCACTTTCAGGCCGTCGCGGGCCACGATGTCGCGCCAGTTGCGGAAGAGGTCCGGGTCTTCCACGAAATCGTCGTTGTATTCTTTCGGAATGTCGGGCCCGATGCAGATGTACTGGTCGCGGTAGCTGTTGACCACGGTGGCCGCTTTGGTGGAAAGGACGGTGTAGATGCCGCCCACTTTGTTGCAAATCTCCCAGGAAGTCTCGAAGAGATAGTCGCTATGTCTCTGACTCATAAGTATTTGATGTTAAATTTCTAATTTTTTGACATGAAGCGGCAAATTTACACAAAAATATGATACCCTCGGAATTTTTCGGGGCTTGCGCGTTAATTTTTTGGCTGCGGATAAAAAAAAAGGTCGCGACGAATCGCGACCTCAGTGATCTGTACTGGATTTGAACCAGTGACCTCTTGCCTGTCAAGCAAGCGCTCTAAACCAACTGAGCTAACAGATCAGAACGGCGGCAAAGATACACTTTTTTTGATATGGTGATCCATTTTCTGCAATTTTTTTATCGTGGATTGTAATTGCTTGTCATACAATTGTTTGGTTCGCCATATTTTTCGTTTTCCATGCGCCGAATGAAAAACCGCCGCAGGAGATTTGCGGCGGTTTTGGCAGGAATTCGGCCGAAGCGTGCCATTATCGGCGCTTCAGGCTGAGGATTTCGCGGGCCTCGTCGGAGGTGGCGATGGGGCGGCCGAGGAGCTTGGCCATGCGCACGACCTTGTCAACGAGCTCGCCGTTGCTCTTGGCCAGGACGCCTCTTTCGAGGTAGAGGTTGTCCTCGAAGCCGACGCGCACGTTACCGCCCATCACGATGGTGGGGGCGGCGAGGGTGAAGGCGTTGCGGCCGATGCCGGTGCTCGTCCAGGTGCTGCCGGCGGGGATGTTCTTCACGAGCCAGCAGAGGTTGTCGACGGTGGCGGGGGTGCAGCCGGGGACGCCGAGCACGAAGTTGAACTGCATGGGGGCGCCGGGAACCTCACCCTTGCGGGCCATGGTGAGGATGGTGTCGAGGTGACCCATCTCGAAGCACTCGTATTCGGGTTTGATGCCGCGCTCGATCATGCGTTTGCCGAAGGCGCGCATGGTGGGCATCGTGTTGTCGAAGATTTCGTCGCCGAAGTTGCAGGTGCCGCAGTCGAGCGTCGCCATTTCCGGGAAGAGTTCCGTCGGCTGCAGGCGCTCCTTAGCGCTCATGCCGACCGCGCCGCCGGTGGACGGGATCAGGATCACGTCCGGGATGGCGGCCTTGATCGCGTCGATGCAGACCCGAAAGCGCTCGCGGCTCTGCGTCGGGGTGCCGTCGTCCTCGCGCACGTGCAGGTGCACGATGGCCGCGCCGGCCTCGTACGCGCTCTTCGCCTCGCGGACGATCTCCTCCACGGTGTAGGGGACCGCCGGATTCTGCGCCTTGGTCACTTCTGCCCCGCAGATCGCCGCCGTAATGATCAGTTTTTCCATTATACTTCTCCTTCCTGCCTCCCCCTGAGGGGAAGGTGGCGCGAAGCGCCGGATGAGGTGTCCTTATCTCGCTCCCCGCTGCTTTTCCTTCGGCACCACGCAGGTCCCGCTGGCGCGGCAGACCACGATCGGCTCCGCCAGCACGTCGCAGGCGCTCTCGTTGATATCCGGACGCGGGACGATCACCTTGCGCGCCTCGAATTTCATTTTGCGGGAGGTATTGCCGATCTTTACGATCTCACCTTCCGCTTCGATGTAGTCGCCGGCAAAGACCGGTGCCAGGAACTCCACGCTGTCGTAGGCGCAGAACAGGCCTTCGTCGCCGTCATTCCTGATCAGCAGTTCGGTCGCCACGTCGCCGAACAGATGCAGCATGTGCGCACCGTCCACGAGGTTCCCGCCGTAATGTGCGTCTTCCGCTCCCATGCGGACCCGGAT
>JAFXPL010000147.1 GCA_017527945.1 Bacteroidales bacterium | reverse complement strand
GCTGTTGGCTGTTGGCTGTTGGCTGTTGGCTGTTGGCTGTTGGCTGTTGGCTGTTGGCTGTTGGCTGTTGGCTGTTGGCTGTTGGCTGTTGGCTGTTGGCTGTTGGCTGTTGGCTGTTGGCTGTTGGCTGTTGGCTAATTGCGGGTTTCTGTGTTTTCGCAGATTCTTGCGATGTAATCCACCGCATTCATGTTGCGAAGGGAGACGACATCAATCCAGCCGCTTTCGATACCATAGACGCGGCCCTGTTTCACTGCATCCAATAGAGTGTAAGGGTAGCGCGACACAAAGGCGTCTTTGTCTTCGTTGCGCACCACGATGATGTCGGGGTTGACTTTGAAGAGGTATTCGCGGCTGATGTTCCAGCTGGAGAGCGAGTCGCCGGCGTTGCGTGCCCCGGCCAGTTCGATAATTTCTTGGATATGCGTGTTCTTCGGGGCCGTGAAGTCGCCGCCATCACCGAAGCCGACTACATAATAGACACATTTTCGGTCGGCGGGATTGGGGGCGTTGGCTTTGAGTTCCGCAATCTTATCCCGCCACTTTCGGGCCTCTGCGTCCCCTTTTTCCTCGCATTGCGTGATTTTGCCGATTACCTCCATCATCTCCGACATGCCGTCCAATGAACGTTCCTCCACGATACAAATCACAGGAATCCCCATTTTCTCGATGGCATCGACATCCTTCTGCGAGACCATGGATCCGATGAGTACCACATCGGGATGCAGCGAAAGCAGTTGTTCGAAATTGATGTTGTGCATTCCACCGATTTTTGTAATATTCTCAGTTTCAGGAGGATATTTGCAAAAATCGGAGATTCCGACCAGCTTTTCCTGCGCTCCCACAAGGAACATCACCTCGGTGATGGCGGGCGAGATGGAGACAATGCGTTCGGGCGCTTTTTCCAGTGTCACATGGCGGTGGTAGGAGTCCTCCCAAGTGAAGAAAGCCTCTTTCGGAGCTGTTTTGGGCGAATGACACGCAGCGAAAAGCAGTGACACTATGAAGATAAGAACAAAAGGAAATCGTTTCTCGCTCATAATCTTATATTTACAAAACAATTCAATAGAATGCAAAGGTACATTTTTTTCTGGTTGACCGTTCTTTTCCGGCCTATCCCAATTCGATTCCTTGCTTTTCTGCAGGAAAATTGAGTGAAAACATATTCAATTCGTACGAAATTGTTATCTTTGCGCTTCATTTTCTAAAAGGAAATTCTTATTTATAATTTGCTAATTTACAATAGATTATAGAAAATATGGCTACAGAGATCAACACCAAGTATGACCCGATTGCGGTAGAGGACAAATGGTATCAGTTTTGGATGGAGAACCGTTTCTTCCACTCTGAACCTGATGAAAGACCGGCATATTCCATCGTGATTCCGCCGCCGAACGTGACCGGCGTACTGCACATGGGCCACATGCTCAACAATACCATTCAGGACGTGATGATCCGTCGTGCGCGCATGAAGGGTTTCAATGCCGTGTGGGTGCCTGGCACCGACCATGCCTCCATCGCCACGGAAGCCAAAGTGGTGAACTATCTCAAAGAGCAGGGCATTGACAAAAAAGACCTTACCCGCGAGGAGTTCCTGAAACATGCCTGGGAGTGGAAGGAAAAATATGGCGGCATTATCCTCAAACAGCTCCGCAAGCTCGGTGCCTCCTGCGACTGGGATCGTACTAAATTCACCATGGATCCCGAAATGTCGGAAGCTGTCATCGATGTGTTTGTGGATCTCTACAACAAAGGCAAGATTTATCGAGGCGTGCGCATGGTCAATTGGGATCCGAAGGCGCTCACCGCTGTCTCCGATGAGGAAGTGATTTACAAGGAACTGCAGTCCAAACTCTATTATGTTCGCTATCAGATTGAAGGTGAGGAGAATGAGTATATTACCATCGCTACTACCCGTCCTGAGACCATTCTCGGCGATACGGCCATCTGTATGCACCCCGACGACGAGCGTTATGCCAAATACAAAGGCAAACGCGCCATTGTTCCGATTGTAAACCGTTCTATTCCACTGATTTATGATGAGTATGTGGAGCGTGAGTTCGGTACCGGTGCCTTGAAAATCACTCCGGCGCACGACATCAATGACTACAACCTTGGCATCAAGCACCATTTGGAGACCATTAACATCTTCAACGACAATGGCACGCTGAACGAGAACGCGCAATTCCTCGTGGGCATGGACCGTTTCGAAGCGAGAAAGGCTATCGTTCCGATGCTGGAAGAGGCCGGAAACCTCGTGAAAATCGAGGATTATACCAACAAAGTAGGCTTCTCAGAGCGCACCAATGAGGTCATTGAACCGAAACTTTCCCTGCAGTGGTTCTGTAAGATGGGTGATCTCGCCAAACCCGCCCTCGATGCGGTCATGAACGGCGATATTACTTTCCATCCCGAGAAATTCAAGAACACATACGCCCATTGGATGGAGAATATCAAGGACTGGTGCATCAGTCGCCAGCTTTGGTGGGGACACCGCATTCCGGCTTGGTATCTGCCGAACCACGAATTTGTGGTGGCGCACAATGTCGATGAAGCCTTAAATATCGCTCGTCAGAAATTCCCCGAGCTAAATCTCTCTGTCAACGACTTGAAGCAGGACGAGGACGTGATGGACACTTGGTTCTCCTCTTGGCTGTGGCCGTTGTCGGTGTTCGACGGTATCCGTCACCCCGACAATCCCGAAATTAATTATTACTATCCGACCGCCGTGTTGATTACGGCCCCCGACATTATCTTCTTCTGGGTGGCGCGTATGATCATGGCCGGTCTGGAATGGCGCGGCAAGATTCCGTTCAAGGATGTCTATTTTACTGGTACTGTGAGAGATAAATTGCACCGTAAGATGTCGAAGCAGCTCGGCAACTCGCCCGATCCCATCATGTTGATGGAGAAATACGGTGCCGATGGCGTGCGTTTCGGTATGCTGCTTAGCTCGCCTGCCGGCAATGACCTGCTGTTCGACGAGTCGTTGTGCGAACAGGGCCGCAACTTCAGTAATAAGTTGTGGAATGCCTTCCGCTTGGTGAGAGGGTGGGAGATTGATGACAAGCTCCCGCAGCCGCTGCATACGGAAACCGCTGTGAAGTGGATCCGCGAGCGCATGACCGAGGTGCTGACCTTGGTGCAGTCGAACGTGAAGCGCTATCGCATTTCCGAAGCGCTGATGGACATCTACAAGCTTGTGTGGGACGATTTCTGCTCCTGTTTCCTCGAAGTAGTGAAGCCCGGCTACCAGCAACCCGTCGATGGGAAGACTTACCGCGAAATTATCGACATCTTTGAGACGCTGATGCAGATTCTGCACCCGTTCATGCCGTTCATCACCGAAGAACTTTGGCACACGATGCGCGAACGTGGCGAGAAGGAGTCCATCATGATGACCCGGATGCCGGAAGTGACTGCCGATGTGGACCAGAAAGTGTTGGACGATTTCGCCATCGCACGCAAAGTGATTGAACAGGTGCGCCGCATCCGTACTGAGAAGAACATCGCACAGAAGCACGCGCTCAAGCTCAGGGTCTATGCGGACGCATCCATTGCCAACCCCGCTACCGATGCGGTCGTTGCAAAGCTTTGCAACCTGGAAAGCATTGATTATGTGGCTGGCGAGGAGGTTGACGGTGCCACGTTCATCGAGAACAACGTCAAGTACTCGATGCCGCTGACCGGTTTGGTGGATGCTGCCGAAGAGATCAAGAAGCTGGAGGCCGACCTGAAATATGCCGAAGGTTTCCTGCAAGGCGTGATGAAGAAGCTGTCGAATGCCAGTTTCGTGAACAACGCCCCGCAGAAAGTGGTGGATATAGAGCGCAAAAAGCAGGCTGATGCAGAGGAAAAAATCCGTATTATTAAGGAACAATTGGCCAAATTAAAGTAGGATGAAAGCTGTTTTGCGTTATTTCATACTCTTGGCTGCACTGCTGATACCCTTCACGTTCTCCAGTGTGAAGCAGCGATTTCCCATTTTGGTGGGCATCACGCTCGGCGTGACACTCGCCTATTGGGGGATGTATTTCTGGATGAAGAGGAAGGGAAAGAGCAATTAGACAAGGTTTTACCGATTATACCACCTTATCAGCCGCAAAAACAAAACCGTCTTTGCGGCTGATATTATTTTAACGCACCGGTAAATTAAACTTCCGGCAAACATTCGGCTCTAACCGTCCGAAATGTATGAACAAAAACCTTTTAATAAAATTATTCACCGAGTGTGCAACTATTCATAAAATGTGTATCTTTGCCGCTCAATCAACAACAATTAAAAAGTATTATGGCTTACAAAATTAGTGAAGATCTTTGCGCTGCTTGCGGAACCTGCATCGGCGAATGCCCTCAAGAGGCCATCTCTGAAGGCGCTACTTACTCCATCAACCCCGATCTCTGCATCGAATGCGGAGCTTGCGCTGACGTTTGTCCGTGCGAGGCCATCAGCCTGGAGTAGTCTGAAATCTTTTGTCTAACAAAAACGAAGAGGCGCGGAATCCCGTGCCTCTTTCGTTTTTTCGGATGTCATTCATCTTCCTGCAGTCGTTACAGCAAGAACTGCGCCGCCAGAAAGACAATTGCCCAGACAAAGGTGGCGATGAGAATGCCCCGCCCCGATTTGTCGTATTTCAACTTCAACAGATAGTGGCGCAGAATGAAAATGTTGGGAATCATCGCTAACAAAATCAGTTTCGGGATCAGAATCTTGGTGAGATTCGGGCTGTTGACGAGCATTTGTGGATTGAAGTGGAGAACCAACGCGTAAATCCCGTAAAGAATGCCGAAAAGCACGGCCGTCACTACAATTCCTAAGACTACTCCCACTGCATAGGAGTCTCTTCTGAGTTTTTCCATCATATTTCCATGTATTTAAGGGTTTCCATATATTGATACGCCGTCAGGTCGAACTGCACGGGTTGCACCGACACGTAGTTGCGCGTCAAGGCTCCTTCGCAAGAATCTTCGTCCAGCTCGAAGCGTTCCAGATAGCCTGTCAGCCAATAATAATGCCGTCCGTAAGGGTCGGTGCGCGTTTCCAAATCCTCATGCCAAGTGGCACTGCATTGGCGCGTGATCCGAATGCCCTTGATTTCCTCCAAAGGCACTTTAGGGACGTTGACATTCAAGCAGATATGTGGCGGAAGACCGTTTTTTAACACCTTTTCCACAATGATTCGTCCGTAGTGCATCGAAGCGGTGAAGTCGGCATCGGGGCGGTAGTCTTGAAGTGAGAGCCCCACTGCCGGGATATTGTCGAAGGCGGCTTCAATGGCGGCGGCCATCGTGCCGGAATAGATCAGACTTACTGAGGAGTTGGAGCCGTGGTTAATGCCGGAGAGCACCAAATCTATTTTGCGGTCGCGCAGCACCACTTTCTCGCCCAGTTTCACGCAATCGACTGGAGTGCCGTTGGTTTTGTAATAGACCACGCCATCCTCGCATTTGTACTTGGAAAGGCGCAGAGGTTCGCCCATAGTGATGGCGTGACCCATGCCGGAGCGTGTCCGGTCTGGCACCACCACCACCACTTCGCCTAACGGCTTGGCTATCGACACCATTGCTTCTAAGCCCTTGGCTTCGTAGCCGTCGTCATTCACAACCAATATCAAAGGTCTTTTCGGTTCCATGCTATTTCTTGATAATTTTAGCCGATTGCGTCTGATGGAGATTGTCTTCTATTTCTAAAATATAAACACCTGAATTATAGTTGTTTATATTGATTTCGCAATTGCTGTCCGTCAGATGTCCACCCTGCAGCAATTTACCGTCCATGCTGAACAGGCGGTAAACACAGGAAGTTCCTTCGATGTTGCCATCCATGCGTACATGAATGTAGTCTGTCGTGGGGTTTGGCCAGATCTGGAACGAAGCCGTGTTTTCCGTTTCGTGGATTCCCACAGGATTGTTCACCACGCCGCTTGGGAACGAGATGGCATCGATATAGGCACAATCATGTCCTTGGTTTCCCCAATAGTCCTTGGAGTAGGTCCAAGTGTAGGTATGCGTACCCGCTTCCACGGGGAAGGACGCGCGGGTCCAGCCAGTGGATCCGCTCCATTCTTCCTTGGTTTGGCCATCGATTTTGAAGCTTAATTTGTCGTAGTTTTCTTCGCTCGACACCTTATAGAAGAAGGAGATACTGTCGGCGACTGTGGAGACGGCGGAGATGCGCAACATGGTGGAGCTGCTGCCACCGATGGCTCCGGATTTTGCACAATAAGTTCCTTCATAGGGAGCTGTTGTGACGATGGTCCAGGGCTTGGAGGAGCTGTTTTGCCATTCCATGTTGGTGAAACCGGCCGTTTCCCAGTCTTCTACCACCGCTCCGATTTTCACAGGGAAGTTGTTGGCCGCAAAATAGTAGTTAACCCAAAGACTCGATTTGATGAATGCGATGGTCGGCTCTTGAATAGTGCTATTGGCCGTGACTTGGAAGCTCACCGTTGCGGTACTGTTGGCGTCTATTGCAGAGAATTGGATAGGATTTGCAGGCAAGGCCAATTCGTCGCCCGGCGTTTCGATGAAAAGGTTTCCGCCGGAAATCGGCATGTTGCCGGCGTTGGCAATGGTCAGCACGCAGTTGAACGTTTCGCCGAAGTCGGCACGATGGTTTCCGTTGCCCTGTTCTGTGTCGTCAATGGTCATGGACGTAATGGCCAGCTGAGGCGCATACAGTTTCACCGGCTTGTTTTGGCGCACCGTATCATTGCCGAAGACCGTTTCCAGTTTGATGACGGAATTGTGGTTGGCCGGTGCGAGGTCGCTCACTTTAAAGAAGAAAATGGGCGGATTGGACACTGTGTCTTGGGCAGCGATGGAGGGGACAGTCAACAAGAGTTCCGTGACCGTGCCGGTGCTTCCAATCAGCGACACATACTCGTCGTTCGTGGAGATGCGTATTTTGACGTTCGAGGCGGTGGCGTTTCCGATATTGACGATTTGCGGAGTCACTTTCATCACTTTCCCGTATTCGGGGAGATTGTTGGGCCGGTTGCTGTCGAACCAGAGATGTTCGTCACTCAGGGTCAAGTCACTGGTAATCACGTAGGGGCCTTCGTTGGGGATGAAGTTGACCAAGCCCTCGTAGGGCAGGTAGTTCGTGGCGGTGGCCAGCACATGCAAGGTGTCGGTGGGCAGGTAGGTGTCGCTGAATTCGAGTGTCCAAGTGCCGTTCGCGATACGGCCAGTACCCACGATTTCTCCGTTCTGTGTGACGGAAACCTTAGCGTTCTCCACAGGGGAAGAGAAGGTTAAAGAAGGCAGGCCGACGGGCAGGATTTCATTGTAGGAAAGGTCGAGTTGTTCGGGTACGGCAGTGCGCAGCAAAAGTGTCGGGTCGCCGAAAAGAATCCAGGTGCGGAATACCTCCACATCGTTATAGATATCCAGCATGTGAATCATTCCATTGAAGACGATGCCGCCATACGTGTAATTCTGGTTATCGGGAGTTGTGCCGGCCAGCAGGTCAATCATTCTGTCTTGGGCGCACATCGGGGAGTTCCACGGCTGGTTGATGGTGGAGCCGATCATGCTGGCAGCGCCGGTGGGCTGGCCGTCGTGGGTGGCGCGCAGCCAGGCTTCCGCGAAGCAGGTGCCCGTGTGGTACTCACCGTTCACGCAGGCCACCGAAAGGATGAACGGCAGCTTTCCGACATTCGTCAACGCGTTGACATTGTTGTTGTTGAAGCCTGTCGTGACCCACATCTGCACGTCGCCGTGGCCGCAATAGCTGATGATGCTCACACCGGCATTCACGGCCGTGGTGACCATTGCCGCTGTTGGGTTGCCGGAGGCGTCCAAACCGCCTTGGCTGTCTTCAAAGAGTTCATAGCCAGACGTGTAGGTGTAACCCAACAACTTGTTGTCTATGTTGCGAATATGTTGGTAGTCGTACTCATTGTTGTCGCCAGGCCCTTGGCTGGAGGCAATGCCGAGGAAGGAGGTGAAGTGGGAAGTCTCCGGCGGGTTCTGCTCATATTCGATGAAGCGCTGGACCTGCGTCTCCACTTGCGACACATTTTCGGCGGAAATTTTGCCCAAGATGATGTCCGGGTAGGAGTCGTTGCCCACCAGTTCGGTGAAATAGTTGTCGGACTTGTTTCCGCTGACCGATGGCGTGGGGAACTGGGCATTGTCGCCCACAATAATCACGTAGGCCAGATTATGGGCATTGTAATAGTCTAATATGTAGCTTTTTATCTGCGTGGCATTACTGCCAGCCACCGACAAGGCCACCATTTCCGTTTTAAATCCATTGCGAATCTTCCAATCCACGTAGGGTTGCATGGCGGCCATGAAATCTTCGGGGCAGATGACCAGAATATCACCCTCTTCCACAACGGGAGTGCTGCGCAAGTTTCTATAATTCAAGAAACTGTTTGCGTAAATGGCATCAAAAGTGCGGTTGTTCTTCGTCGCTGCGGCAAAAGAGCGGCCACTGTTGAAACGCACCTTCACCGTCACGGAGGAATAGACCTTCAGCGTTTGGGAGGAAGGATTGTAGTCGAACGGGAAGACTTTCACGCTGACACCGTTGTAGTCGCGCAACCGATAGGTTTCGCCGATCGCCACCGGGCTGCCCAGCAGGTAGTTCGTGGACTGGTAGTCCGCGTTTTTCGAATAGGGCACGTTGTCTGGATTCACGTTGCGGTAAAGCTTGCCCTTCGAGGGGGCAAGGGCGAAGTTGGCACTCTCCGAGTATTGCGCGTCTATAAGCTCCGTCTCCGGATTGCTGCCTTCGGGCACCATCAGGGAGAAGGCCGCCTGCAGCAGTTCGGGACTGCCCTTCTTGAGAGTCGGGTAGGCCTCCGCCATGTGCAGCGTCTGCATCACGGTGCCGTCAACGGTCACCGTTTCCGTATGGTAGCTGCCGAAGTCGATGCGGACCACCGCTTCGTTTTGACTGGAACTTACCAGCGTGTAGCTGATGTTTTGAGCTTGGACGAGTGTAAGTCCGAGCAGGAGGATGAGGAAGGTGGTGATTTTTTTCATTTCATTTTGTTTTAGAACCCCACACTGCGGCTTGCGCCTTGTGTGGGGTTATTAGCACTTCGTGCGTCTTGCCTCTTCGAGGCTGTTTAAGGAATCATTTTTAATTTAAATTATTTCATAGCTTCCACAGCTGCCTTGATGCGGCGGCAGGCCTCGATGAGGTTTTCCTCGGAGGTGGCGTAGGAGAGGCGGATGCAGTCGTCGTCGCCGAAGGCGGTGCCTTGCACGGTGGAGACGCTGCCGTCGAGCAGGAAGTAGAAGGCGAGGTCTGTGGAGTTCTCGATGACCGTCTTGTTGTACTGGGCGGCGAACTTGGAGTCGGCGGGGACGTGCTTGCCGAAGAGGCTGCTCACCTTCGGGAAAAAGTAGAAGGCACCCTGCGGCAGGCTCACCTCAAAGCCGGGGATTTCCTTCAGCAGGCCATAGACCAAGTCGCGGCGCTTCAGGAAAGTGTTGCGCATGTTGATGATGTCATCGGAGGTTTTGGGATCCATTTCCATGGCCCGCAAAGCAGCGCGCTGCGAGATGGAACCGGTGGCGGAAGTGATCTGGCCCTGCAGCTTGTTGCAGGCCTTGGCCACTTCCACGGGGGCGCCGATGAAGCCGATGCGCCAGCCCGTCATGGCGAAACCCTTCGCCACGCCGTTCACTGTGACCACCTGATCCTTGATGAAGTCGAACTGGGCGATGCTTTCGTGGCCGCCCACAAAGTTGATGTGTTCGTAGATCTCGTCCGACAGGATCATCATCTGCGGGTGCTTGGCGACCACCTCGGCGATGGCGCGGAGCTCCTCTTTCGAGTAAATCATGCCCGTGGGGTTCGAGGGGCTGCTGAACATCATCAGTTTGGTTTTCGGCGTGATGGCGGCCTCCAGCTGCGACGGCGTGATTTTGAAGTTGTTCTCAATCTTGCAGGGGACATATTTGATGTCCGCCTCCGCCATTTGGGCGATGGCACGATAGGAAACCCAATAAGGGGTGGGGATGATGACCTCGTCTCCGGGGTTCACCAATGCCATGACAGCCTGGTAGATGGACTGCTTGCCGCCCGTGGAGACCACAATCTGCTGCGGGGTGTAGTCCAGTCCGTTGTCTCTCTTGAACTTGTTGCTGATGGCCTTCAGCAGGTCCGCATAACCGGGGACCGGCGGATAATGGGTGAAATTGTCGTCGATTGCCTGTTTGGCATATTCCTTCACCGTCTCCGGCGTGTTGAAATCGGGTTCGCCGATACTCAAGCTGATCACATCCTGACCCTTTTCCTTTAATTCACGTGCCAATGCAGTCATGGCCAACGTCTCTGAAGCCGGCATTCCCAGCACTCTCTTTGAAATTCTTTCCATTATCAATCTTTTTTTCTGAAAATTAAGGCGGCAAAGATACATTTTTTTGCGATAGGTGAATTGTGAATTGTGACGTTTGAATTGTGAATTGTAACAGGGTTGTCACCGTTCACGGATTATTCAAAAAAAGTGTATCTTCGCAACTGAAATGAAAAGCAGAATGCATTTAGGCAAGATAACTTACAGTCAACGGATTACATCCTCAGTAGCCGTCTTGGCCGTGATGCTTTTGCTTTCCCTTGTCTCCTTCGATGCCTGGCAAGATACCCGAAACATCGCGCATTCTTTCGACATGGAGAATTGCCAAATCGTGGAATCGGATGTTGACCTGACCGAAGAGGAGGATGAATTCGACTGCTATGGGGACGAATCAGGCGGTTTTGGTATATCGGTGCGAATTCCTGTGGCAGCTTTGTCCAAGTGCAATCCATCCATGCAAACTTCCATGGCAAAAATTTCGGACGACCAGCGGCTTGGACAAGTGCGTCGGCATAATCCAGAAGGACATTCTTGTGGATTTATGATGTGCAACCCTATAAAAATGGTGCGTATTCCTGTGAATATGCACCATTTTTTATTTTGCAAAGACAGGGTGGAAAGGTTGACAAGATTTGTGACATTTATGTGATTTTAAGACAACAAATAATACCAAAATGGAATTAGAAAGTATCATTATTGCGATTTTGACTTTGACGTCGGGTATCGGCGTCTTTTTGGTGGCTTGCCAGATGATGAGCGACCACTTGGAGTCGGCCGGGAGCCGGCGGTTGAAACAGATGTTTGCCAAGACCGGCAGCAGCAAGTGGATGGGCGTGGGGATCGGCCTTGCCTCGACCGCCATCATCCAGAGCAGCAGTGCCGTGACGGTGATGGTCGTCGGTTTTGTGAACGTGGGTGTCATGAATTTGGCGCAGGCGGCCACCATCATCTATGGTTCCAACATCGGTACCACGGTGACGGCGCAGTTAGTGGCTCTCGGCATGTCGGGTAACAGCAGCATCTCCACGACGCTTCTTTTCATGGCCCTCGCCGGTATCGGCGCCTTCGTGTCGCTTTTCTCCAAAACCGAGAAGGGGAAGCAGATAGGTGGTATCCTCACTGGGTTCGGTATCTTGTTCGTGGGACTGGACATGATGTCGGCTGCCATGAAGGGGTTCGCCACCCAGCCGGAAGTGAGGACCGTCATAGCCACTTTCCAAAACCCGTTGCTGTTGGTGGTCATCGGCGCCATCTTGACGGCCATCATCCAATCGTCGTCGGTGATGACTTCCATTGCCATCACCATGTTGGTGACCGGGTTGATCAATCTTGAGCAGGGCATCTATCTGACCATGGGCTCTAACATCGGTTCCTGCGTGAGCGCGATTCTCGCGGGCATGGCCAGCGGTACCAACGCCAAGCGGGCGGCTCTCCTGCACTTGCTCTTCAACGTGATGGGTGTCTCCGTCTTTTTGGTTTTGGCCTTGCTCCTGCACCTCTTTTCCGGCGGATCGGCGAGCTTTGGCACACTCCTTGGCCGTTTGTTCCCCAGTGCGCCGCAACTCCAGCTCGCCATGTTCCACACTTTCTTCAACGTAAGTACTACCCTGATAGCCCTCCCGCTGACCAGCTTTTTGGTGAATACGGTGAAGCGGATTATTCCAGAACAGGTTGTCGTAGCTCCGAGGCCTCGTCTCAAATACCTTGACCCCACCATGCTCAGCACTCCTGCGGTGGCCATACGCCAGCTGAAGGCCGAAACCGAGAACATGGCCGAGATGGCCATGGACAATTTTCACCGTGCCATCCACATCATCACCACCTTTGATTATTCCGAAATCGAGCAATTCCGAAAAATCGAGAACGACCTTAACTTTTTGAACAAAGAGCTGCTGGGCTATTCTGTGAAGCTCTCGTCGAATAACCTCAGTGCCTTCGACCAACGTTACCTGAGCAGCGTGATTCGTACCACCAGCGACCTGGAACGGGTGGGTGACTATGCGGAAAACATTGTGGAATATGCCGACTCGCTGAAAGAGCAGGAATCCGCGTTCTCGAAGGAGGCGGTCGAGGAAGTCTTCAAAATGGAGCAATTGGTGGGCCTCCTTTATCGCGAAGTGATGGATGCCTATCACAAAATGGACAAGGAAGCGTTGAAACGTGCCGAAGACATTGAGGAAAAGATTGACCGTTTCACCGAACAGATGGAACAGAGTCATATTCGCCGGCTGACCGAGGGCACGTGCAGTCCGGCTGTCGGGGCGGAGTACCTCTCCTTGGCGCAGAACAGCGAACGGGTTGCCGACCATCTCATCAATGTCGCCCACACCATCCTGCAGTTACCGGATAATTCTGAAAGAAAATAGTCCACTTCGCCATTTTTGGCAAATTTTTTGCTGTAGGAATCCTGCGGGTTGAATCAACCATTCAGCACCGCGGGATTATTGTGTATGTAAGTAATTGAAAATAAGTATAATATGGAAGAGAATCAAGAAAAAAACATTCAGGAAGAACCGGTACAGGAACCTGAAGTGAAAGAGGAAGAGCAGGAAAATACTGACAATTTGTCGGAAAAAGAAGAGAATACTGACACCAAGAAAAAGGGTTTTTTCTCCAAAAAAAGGGACAAGGAAAAAGAACGGGTTCAGGAGTTGGAGGCGGAGATTGAGCAGTTGAAGACGGAGAAGGCCGAATTGAACGACCGTTTCCTGCGTCTCTTCTCCGAATTTGACAACTACAAGAAACGGGTCAGCAAGGAGAAACTGGACCTGATTGCCACCGCTTCCGAAAAGGTGATTGTGAGCCTTCTGCCCATCATCGATGACTTCGAGCGTGCCATCGCGGCCAACGAAAAGGTGGAGGACATTACGGCTATAAAAGAGGGTTTCGATCTGATTTACAATAAGTTGATTCAAATGATGAAGCGTTTTGACGTGGAGGAAATCCAGGCCAAGGGCGAGGAATTCAACACCGACTTCCATGAGGCAGTGACCCATTTCCCGACTCAAAACGAGGAGGAGAAGGGCAAGGTGATTGACGTAACGGAGAAAGGCTACAAACTGAAAGACAAGGTCATCCGCTACGCCAAAGTGGTGGTTGGACAGTAAGAAAGGAGACCATTATGGAAAAAAGAGACTATTACGAAGTGCTTGGCGTCTCGAAAGAGGCTTCAGCGGACGAGATAAAGAAGGCCTACCGCAAGATGGCCATGAAGTACCATCCTGACCGCAATCCGGGCGACAAGGAGGCGGAGGAGAAGTTCAAGGAGGCGGCCGAGGCGTATGACGTGCTCAGCAACCCTGACAAGAAGGCTCGCTATGACCAGTTCGGCCATGCCGGCATGGGCAACGACGCCAGCGATTTCTCGCACATGGACTTCAGCGACATTTTCAGCCACTTCGCCGACGTGTTCGGAGGCGGTTTCGGTGGGGGCTTCAGCGGTTTCAGCGGCTTTGGTGGTTTTGGCGGGCAAGGTCAGCAACGTCGGGTGCGCCGGGGCGGCGACATTCGCATCAAAGTGAAACTGACCTTGGAGGAGGTGGCCGCACCCGTGGAGAAAAAGGTGAAGATTAACAAGCAGGTGGTGTGCCCGCACTGCAACGGCACGGGTGCCAAGGACCCGGCCAGTGTGACCACGTGCCCGACCTGCCATGGCAGCGGCCAGGTGGTGCGCCAGCAGCGCAGCATGTTCGGCATCATCCAGCAGGCCAGCGTCTGCACCCAGTGCGGCGGCACGGGTGAAATCATCAAGGATCCCTGTCCGCATTGCCACGGCAACGGCACGGTGTCGGGCGAGGAGATCATCACCATCAACATCCCTGCCGGTGTCGATAACGGCATGCAGATGACCGTGCCCCAGAAGGGCCATGCGGCGCAGCGCGGCGGCGTGAACGGTGACCTGCTCGTCGTCTTCGAGGTCCGCGATCACGAGGTTTTCGAGCGCGACGGCAACAATCTCTACCTCAACTACTACATCAGCATCCCGCAAGCCGCTCTTGGTGCATCTGTGGAAATTCCCACGCTGACGGGCAAGGCCAAAATCAAGATAGCTCCCGGTACTCAAAGCGGGCAAATCCTCCGGTTGCAGGGCAAGGGGCTGCCGCAGGTCAACTCCCGCATCGTGGGTGACCTCATCGTCAATGTAAACGTTTGGATCCCGAAGAGCCTCACCAAGGAGGAGAAGAACATGCTGGAACAGCTCAGCACGCATGACAACTTCGTGCCAAAACCTGGTAAAAACGACAAAAGCGTCTTTAACCGGGTTCGGCAGTTTTTCAGCTAAAATGGATTTGTGATAGGGGATGGAATTTTGCAAACAGAGCCTCTGGTTAAGATATCAGTGAGCAGATGATGAAACAGAGGCTGGCGGATTGCAGGATATTGCGTGCTAAGAACCAGCGGATGGCAAACCATTCCAGATGTTTCTCACAGATGGCATCCCAGTGCTCGATGGGGCCGTACCACCATTTCCGCTTGAATTCACGCTCGGGATGGTAGCAGAATTGCCATAGTAGGTAGAAAAGAGCGATGGATCTTGGCAACACAAGGAAGATAGCGGCGAATGTAATATGTAAATGATTGGAAATGAGTGCGATCAGTAAGATAATGTAAGGTGTGAAGTTAAAGAGGGCTGATGCGGTTATCTGCCGTGGATGCGTCTTAAGGACTTCCGCCAATGTTTTCTTGCCCACTTTTTTGTCCGCTGAGGTTTCCATAACGGAATGTGTAAAGAGGATATTGACCACCCAAAGGCCCACAGCGGTGGACACCACCCAAACACCTGCGGTAAGGGTGCCGTATGCCGCATAATGCACACCTGCCATCAGCAGCGGGCCGAAAATGAGGCCCGTGACCAGCTCGCCGAGACCGCGGTAGCAGAACCGAATGGGCTTTCCGGAGTAAAAGAAGCCGAGGAAACCTGCAGCGAGGGCGATGTAAAGAGGGATGAGGCCACGTTTTGCGAACACGATGCATCCCAGCAGGATGGCAATTAGTCCGAACAGGGAAGCGACAACGAAGAGTTGTCGCGGGGTGACCTCACCGGAGGTCAGGTAGGGGCTTTTGGCAATACGGACGCGCTCCCCTTCCGCCGCCATCTGTTCCCGGACCTCGTCACTTTTGAACTGAAAATCGAAATAATCGTCGAAAAGGTTCACGGACAGATGGGCCAGCATCACGCCCAGCACCGCGACAATGCTCAGCCCGATGGAGAAATGATCCTTCCCGGCTGCCATGAATACGGCTACCAAGGCGGGAAGGGCACTTTGTGGCAATGCGTAAGGCCGCGCATTCTGGATCCAATAGAGAATTTTCTTCATTCTTGTTTGTAGATTGCAAAAGTATGCGATACGGTTAATAAAAAAACCATCTGTTTGCGACAGATGGCCTTGCTTTTGTACTGCGTACGAGAATCGAACTCGTATTGCAAGATTGAGAATCTTGATTCCTAACCGTTAGAAGAACGCAGCAATTGAATTCGGCGGCAAAAATACATTTTTTTTTGATATGGCGGTGTGTTTTTGAAAAATTATTTTTTGCCGTCATATTTATGCATTATTCATGAATATTAACTGAAACAAAAACACTATCTGATTTTTCGATTTTTTTGTTAGTATAAAAAGCGGCAATCCAAGGGCCTCCCGATGGAAGAATTTGCGCCTCCGTTATATCCACATCGAATTGGTATGCATTGTCATTTATTTTTATGAATGATATTTCTTTATTATACACTTCCCCAAAACTGTAACCCCAAAGCAAAAACATCGATTGCTTAGAAAAGTCCAATTGAGGAAGGGGGTATTCGTAACTCTCAAAAAACGTATCCATATCATTTTGATCATGAATACGATACAAAACGGTCCGTCAATGGGAAATTCTGTTATGATGAATTCGTCATCTGGTTCAACATCAGGTCTCTCACAGGAGAAAAAAACAGCTGTTCCTACTATAATCATTAACAAAAGCCATAATGATACGCGATTTTATTTTCATTTTTTGATTGGGGACTTCTATTTTTTACTTCTTTGCGTTGCCGCCGACCTTGATGCAAAGTCCGTTAGACATCAAGATAAGCAAACAACGCTGCAAATATACGTTTTTCGCTTACCGCTTCACCACTTTCCTCCCATATTCCTTCCCCTCCCCGTCCGTCACGCGCAGCATGTACACACCTGCGGGGACGTTGCGCACGTCCACCATCGCGGTTTGGCTGCTCGCGGGCGCGATGAACCGCGTCCGTACCGTCCGCCCCTGGCCATCACCGAGGCGCGGCCGGTGTTGCGTTCGGCAATCGCCTGCAGCTGTGCGATCTGCGCGGGTGCGTGCCACATCTCGCCCGCGCAGGCAGAGGTGAGCGTTCCGCCGTCAACGATGAGCTTGCCGCCGGGGCGGACGATGAGGCGGGCGGAACTATCCATTTTGGCCGTGTCGTAAAGAGTGAGAACCCCGCCAGAGTCAACCTCCACAATGCCTTTCAATTGGATTTCAGCGCCCGGTTGCACAGCAAGTGAACACCCTGCGTGTATCTCCACACGAGCATCCTTGGACAAGTCATAGTGACTGCCATTCTCAAATAGGAGACTGCTGTTTTCTGTGAGAATGAGTGTCGAAGCGGAGTCCTGCCGGAAATAGGAGCCGCTTTCGCACGTCCAGCGAGTTTTCCCGGCGAACAGCCCTGTCTCTGGATTGCGGGTGGGTTGCGCAACCGTTCTGTTCTGAGCCAGCGTGATGGTGTTGCCCGCCATGAGAATGGCCGTGTCTTTCAAGGCTATTTTCCCCGTCCATCGGGTGTCGTTGGTGATGTCGTAATCGTTCCAGCGGATGCTTACCAGGAAGTTTCCAGTTCCTGGTATCGGAGTCATCTCTATACTCAGCCCAGTCAGGTACGTGGTCTGTGTGTTCTTTTCCGAAGACCATGCTCTGATAATGGAACTGGGATTACTATTGTTACTATGGCAAGTTTTTGCATTACATGTGCTGGGATTTGTTCCCATGTTGATTTTTGTGTGGGTGCTGAATGCATCAAAATCATCACCAACGCTTGGCAAGTAGTCATAGTTCTGTTGGTTGATGATTTTTCTCCACATGTAATATTCGCTGGAGGTGTACAATATTGTATCCGCTGGCTGTGGGAAAAGATGTGCTTCCTGGTCGTGCCCTCCGCAAAAGGGATTTTCTTCTCCCCGAACCATAGCGTGACTATGCATCTCAAAAGTGACACAATTAAGGCTGTGTGTGTCCGCAAGCAACGCGTAGTCGTAGTACCCCTCAGCCGGGATGATTTTCAGGTTGTCACGGTGAAAAGTATCCCACACTTGATTCGGAGTACCTTCTAACCTGTCCCGGCCTATCTGATAGTATGCGTAAATGCCTGCGGCTCCATGCGGGCGACATGAACTTGTGTTTGAGAACTGCAAGAAGTCAAGTTTCCCATTGTTCCCCACCTGATGGTTTTCCAGCCAGATATATTGATTAGAGGAAGTCATGCTGTCCTTGTAGGACAGTTTGATACGTACCGCATCACCGTATGTCATGAAATCCCGGAGTATGAATGTTTGGTCGCCATCCTCCCGAGAGATGTCAGAAACCATCGAGACGGCATTGTCGGCATCTCGTGCGGAAATGTAATCGACGGACTGCGGGTGTTTCCAATGCATGCGCCACCGCTCGTATCCGTTACATCCCACCAGTCCGGAATTAGCTGCACCCATAAGCCCGTAACCACCTTGAATGTTCAGGAACGCCATGGCATGGCTTTGCCCCCTGTGGTTTCCTCCCGAAGTATGAAAGTCGTTGTCGCCAAACAACCCGTGCGAAATTTCATGGGTGACAATGCTTGTGGGATTGTTGGACAGATCCCAGTCGCCCACGCATTGCAAAGTGTTTCTTCCCCCGAGTCCGCTGCCTGGATCCATCCCCCCGTAGTTTCTCGTGATGTTCCGGATCAAAACATTTTGTGCGTTGAAGTCTGAAAATCCAAGATGCCCAAACAACGTAAAAGCACTGCTTTGGCTTAACATATTTATTGCAGCATCACGGATACGATATCGGTCAAACGCCCCATAATTCAGCACCGTGCTCTCACGCAAATTCACCACCACAAAATCACCTGTGACCTGCAAGGAGTCGAAGGAGGACTCCCCATACAATCGCGTGCAGGTGCCATGCAGCTGTCCTGGAACATACACCGTGTCCATCCAATCCAAAAGATATGTCGGGATGGCCGCCGTATTTATCCCCTCCAAGCTCGGGTCCGTTATCGTCGGCCAATACATGTTGGGATTGTTGAACGTGTTGTTGGCGTTCGGATGCATGTCGTAGATGATGTTTACGAAGATATTGAGGTAATGCAATTTTTCTTTAGGATGGATACCTTTACCATCCCAGCTGTGGCTTTGGCCAAATACGATAAATGGGACACATAACAGTGCCGCCAACATGCTTTTTCTCATTGTTTCACGATTTTGTTTGTGATTTTACGGTTTTCCGCATCCAAATATGTCAACAAATACACTCCTGTTGGAAGAGCGGAGACGTTCACAATAACATGTTTTTCGGTGACTTGGAGACACTGGCGGACACACCCCATGATGTCCCGTATCAAAACCGTTCCATCTACATCCATGTCCTCCTTGAAGTCAATTGTAATAGTCTGTCCAGCAGGGTTTGGATAGACATTCATGCAGGATTGTGGGTAATCAGGAACACCCCAAACGTCTGATTGATAACAACCAAAGTCTTCATGGGTCATGTAGTACAGGGTATCATCTTTATGCAAGCATAGAAGAAGTCCTAAATACGGTTCAGTTGTTGGGTATATCCCGTAAATAGGTCCTACTCCCTCCATGAAACGCAGGGTGACGTTGTACTGTGAGTAATAATCACTAGAAGCTCCGCTGTAGAAGAAAGATCCATGATTGTCCAACGGAGACAGATCAATCACTTTTTTACCGGACACAAACCGCACACTGTCCACGACCATTTGCAACGTGTCTGACCATGAGGGCCAATAATAAAACAAACAAGGAAGAAGGAAGGTGTCACCTTGTGATAGAGAAAGGTCGCATATTAGGTATTCCGGGATGTTATCGTCCCGATAACTACGCATATACAAGCGGCCACCTAAGGTATCCTCCCTGAGAAACAATTCCGGGGGAAGGTTAAAAGCGTAAGGGGATTCACAACGAAAATAGACATGGTCGCCTATTTTAGCGGTATCTTCTCTATGCCCTGTATAATATTCTGTAAAACAACAGCCGCATGCAATTATGTCAGGTTCATAATCATCCATGTAGCATGAGGCACCGTGAACTTCGCCATACTTCCACGACTCCCTTCCAAAGAACGACTCGTACTGGGCGAAGACTGACGAAACCGTACAAAAAACTGCGATAAAAGTAATCATTTTTTTCATAACCGTGATTTTTATTCTGATGTTTTTTCGCTTGCAAAATTACATTTTTCACGAACGCCGTCTGCTATTTCTTCACCACCTTCCTCCCATATTCCTTCCCCTCCCCGTCCGTCACGCACAGCAGATACATGCCGGCGGGGATGCCACGCACGTCCACCGTCGCGGTTTGGCTGCTCGCGGGCGCGATGAACCGCGTCCGTACAGCCCGTCCCTGCAAATCGTACAGGGTCGCGCTAGCGATGCCCGCATCGCCGGCCAGCTCGATGTGCAGAAGGTCGTCGGTGGGGTTGGGATAGACGGTCAACGTGTGCGCATTTGTTTGGGGTTCCGCGCGAAGCGCGGAATGACGGGTGCGCAATCCCCCTTGCACGGAGTTGTCGGCGGACGAGGCGGAGGCAAACGGGTCTTCCGACCGGCTGTCGCAGGACGGGCACGGCACGATGTGCGCGTAGAAGTTGCAGCCTGGCTCCGCGAGGAAGCCGTCCTGAAGCACGATTTCCTCGTGCGCGGCGTATTCCGAGGTCGCTCCGGAAGGTATTGTCCGCCAGGAGGAGGGGAGCTGCGGGTCGTTCGGCACGCTGGTCAGACGGGTGAAGGTGAGGGGGACGTTCAACCGAGGGGCGGGGGTTGTGTCGCCATACATGTTGTAATATTGTGCATAATGTAAAAACAGGGGCATCTCGAAATCGCAGTAGTTCTGGGTTGTGCCGGGGTGGATGTTGAAAACGGCACGCTCGAGATGATTCCAGTTGTAACTTCCTTCTATAATGCTGTCGATAGTACACCATAGTTGGTTATAACTACCTGTATGTCCCCAGTTGAAGTGGAATTTATCCGTATTCTCATTATAACCGTCACAAACGAAAGCATGGCCATTCATATCAAATTCTTTTGTTTTCCATGACACACCTGCATATAAAACAGGAATACCCGACCTCAAATTACTTATCACCATGTTTTTCCAATTATTGGTTGAATAGCTTGAACGCAATCTGCGTACAGCTTCCGAAATATAAAAGCACAGGTAAACAATTCTTATGTGCAGAAAACAATATACACAGTCCGTTGTCAAATTCCACCTCTCTCATGATCACATGTGAATTTTCAGTATAACTTTTCATAGATACAGCATTTGCTTGTGACATATCGTTATAGTTCAGAAAAAGCCGGGCATATTTGACTGCTGCTCTTTGGGTTTCCTCCTCTGTGACCAAACTTTGACCGAATGAATAAGAAAACAGAAGAAAAGAAAATATAAAAACGAGATTATTTCTCATAGGGTTAAAATTTAAGGGTTAGACCAATTCCATTGGGAGAAAGGTGGGGAGACAGCGATACGGTATGATTATAATTTCGGGCAATCCTGTTTAACTTTGCGTGGCTGTCTATAGTGAGAACCAATGCTGGAATCATCGGGACCAAAGAGACTCCCATGGTTATCCCGGAAATAGCAAATAGAATCGGAAACACAGGAGTGGTTTCCATTCCTGGTGTATTTTCGGAAGGATTAGCCAAGTCATAAAATGCGATAGAAGCCCACACAGTAGAAACCAGAAAACCTGCTCCTGCAAGTCCCCACAGTGGAATTGCAGCTATATACTCTCTTCTTGCCAGCCTATATTGCGAGAATGAATTTTCGTCCAAAATCAAAGAAAGCTCCTGTTTTTCTATATTGTTGGAAGAGCTCTCATATCGGAGATGACCGGCATGGCGCACCATCATCGGGTGCTGTTGGGCTGACAACGAGGATGTCACCAAAAAAATCAAAAAACAAAAAAAACATATCTTTCTCATGCCCTACTCCTTTCCGTTCTTCAGTTCGTCAATCTGGTTCTGCAAGTCGATGACATAGCGGGTGAGTTCCTCCACCTTCTCCAGGAGGAGGGCGTTCATCGCGCCGAGATCCAATAATAACGTCTTTTTCATTGCTTTGGTGTTTTGATGAATAGTAACCTTGTATCCCTGTCTCTCGTGGTGTCAAATCTGTTTTCCGACATGGCTGTAAACATAGCCTTTTTGACTACTCCTTGACCAGTTTTATAGTGCAGCCATCCCCCTTTAGAATCAAAGTATTTTCTTTCGTTTTGTATGAAGTGACCTTTGGTAAGGCGTGGAGAAGCTGTTTGTCCAATTTTTCCTCACAACAGACGAAAGTAAGGGTGCCATATTTGTATATTATGAACTCTTGAGGAGAAAACTGGTATATCCCGACAGCTCTGTTGATACTGGTGTTTAATTGAAAAAGTGTGTCATTCAGAAATACCAGTCTATATGCATCGGGCATGCTAAACTCGTCCGACCAGTCAACATGACGAGTTAAACCATAAGTGGTCACAGATTTTACTTTCCATGAACTTTCAGTGATGTCGGTTCTTGTTTCCCTATGACAAGCGGACAACAATGCGATTGCAAGCAAAAAAGTAAATAAAAAGAATTTGTTTTTCATTATCATACTATTGGGGACTTCTATTTTTTACTTCTTCGCGCTGCCGCCGGCCTTGATGCGAAGTCCGTTAAACATCAAGTTAGGCTAACAACGCTGCAAAATTAATTCTTTTATCTATTCTTAGGACACAAAAGTCCAAACTGATATATATATTTTTCATAAATTAAAAGGTAAATGCAGTTTTAATAAACAATGATTTTTTTAGTATAGTTGTCGATTTGTACAATGTAGATACCCGGTTTTAGAGGCAAAAATGTAGTTGAATCAAGAACGGGAATGTCAAGAATTGTCTGTCCGGAAATATTCAGCACCTTAATGGCTTGACCTTTAGACAATTTATCTATTCGGACACCTCCCGCTACGCCCCAAACCTGACAATCAACAGGCCTGTTTATAGGAATTCCCACCGTACCCGGACGGATTTCCAGATAGTCGCGAATAGTGCCTGATGGCAGAAAGAACCATTCATCAGTTTGGTATTCCAAATCTTGTGGAGCTACAACATGGCATTCACTCAACCACCAATTCCAAATACAATTGCAGCAGTAGTCAGACGAAATTGTCAGACTGCTGTTGTCTATGGCAAGGTTGGGATAACGCGGAGAAATCAAAAGGTTATCGTACCAAGCGTCTATCCCGCATTCCGATGCGTTGATGTATAGTGTTGCTTCCTCGGTTAACATCAAGAAGTCTGTGTAGGAGCAGGTGAACGCAACACGTACAGATGGACCTCCAATGGTCAGAGAGCCAGGTCCGTAGAAGATACAGGAATCAGAACTAGATATCATATCTGACATATAATTGTTGCCTGACAATTTGATTTTGAAACTACTTCCTGTCTTATAGAGCCAACAGGTTGGCGTTGAGGCATTATTCAAAAAAAGAGTGTTTGTTGCGGCGTCAAAAGAGACAAGACCTTGTATTCCTTCTCCAACGATAGAGTCGGCTGACCCATAAACGGAAATATTGCCTATTTTGACATAGGGCAAGGAGTCTTGTGCTGATAGCTCCCAACCGAATCCTGACACCAACACCGCCGCTATTTGCAATATTCTGATTGCTTTCATAATGTAACTTGTAGTGGACTTCCAATTTTAATTTTTTCACGTTGTTCCTATCCTTGGTGCGAAGTCCGTTAAACACCAAAACAGGCAAACAACGCAGCAAATATACATTTTTCGCTTACCGCTTCACCACTTTCCTCCCATATTCCTTCCCCTCCCCGTCCGTCACGCGCAGCATATAGGCACCTGCAAACATGCCGACAAGCAAAAGGGTAATGATGTGTTTTTTCATAATTATTTTGCTGTTTATTAATTCTATTTTCCGAAGTGGTAACGTAATGAGAACACAATGCCATAGTCCAAAAAATGGTAAGGATTGTTGTCGGGAATTTCCCCGTTTCTTCTGTATGCCTCTACTCCCGGTGTAGAATAGATGACACCATACCCCCAACGAGTGTCTAATTGGATGGAAAAAGGGGCCTTTTCAGCAATATACTCGATTCCAAAAATAGCTTTGAGTCCGCCTTTTAATGAAACTTGTTTACTATAAGGAATATGTGGTACGCCGGCAAAATTCAATCCTCCTCCTACAATCCAATACGTATTACTCCTTCGTGGAAATTTTCTCTCATATAGCAGGTACGATTGTACGCCAAAATCAACGCCTAAGGCCGGACTAACAGGAATAAATAAAAAATTAATATAAGCATTTCCACCAAAATCAGATTGAAGGTATAAGTTTTCTTTCAAATTGAACTTCAACGAAACACCGACAAAAGAGCAAAAAGCACTAAATCCAACACTATGTTTGTACTTCTCCAGATCAACGCTGTCTGACATATTTGTCGTTTTGCCATTGGCCAAAGAGCTGTTTGTCGGCAGGCCTTCAGGCGGTAACCCACGTTCACATAGTATCCCCATTGAGGTGTAGCTCAAATCCACGTGCCGGAACACGCTGTCGAAAGCTTGTGTGTAGCTCTGCGCAGAGACTCCCGCAAACATGCCGACAAGCAAAAGGGCAATGATGTGTTTTTTCATAATTATATTGTTGTTTGTTAATTCTATTTCCCGAAGTGGTAACGTAATGAGAACACTATGCCAAAGTCCAAGAAATGGTAAGGGTTGTCATTGGGGAAGCCTATTCGATCGGGGCGAATAACTTTTGGCGTGTGAATGATTCCATATCCAAATCTTGCGTCAAATTGCACCGACAAGGGGTGACTGTCCATCATGTATTCTATTCCAAAAATGGACAAGACGGACTCTTTGAACGAAATTCCATTATCTTTCTTGCTGTGCGGAACGATACCGAAGCTTAATCCTCCACCAGCAAACCAACATGTGTTTGTTGCTTTGGAAAATTTCTTCTCATAAACAGCTTTAACATCACATCCGATATCAAAAGGAATTGGTATTATCGGGACAAGAAAATGCATATTAATACCGATGTCAGATTGAAGATATACATTTCCCTCAATATTGAATTTTAGCGACACTCCGTCTGTCCATCCTAAGTTAATCCCCACGCTGTGCGTTTTTCGCATAGAATCGGTTGAGTCTATCCTATTTGTCAGGAAATTGCTGGCCGAAGAGTTGCAAAGTGGCAGGTCGTCAAATGGCAGCACCCGTTCATACAAAATGCCCGTTGTGGTATGGTTGAGATCCACGTGCCGGAACACGCTGTCGAATGACTGCGTGTCATTCTGCGCGGACGCTCCCGCAAACATGCCGACAAGCAAAAGGGTAATGATGTGTTTTTTTATAATGTATCTTTTTTTCATTATGGAGACTTCTATTTTTTTACTTCTTCGCGTTGCCACCGACCTTGGTGCGAAGTCCTTTACACATCAAGTTAAGCAAACAACGCTGCAAATATATGTTTTTCGCTTACCTCTTCACCACCTTCCCCTCATATTCCTTCCCCTCCCCGTCCGTCACGCGCAGCATGTACACACCTGCGGGGACACCACGCACGTCCACCGTGGCGGTTTGGCTGTTCGCGGACGCGATGAATCGCGTCCGTACAGCGCGACCTTGCAAGTCGTACAGTGCCACATTGGCGATGCCCGCGCCGCCGGCCAGCTCGATGTGCAGAAGGTCGTTGGTGGGGTTGGGATAGACGGTCAACGTGTGCGCATTTGTTTGGGGTTCCGCGCGAAGCGCGGAATGACGGGTGCGCAATCCCCCTTGCACGGAGTCGTCGGCGGACGAGGCGGAGGCAAACGAGTCTTCCGACCGGCTGTCGCAGGACGGGCACGGCACGATGTGCGCGTAGAAGTTGCAGCCCGGCTCCGCGAGGAAGCCGTCCTGAAGCACGATTTCCTCGTGCGCGGCGTATTCCGAGGTCGCCCCGGAGGGTATCGTCCGCCAGGAGGCGGGGAGCTGCGGGTCGTTTGGCACGCTGGTCAGACGGGTGAAGGTGAGGGGGACGTTCAACCAAGGGGCGGGGGTTGTGTTGCCATACATGTTGTAATACTGCAAGTAATGTAAAAACAGAGGCATCTCGAAGTCGCAGTAGTCCTGAGGTGTGCCGGGGTGGATGTTGAAAACGGCACGCTCGAGATGATTCCAGTTGTAGTTTCCCTCTATGATGCTGTCAACTGCACACCACGTGTTGTTATCCCCTCCGTGCCCCCAGTTGAAATGAAATTTATCCGTGCTTTCATTATAACCGTCACATACGAAAGCATGACCACCCAATTGATAATCTTGAGTTTTCCAGGAAATTCCGCCGTATAATATGGGTTTGCCTGCCCGCAAATCATCAATCAACATTCTTTTCCAAGTTTTGGTAGAATAACTTGATCTTAATTGTCTATTGGCATCTGGATGATACCCAAACGTGTCCACTAAACCGTTTCTTGCATCTATGGGCCACGCAAATGATTGACAATCATACATACAATAGTGCATATTTGCCGCCCTGCCGCAATCTGCCATCAACCTCGCTATTGCATTTCTCTCCATTACATAGTTAGCATTAGTGTCATAGTTCCCATTATCAAGGTTTAATGTCCTATAATACAAACAGTCTGGCATATTACACCAATCGTATTGTTCAACTTTGTTAGGCACATATACGGGATAGTTCCAGTATTTCATGATTTGAGCCATAGCCGTAGCGACACATCCTGTCGGACAGGTGTCATGGGAACAAGTGCTACCTGTTGACTCAACAAAATAATTATATACATTATAAATTCCACCATTATACATTACACCACCGTTAGGATTATCCTGTCCCCACTGGGTTGTTAATAACGGTCCGTAAATATGACCTGAACGATCTACTACCTCTGACAAGTCTGCATTTAAAAGCAAGGACCAATCAGAGTGTACATTTAGGTTACGGTCATCTTTAGCGGCAACAGTAATAGCGGCAGCATAGTTTTGCATAAAGTCAAGTAATCCTGCGGAAAGACTCTCAATATCAGCCAACACGGAAGAATAATTAGTTGTATAGAGCAATACTGGCAAACAGGATTTGTATGCAGAGAACAAGATAGACAATCCATTGTCAAACAAAACTTCCCGCATTAAAGTATAGGATTCTTCTTCATACGAATACACAGTTTTGATGTTTGACGAAGAAAGGTTATTATATTGCAGGAACGATTGGGCATAGTGCACGGCTGCTGTTCTGGTTTCAGCTTCAGTAACCATATTTTGGGCACCTAATCCGCATGACAGACACAAATGTATGATAACCGTTAATGAAAGTGCTTTTTTCATGTTATTCCGACATTTATTCAAAAGTTACATCATAAACACCATTGATACAGGGCACAATGGGGTAATTCCCAAAACTGAGGTGCAGTATGTTGAAGAACAAGTGCCCTTTAATGTAACATTTTTTGGATATGTCGATTTCCTCTGGCAGTTTTGGCGAAGCATCGAATACACTTACGCAAAATGTAGTTTCATTCGCATTGTCTGGACTGTCAAAAAGAATAAAATTGTTTCGATTCCCATCCCAATCTTTGGGAAAGTAACCACATACCATTATAGTGTCCCCATCGTTTGCCCAATAGGGGTAATCAACCTCACTAGAACCGCGACACACCAAGTAGTAGTAGTTTCTATATATTGCCTCACAAGAGTTGTAGTCGTTTTGTTTCAATGCAGGGGTGTCATTCGACATATAAGGGAACCCACAATCTTTCTTGCATCCTGTCAAAAAACAAGAAAGCACTATAATTGCAAAAAATAACTTTCTCATACCCTTACTCCTTTCCGTTCTTCAGTTCGTCAATCTGGTTCTGCAAGTCGATGACATAGCGGGTGAGTTCCTCCACCTTCTCCAAGAGGAGGGCGTTCATCGCGCCGAGATCGACGTCGCCTTTCGCTTCCACTTCCTGTGCGGAAGGCACGCCCGGCAGATGTTTGTGGGCGTTCACATACCGCTCCAGCTCCCTCAGGCTCATCAGGTTGTAGCTGTCTTCAAAAACGTAGTCCGGCCAATAGGTGGCGTTGGTGTTCACCCGCACGCTCTTGGTCAGAATCTCCCCGTTCACCGCCAATTTCGCCTGTGGGTTGTTGGTGCCGATGCCCACGTTGCCGTCGTCCTTCAGGAACAGGCAATAGTTCATACTCACATGTGAGGTGGTGAAAGGTTTCCAGAAATTCAGCCCAGGGATTTCATTAGCAGCATTCACGTATTCGATACCCCATTCTCCGAACGGGTTCAAGGTGGTGGTTGTATCCCCGAAGAGCAACGACCCGTTGGCGGATCCAGGCGCACGGTTGGAGGATGTTCTCGAAATGAGAATGTTACCACCAACGATATGTAGCATTTGCTGTGGAATGTTGGTTCCGATACCAACATTACCTGCCGTGCTGATGTACATGCGGTCCTGGTTGTTCGTCCTGATTAGCAGTGGATAGTTGTTGGTGGAGCCGAGGAAATAGGTCTCCGCACTTATCCAGGGGAAAGCATTGCCTGTCAGGTTCCAGGCGGTTGCATTCTGTGCCTTCAGTCCTGAAAGCACCATAAATCCGACAAAAGTCAATAATAATGTCTTTTTCATTGTACTTTTGATGAATAATATAATGCACGACAATTCCTAAAGGTTGCTGTACGCCGCCGTGTTGCTGAAGAACAGCCCCGTGAACGTGAACTGCTGCGTGACGCTGTCCCGATAGACCATCTGCGCCGGGATGTTCAGGAAGATGCGGTTGTTGTTCTCGTCCGTGTAGTTCAGCGAGCGGTCGGGCATCACGAAGAAGTCCTCCGAGGTCAGACCGAAAGTGTCCGTGGTCGTGGCGGTGACACTGGAACTGTCTATGGCGAGATTCACCTTTGTTACAAATCTACAATAGTTGCCATGATGCATGCAGTCGCGATGAATCCGTTTTCCATGATACATGATGCAGCCAGGACAACGTTTGCCGTCGTGGCCGATTTCTGTGGACAGCCAGTGTTGGCCTACCGTCTTGGTGTCTGATCCCTGCTCTGAGATTACTCGGTGCGGAGAAGGTTGTTGCGGCACGTCCGATTCGTTTTTGTGGCATGAAACCAGCGAGAGGAGCACTAAAAATGCCCCAAATAAAATGTAATTCCTTTGTATTGCCATATTTGTTGAATTTGATGAAAGCAAAAATATGAAATAATTCTGTAACAAACGAATTTTGTCATCACTGGATTTTGATAATGTGACGAAAATATGACGAATCTGATATTTGAAACATCTTTTTGATAAATTAAATGATGCCAATCCACAATCTATATATATACTATAACATGTTGATTATAAATAGACTATTATTAAATACATATATAAAGCTGATGTTTGTATATTATGTCATCGAATTTTCAAGATATTCAATCAATTATTTTAAAAATGGGACGAATCTATTATTTTTGGTTGGATTTTGATACAATAAATACTTTTTGCTTGTTTGAAAAAAAGGTATATTTGCCGCAAAAAATCCTCTATGAACCATAAAGTCAGAACTATTTTCTTTTGGACACTCCATGTTGTGTTCTGTGTTTGCCTTGTCTTCTTTTTTGGAAGAAATTGCGTGCTGCGCCCGGCAGCTTGCAATCACATCTACAAGGAGTACCTTTCCGGAATGGCTGTTCTCTTTATCATATACATCAACCATTTGGTTTTGTTTCCAAAACTGTATGCGAAAAGTCGGATATTGGAATACATTCTCGCCACTCTCTTCAGTGTAGTGTTCGCTTTTTTGTTCGAGATGGTGTTGGTGGCGCCAGACATATTGGACTACATGTACCCCCAGCCCACCCCCAACAAATCAATCACGTATTTGGCAATGGACGGTTTTTTCGTTTTTCTACGCGACATGTCCTTTGCGCTTGTGTCTTTTTCTTTGACATCTTTCCTTTACTACAAAGAGCTAAACCATGACAAAGAGTCTTTCCTCTTCAACGAGTATCATAAAATAGAAACCAATTCTTTCGATAAGAGTAAAAAGAAAATCTTTGTTTCGATAGATGACATTTCCTACTGTAAACAGCAGAAGAACTACACTCGGCTTTATCTCACAGACGGGAGCAGTGTGCTTCGTTACGGCACCTTAACGGCAATTATGGAGCTACTGGGCGAGTCATACGCTGTACAAGTCAGTCGCAGTATCATAATTCCTTATGCCAACATAGTGGATTATAACAAGTCCGGTGTTGTGGTCAAATCCAATATAGAGAACACCATGTTTTCTTATTCGGATAATTTAGCCACTCACGCCTACAACCTTATTTCCAAAAATGTCAAGAAAACCAAAAAAGGGGATATCGAAATATCCCGGGAACAAAACACCAAGCCGAAAACCGTCAGACAGAAGAAATCACAGCAGCGAGACCTTCTTTATGCCTTCATTGCCGAACATCCAGGCTGTGCTGCCGCAGAAATAAAACGAAACAGGAGTATCTCTCAATCCACTGTCAATCGCCTTCTTGCCCAGCTCAAGGAGGAGGGGAAAATTGTGTACACCGGCAGCAAAAAGACCGGCGGGTACCATGTGGTGGCAGAGGAAGGATAAGGGGACGGCATGGGAGTCGCTGCATGTTTGCATGTTTATTCGATAGAGCGTTTTCCGCTCCTATTATGCCAGTTGCCGCAGCAAGGTGATTTCCTCGGCCCAGCGTGTCTCGTCCGGAGTCTCGAGGATGAGCGGCATGTCGTCGAAGCGCGGGTCGCGCATGAATTGCTCGAAAAATTCCATGCCCAACAGCCCCTTGCCGATGCTGTCGTGGCGGTCAACGCGGCTGGCGAACGCCTTCTTGGTATCGTTGAGGTGCACCGCCCGCAGGTAGTGTGCGCCCACGGTATCGTCAAATTCCCGCCAGGTTTGCCGGTAGCCGTCCTCCGTCTTCAGGTCGTAGCCGGCGGAGTAGGTGTGGCACGTGTCGATGCAGACCCCCACGCGATGCTTGTCCTCCACCTTTTCGATGATGTAGGCCAGATGCTGGAAGCTGAACCCCACGTTGGTACCCTGTCCGGCCGTGTTCTCGATCACGGCGGTCACCCCCTGCGTCTTGTCCAGTGCGATGTTGATGCTTTCGGCCACACGGGCAAGGCACTCCTCCAACGAGATCTGCTTGAGGTGGCTGCCCGGGTGGAAATTAAGCATTTTTAACCCTAATTGCTCACATCGGCGCATCTCCTCCACAAAGGAGTTGCGCGACTTCTCCAACCCTTCGGGGTCGGGACTGCCGAGGTTGATAAGGTAGCTGTCGTGCGGGAGCACATAGTCAGCGGAAATGCCTGATTTCTCGAGGTTTTCCTTGAATAAGGCGATGGATTTTTCGCTCAGGGGTGCGGAAAACCATTGCCGCTGGTTTTTGGTGAAGAGGGCGAAGGCACTCGCCCCCACCTGCATGGCGTTCAGCGGGGCGTTTTCCACCCCGCCCGATGCGCTGACGTGCGGACCGATGTATTTCATGTTGTTCGAATTGTTTATTGTTGTCCGTTTCTCCCTCCCCCACACTTCGGCCTTCGGCCTTGTATGGGGTTATTAGCACTTCGTGCGTTTTACCCCTTCGGGGTTGCTTAAGGAAAAAGTTTTAACGATTGCCTATTGCTTCAATCTGATATCAACCACCCCTTCCTTGTCTGTGACATTACCGATGACGTATGCCTTCTCGCCCAGCTCATTGAACATCTTGACGGTTTTGTCGGTGTCTTTGGGATCCACCATCAGCACCATGCCGATGCCCATGTTGAAGACGTTGAACATTTCGCGGTGATCGACGTTGCCGTATTTTTCGAGGAACGGGAAGATGGCGGGCATTTCCCAGTTGTGCTCATCGACGAAGATGCCTTGTCCGGGGCGCAAGGCGCGCGGGATGTTTTCGTCGAAACCGCCGCCGGTGATGTGGCAGATGGCGTGGATGTCCACACTTTTCAACACTTCCAAGACGGGTTTCACGTAGATGCGGGTGGGGGTGAGGAGCACGTTGCCGAGCGTGTCGGGCAGCGTTTCGTATTGTTTGTTGAGGTCGAGCTGGTTGTCTTTGAAGACAATCTTGCGCACGAGCGAGAAGCCGTTGGAGTGCACGCCGGAGGAGGCGAGGCCGATGAGCGTATCGCCGACGTTGACCTTGGAGCCGTCAATGAGCTTGGATTTCTCGACCGCGCCGACGGTGAAGCCGGCGATGTCGTATTCGTCTTCGTCGTACATGTCGGGCATCTCCGCCGTTTCGCCGCCGATGAGGGCGCAGTTGGAGAGGACGCATCCGTCGGCGACGCCTTTCACGATGGCCTCGATCTTGGCGGGGTGGTTCTTGCCCACGGCGATGTAGTCGAGGAAGAAGAGGGGTGCAGCACCCTGGGCGAGCACGTCGTTGACGCACATGGCGACGGCGTCCTGCCCGATGGTGTCGTGGCGGTCCATCATGAAGGCGAGTTTGAGCTTGGTGCCCACGCCGTCAGTGCCGCTGACCAGGACGGGCTCCTTGTAGCCGAGGGAGGCAAGGTCGAACATGCCGCCGAAACTGCCGATGTTGCCCATCATGCCGGGGCGGTTGGTGCGGGAAATGTGCTTCTTGATGAGGCGCACCGACTCATAGCCTGCTTCTAACTGTACGCCTGCTTCTTGATATGCTTTGGACATAGTTTATCGTATTAAAAAATGTTAAATAATCAACATGGCATCGCCGTAGGTAAGGAAGCGGTATTTTTCTGCCACAGCCTCCTTATAGGCTTTCATCACAAAGTCATAGCCGCCGAACGCCGCCACCATCATGAGCATGGAGCTCTGCGGGGCATGGAAGTTGGTGACCATGGCGTTGGCCACTTTGAAGCGATAGGGCGGATAGATGAACTTGTTGGTCCACATGTCCTCCCGCCCGTTCATCTCGGTGGTTTTCACCAGGCCGCTGTCATAGACGGACGATTCGAGGGCTTTCATCGTGGTGGTGCCGACGACCACAATCTTATGGCCGTCCTGCTTGGCTTGGTTGATTTTGTCGGCCACTTCCGTGCGGATAATCATGCGTTCGGAATCGGGCTTGTGTTTGGAAAGATCCTCCACGTCAATATCGTTAAAATTGCTTAATCCGGCGTGCAGGGTGATATAGGTGCGCTCAATGCCTTTGATTTCCATCTTGGAAAGCAGGAATCGGCTGAAATGGAAGCCGGCGGCAGGGGCCACCACGGCGCCTTCTTCGGTAGCGTAGATGGTCTGGTAGTCTTCTTCGTCGCTCGGCTCGATGTCTCGCAGGCGCTGGATGTCGTTGGGAAGCGGGGTGGTGCCGATTTCCATCAGTTTCTTCTTGAAGGCGTCATGGTCGCCGTCGAAGAGAAAGCGCAGCGTGCGGCCGCGAGAGGTCGTGTTGTCGATAACCTCGGCCACGAGGCTGTCATCCTCGGTGAAAGAGAGCTTGTTGCCAATGCGGATTTTGCGCGCGGGATCCACCAGCACGTCCCACAGACGGCTCTCCTCGTCGAGTTCGCGAAGCAGGAAAACGCGGATTTGGGCGCGAGTTTGCTCCTTTTCGCCGAACATCAGCGCCGGAAAAACCCGAGTGTTGTTCATGACGAACAAATCCCCTTCGTCAAAATAGTCAATAATATCCTTAAATAACTTATGCTCAATAGTTTTCGTCTTCCTGTTGAGCACCATCATACGCGCCTCGTCACGCTCTTCCACGGGATGGAGGGCAATTAGTTCTTGAGGCAAATAATACTTAAATTCAGATAATTTCATCAAATATAATTTTGGCGCGCAAAGATACAATATTTATAGGCTTTTGTCAAGTGTTTTTTTTAGAAAAATTTCTTAATAAAATGTGTACCTTTGCTTATTCGTTTGAGATGAAAATTATTGTTATAAAAATTTAATAATCAAATAATTACAGTTATGAAAGATATTTTGTTGCAACGTTTTTCCAAGTATATTTCCTACGCGACCACTGCCAACCCGGATTCCGAAACGTATCCAAGTACGCAGGCTTTGCTCGATTTTGCCGACGTGATGGTGGAGGAACTGAAACAAATAGGAATGCAGCAAGTCACCAAAGATCAGCATGGCTATGTGACGGCTCTGTTGCCCTCCAATACCGAAGAAAAACGGCCCGTGATTGGCTTTATGGCGCACCTCGACACCGCCCCCGATATGCCCGGTATCGCTGCTCCGGTCATTGTGCCGGACTACGACGGTGGCACTATCGTGCTCGATAGGGAGTCCAACGTCGTGCTTTCGCCCGAAGAGTTTCCGGAACTTCAGAACTACAAGGGGTTGACCATTCTCACTACCGATGGGAAGCATCTTCTCGGTGCCGACGACAAAGCGGGCGTGGCGGAGATTGTCTGTGCAATGGAGTATCTCATCCAACACCCGGAAATCAAGCATGGCGACATCAAGGTGGCCTTCTCGCACGATGAGGAGATCGGCAACGGCGTGAAATTCTTTGACGTGGAAGCATTCGGCTGCGACTTCGCCTACACGATGGACGGCGGGGCTATCGGCGAGCTGGAGTTCGAGAACTTCAACGCAGCCTCCGCCAATATCCGCATTCAGGGCAAGAACATTCATCCGGGCTATGCCAAGAACAAGATGGTGAACTCGCAGCTTATCGCCATGGAACTCAACGGAATGCTGCCCGCCGCGCAACGCCCGGAACACACGCAAGACTACGAAGGTTTCTACCTGCTTACCCATATCGAAGGCACTGTGGAGGAGTCGAAGATGTCGTATATCATTCGCAACCACGACCGCGATGCCTTTGAAGCGCAGAAAAAGTTTATGCAGGAAATCGTCAACTTCTTGAATGTCAAATATAACAATTGCATTACTTGTGAAATAAAGGATCAGTATTACAATATGCGCGAGAAAGTGGAGCCGGTCTATTATGTGGTGGAACGTGCCGTGAAAGCGATGAAGGAGGCGGATGTGGAGCCGGTCATCGTGCCCATCCGCGGTGGCACTGACGGCGCGAACCTTTCGTTCCGTAACTTGCCTTGTCCCAATATTTTCGCGGGCGGCCACAACTTCCACGGCAAGTATGAGTATGTTCCGTTGGAGTCAATGGTGAAAGCCATGGAAGTGATTGTGAACATTGCGAAAGGGTGAGTTATTAGTTATAGTCATTAGTCATAGTTATAGTCATAGTTATTATCGAAAGGCGTGGCACGTGTTGCTGCGCCTTTTTGCACATAATCAAAAATGAGTATAATTTGATTCAAACTCCCATAAACGGGGGAGTTCGAATGGGTAGCCAAATGGTATTTTTGCCGTGTGAAATTATATGTACAACTTAAAATAAAAAGGTATGGCAAAATTATCCATTAGAAAAATTCTTCTCTTGGCGGCATTGATGCTGCCGCTTTTCGCAATGCATGCGCAAATCACGACATCCGACACAATAGGTAATGGCGTGAACACGTCTATCCATTCGGCGTTGCCCGGCGCATACGGCTACCATTTGTCGGCCGCGCTCTATCTTGGCAATGAAATCAACCATTCGGCGGGTGACATTCAGTCCCTTTCTTATCACCTAACATACGGCAACTATCCCATTGATGACGGGGACAAGCGGGTTAAAATCTATCTGATAGAAACGTCCGATCCTGCCATCGATTTGTCCGCAACGTGGGGCGATCTGATTGCCTCTGCCACATTGGTGTATGACTCGCTCGGTTGTGACATCCAGTGGGATGACTATTGGAAAGAGTTTGTCTTTACGCAACCTTTCTTTTATGGCGGAGGCAACTTGCTGGTATTGGTGGAAGGAGAAGCCTGCGACCCGAATCCGGGCATGGGTGACTGTGAAACAGAGATTTACGTCAATAATGGCACGGTCAACAACTGCTGGAACCGTGTGCAAGATGGTACACCTTTCTCTTTGGCCGACACGCTTGCCAACATTCCCGAAGGCACGCACGGCAACCATTACGACCGTCCGGACATCGTGTTCGCGTTCAGTACCGGCGACCCTGTCACGCCAGACACCAACTGTGTGTTGACCATCCCCGCTTTCGAGGACTTCGAAAACTACCCGGGCGACTTTTCCACCATTCCCGCCTGCTGGACCCGGATTTCGCAGGAATATAACCAGGCATGGAACAGCTATTACCCGGTCATCAGTGGCGGAAGTATGAGTGACTCCAACCAAACGGTGATGTTCACGCAGATGAATTCTTATTCGTCTTACCTCGTTCTTCCCGCTTTGGACAGTGTCTGGTCTATGCAGGATGTTTCCATGTCGTTTAATTTCAAATCCGCTCAGCAGACCATCACGAAGATGGTGGTGGGTGTGATGTCCGATCCCGCCGACAGTCTGACATTTGTGCCGGTGGACACGGTGTGGCGTGAGGGAAGCACGAATGCATGGGAACTCAAGGAGATCAACTTCGCCACCTATTCCGACAGCGGACGTCACATCGCCTTCTGGTTCAGCAAGGCCAATTCCAGCCATATTTTCCCCAGCTGCTTCATTGATGACGTGGCGGTGTTTGAAACGCCCGATTGTACGCCGCCCGTGCAGATTTCCGCTACTCTTGACGGTCTTGATGCCACCATTTCCTGGACTTATACCAATAATGCCTACGGCGCACGGGTTTATTACAAAACATCCACAGACGCGGAGTACGATTCTGTTGAGGTTTATACCGACAACTTTTTTGCGCTGACGGCACACCCTTACAACACGGTCTATCAATATTATATTGTGATGCTTTGTGATGATAACGGAGAGTCGGCCCCTTCTCAGGTCTATACGTTTTCCACGCCTTGCGAGACAGTCACGGCCTTCCCGTGGGCTGAGGATTTCGAGAATGGAGTAGGTTGCTGGGCCATGGATGCCTCTGCGCCAGGTCAGGATTGGCAGCTGGTATCCTCGGGAACTTACCCGGACTGCATTCCTTTTAATGGAAGTGGCATGATGAAATACAATTGTTGGAACTTTGCCGACGGAAGTTGGGGGACCATGACGTCGCCCGCGCTGGCACTGACGGATTCGATGCAACTCACTTTCAAATATTTCAAGCAGGATTCGTACGAAGCGCAGGACGTGATCGAAGTGTATGTCAACAACACGCCCAACCTCACGGATGCCACCCTTTTGACGACAGTTTACGGTTACGATCCGGTGATGAACGGTTGGGATTCCGCATCCGCCGTTGTTCCGGCGCAGAACGACGAGACCTACATCATTTTCAAAGCCACTTCGGACTATGGTTACAACCTCTTCATGGATGACATCAGAATTGACTATGTCCCTGAAACTCCGGACACGACAGTGGTGGTGGACACGGTGTATATGACGGTTGACACTGCGGTTTGTGAAGGCGGCAGCGTTGAGTTTGCCGGAGGGGTGTTCGCTTCGGCCGGCACGTATGTCATCGAGTCCAACGACACTGTCTATACCTTGACCCTGACGTTGAATCCGGTGTACAATATCACCATCACGGACAGCATCACAGCAGGCGAGACCTATACGCAGTATGGCTTCAACGCGAACACGGCCGGCACTTATACACAGAATCTGACCACAGTGAACGGCTGCGACAGCATCATTACGCTGAATTTGACGGTGTTGACCGGAGTTGAGGAGTTTGGCGGTGCGGAGATGACTATTGCGCCCAATCCAGCACACGATTATATGGTTGTGGCGGTTAAAAACGTCCATGCAGAGATGGTTTTGGACTTGTTGGACATGAGTGGCCGCGTTTTGCGCACGATGCGGATGCCTGCGGATGTGTCGGAAATGCGAATCGATCGCGGTAACCTGCCTAATGGCATCTACATGCTGCGGATGACTGTCAATGGGCAAGCACAGACGCGCAAAGTGATTTTCAGATAATGCATTATGTTTGGATTTTAGAAAGAAAGAGGGTGTGTCAAAAGTCACGTTTTGGCACATCCTCTTTTTCATGCGACGATGTGTTGTGGCTTATAGAAATGTCTGTGGTGATTATTTCTGTGTCGTGTTTGTTTGTGCGACCGCGATGTGGTTCGCGAGGAGGGTT